>DASSSF010000051.1:0-2453 GCA_035708565.1 Candidatus Limnocylindria bacterium
GTACCGCTCGCGGCGCTCGCAGGGCTCGTGCTCGTGGCGCGCAGCAACCGCGCGCTCGCGGCCGTGCTCGGTCTCGGCGCGCTCGTGCCCGTCCTGCTCGCGCTCGGCGCGAACACGCCTCTGTACGAACCGCTCTGGGACGTCGTGCCGGGCCTCGGGCAGACGCGCGTGCCACCGCGCTTCCTGCCGATCGCGTGCCTCTGCCTCGCGGCGCTCGCCGCGTTCGCGCTCGAGCGCGTGCCGTGGCGCTACGCAGCGCTCGCCGCGATCCCGCTCGTCGCGCTCGACCTGCGAGTCGACAGCTACCGACCGATGGGAGCGGACGAAGGCAACGAGGCATACGCGGCGATCGACGGGAGGGGCGGTCTGCTCGAGCTGCCCGTCTTTCGGCCCGAGAGCTTGGAAGGAAGCGTCTACCTCTACTACGTCATGCAGGCGCCGCGCGAGCGCCCCTTCGGGTACTCGACGACGGCCCCGCGCGCCGCGGACCGCCTTGCGCTGCGGTTCCGAGGGCTCGAATGTGGACGACTGGCCGACCTCCGACCGACGCTGCGCCGGCTCGACGTCCGCTACGTCGCGCTCCACGTGGCTCGCTACCGGGACCGGCGATCCTCGTGCGTCAGCGGGGCACGGTCGACGCTGTCCTCAGAGGGGTTCATCCCGATCGCCGGGGACAACGAGCTGGAGATGCTCGCTTCATCCGCTCGTGCGGCTAATCGCGGTCGCCGATGAGGCGGTCGAGCTCGTCGCGGCGTTCGCGCAGCTGTTCAGTCGACACCCTGCCATCGTGGCCGTGGCGGCCGCGCATCATCAGCAGCATCGCCAGTGGACAGGCGAGCACAACGACGAGCAAGAGGAGCTCCCTCACCGCTTGCTCCCGTCGCTCGGCGGCCTGTTCGCGAGCTTGACGGCGACGTAGAGAACGACGCCGAGCGCAGCGAGCCAGAACACCATCATGAAGCTCATCCAGAGCCAGTCCCAACCGTCGACCCAGTGCATCGCGTGCCTCCTCCTCCGGACTCCTTCGGATCTCGTCGCAATCATCCCCGTGGCGCGGCAGTCGACATCCGCACCGCTCCACATGCCTCAGAGGGGAACTACTGATCTTCGGAGGCAGTACGGCTCGACGACAGGGGCTGACTACATCCCCATGGCATGGAAGCCCGAATCGACGTAGAGGATCGTCCCGGTGACGTTCCTCGCGTCGTCGGAGAGCAGAAACGCCGCTGCCGCGCCGACGTCGTCCGCGTCGACGTGCCGGTGGAGCGGCGCGCGTTCCTCGACGATCGCCTCCATCGTCGGGAAGCCCGCGATCGAGCGCGCGGCGAGGGTCCGCACCGGGCCGGCCGAGATCGCGTTCACGCGCACGTTCTTCTGGCCGAGGTCCCACGCGAGGTAGCGCATCGACGCGTCGAGCGTCGCCTTCGCGACTCCCATCACGTTGTAGTGCGGCACCGCGCGCTCGCCGCCGAGGTAGGTCATCGTCACGATCGAGCCGCCGCCGCGCGCCTCCATCAGCGGCTCGGCGAGCCGGCTGCACGCAACGAGCGAGTACGCGCTGATGTCGAGAGCGAGCCAGAAGCGGTCGCGCGGGGTGTCGGTGAAGCGGCCCTCGAGATCCTCCGCCGCCGCGTACGCGACGGAGTGCACGAGCAGGTCGAGACCGCCGTCGAACGTCTCGCCCACCTGGCCGAAGACGCGCTCGAGGTCGGCGTCGGAGCGCACGTCGCACTCGGCGACGAGCGGGCTCGAAACGGTCTCCGCGAGCTCCCGCACGTTCTTCTCGATCCGCTCGCCCTGGAAGGTGAACGCGAGGCGGGCGCCCTCGTCCGCGAGCCGCTTCGCGATCGCCCAGGCGATCGAGCGCTTGTTCGCCACGCCGAGCACGAGGGCGGTCTTGCCGTCGAACCTTCCGGGGGACACCAAGGCGGTGGATCGTAGATGGTTGGTCGGCGATTGGCGTTGCTGTGGGGAGGGTCTGCGCCAAGCAGCGTGGCTGACTCGCCCGGTGACAAGGCCGGTGGGCCTTGTCACCGGGCGAGGCGGACGCGATGCGCCGCGCGCAGGCTCCCATCCACAGCGGCGGGAATTGTCGATCAACCATCTCGGCTAGTTTGTGCCCCTTGCGCCGCCCGATCGTTCTTCTCGCCCCGCTCGCGGCGCTCCTCTTCGCCTTCCCCGCCGCGGGCGCGCTCCAGCCGGTGCGGCGTGGGACGACGGAGGGCGGGCCGATCCCGGCCGTCCGCGCGGGGTCGCTCTACGTTCCGCCCGGACACGCCCGCGGCATCACGCGGGTCGTCGTCCGGCTCGGGGGACAGCCGCTCGCAGCCTGGGGCGGACGCTCGCTGCAGAGCGCGGCGCGGACGAAGCTGAACACGCGCTCCACCGCCTCGCGCGCCTACCTCGCGCGGCTCGCCGCAGCGCCGCGGGACGCCGCCGCGCGGATCGAGCGC
>DASSSF010000052.1:0-3572 GCA_035708565.1 Candidatus Limnocylindria bacterium
TTGGCGTCGACCCGAGCGCGGCCGACGCCGCGACGCACGTGGCCGCGACGGCCGTAGGCCCGCGGCCGGTCCAGGGCTACCTGATCCCGGCGCTGATCGCACCGGGCTGGGTGGCGCTCGGCCGTGTCGGTGCCGAGCTCACGATCGCGGTCATCGCCGCGGTCGCGAGCGCGCAGGTCTTTCTGCTGCTCCGTGAGACCGTGCGTCATCGAGGCCTCGCCACCGCGACCTGGGCGCTGGCGACGCTCCTCGCGCCGGTGCTGCCGCTGGCGGCGTCCGTGTATCCGAACGCGCTGGGCGCGGCGCTCGTCGCGGGCGGCTATCGCTACGCGTTCACGGCACCCGACCGCAAGCCCCTCCTCGCGGGCGTCCTTCTCGGCATGACGCTCCTCCTGACACCGCGGGACGGGATCCTGCTGCTCGCGCTCCTGCCGTTCCTATGGCGCGCGGTCGGCGGCTCGCGCGCGGTCTTCGGCGTCGTCGTTGTCGCGATCGTCGCCGTCGTGCTGCACACCGCGCTCTACGGGATCCCGCTGCCGTACGCGGGCTACCTGATCGGCACGCAGCAGGCGCAGGCGCTCTCGAGCGAGCCGTCCATCGCGCTCCGGCCGCACGTGGCCCTTCCGGCGATGCTCTTCGACGGCACGTTCGGCCTCGCGGGCACGGCGCCGTGGATCTTCCTCGCGCTCCTCGGCGTGCGGGGCCTGCGCCGCCGCGCGCTGCGGCCCGCCGTGGCCGCGATCGCCGTGAGCCTCGGCGCGCTGTCCCTCTTCCGCTACTGGGAGGGCGGCTACGCGCCGCCCGCCCGCTACCTCGTCGAGCTCGTGCCGCTCGCGGCGCCGTTCGTCGCCCTCGGCATCGCGGCGGCGTCGCGCTGGTGGCCCGCACGCGCCTTCGCCGCCGTCGCGGTCGCGCTCTCGGTCGTGTCGACGCTCCTCCTCGCCGCGATGCCGAACCTCGGCCTCAACAGCGCGTTCGAGACGAAGCCGCGCGACTGGACAGCCCTCGCGCTCGGCGTCGACCCGCTCGCGTGGCTCCCGTCGTTCCAGCCGACGACGGATGACTGGTACACGCGCGCGTACCCCGCGCTCGCACCGGCGCTCATCGTGTGCGCCCTGCTCGTGTGGCTCGGCGCCGCGCGGCCCCCCGCGCTCCGGGTCCGCTCGTGGCCCGTGGCGTACGCGGTCGCGTCGGGAACGCTCCTGCTCGTCGCGCTCGCGGCCGTCCCGCCGGCGGGTCTCGAGCTCGCCGAGAGCGCGATCGACCGCTGGATCCCGTACGCCCTCGCGCTCGCGTTCGTCGCGAGCGCGGCCGTCGCGTCGCTGGCGGCCCCCGCGGTGCGCGGCCCGTTCCTCGGACGCTCGCTCGCCCTTGCGTCGTCGGTCCCGCTCGCGAGCGTCCTCGCGGCCACGGGCGAGGCGAACGGCGTCCTCGGCTGGACGATCGTCGCGGTCATCGCCGCGTTCGGCGCGAACGCGCTCCACGCGCTGTGGCGCTCGATCGACCGCCTCGGAGACCGCACGACGGCGCTCGCGCTCGGCGGCGTCGCGCTCGCCGTGTTCCTCATGCTGCTGCCGTACCACCGGACCGCGATGCCCACGGCATCGGACGAGCCGCACTACCTCGTGATCGTCGAGTCGCTCCTCTACGACCGGGACCTCGACGTCCGCAACGACTACGCGGCGGAGCGCTACCGCGCGTACTACCCGGACCGTCTTCCCGACATGCACGTCATCGAGGTCGGCACGGCGGCCTACCCGATCCGCGATCTCGGGCTGCCGATCGTCGCCGCGCTGCCGTTCGCGCTCGGCGGGCGCTCCGGCGTGCTCGTTCTCATCTCCGCGATCGGCGCGGCGCTCGTCGCGGTCCTCTACCTCCTCGCGCGTGACGTGGGCGCCGACCGCCGCACGGCGTTCCTCGCGACGGCCGCCGTCGGCTTCACGCACCCCGTGCTCACGTACACGACGCAGATCTACCCCGAGCTCGCGTCCGCGCTCGTCTTCGCCCTCGTCGCGCGCGCGCTGCGCGCGGGCAGCGCGACCGGCGTGCGCGGGCTCGCCGCCGCGAGCGCGCTCGTCGGGCTGCTCCCGCTCCTCTCCACGCGGAACTGGCTCATCGCGGTCGGCGCGGGGCTCGTCGTCGCGTGGTGCACGCTGCGCCCGCTCTGGCGGCGCTTCCGCCTCGGCACGGCCCTCCAGCGCGTCGCGGCGGGCGCGGGCCCCTTCTCCCTGATCGTCCTCGCGATCGCGGCGGTCAACTACGCGATGTTCCGGGTCTTCCTCCCGAGCGCGGGCTACTACCTCATCGCGGACCAGCAGCAGGTGCTCGCGTACACGCCGCACGTCGGCGCGCTCGGGCTCCTCTTCGACCGTGTCTTCGGGCTGATCGGCCGCGCCCCGCTCTACCTGCTCGCGTTCGTCGGGATCCCGCTCGCGTGGCGCTGGCGCGGCGGCGCGATGGCGACGCTTGCCGCGGGCTCTCTCGCGTCGTTCCTGTACATCGCGAACATCGCGTACTGGTGGGCCGACGGGTCGCCGCCCTCGCGCTACCTCCTCGCGGGCATCCCGTTCTTCGCCATGCTCGTCGCCGCCGGGATCGCGCTCGCCCGCCGCTCGGCCGTGCTCGGCGGGCTCGCGTGGGGCCTTGGCGGCGCCTCGGCGTTCGTCACGGCGGTCTACGCCGTGCTGCCGAACCTCCGCTACGACCTCGCCGCGCAGATCCGCGCGACCGACGGCTCGGGCCAGCTCTGGACCTTCCTCGGCCGGATCGTGCGGCCGGAGCCCGGCGTGCTCTTCCCGTCTCTCGTCCGGCCCGACCTCGAGACGGCCGTCCTCTCGCTCGCGTGGGTCGGCGTCGCGGCCGCGCTCGCGTACGCAGGGCTGCGCGTCGTCCGCTCGCAGCGGGTAGCCTAGGCATCCCGATGCGCGACCTTCGACGGCACCGCTACGGCCTCGCGCTGCCCTTCATCGTGCTCGCCGTCGTGGCCATCGTCGGCGGCCTCCTGAACGGCGTGACGGCGCGCGGCAGGCTCATCGACGACTTCACGGATCAGGCCGCGAAGGGCGGCACGGTCACGCATGGCGTCCGCGCCGTCGCCGCGGGCGACGACGGCAGCTACGAGATGACGAACGTGCCGCGCACGTCGCGCCTTCGCGTCGACGCGCCTGGCTATCTGCGCACGAGCGCCCCGGGCGCGGGAGGCGACATCCGGCTCTCGCCGCTCTCGCTCACCGTCCAGGTGAACGAGGCGGGCACGGAGCCGGTGAAGGGCGTCGCGACGGCGCAGTTCCGCCGCGGCACGGTCATCGTCGGCACGACGAACACGAGCGGGAACACCGTGATCGCGCCGCACCCGGGGAAGGACGGGAAGCTCCTCCTTTGCGCGAAGGACTACGAGACGAGGGAGATCACCGTCCAGGGCGTCGCGATGACGATCGAGCTCCGGAAGCAGGAGGGCAACGACTGCCCGCCGCTGCCGACGCCGTCTCCGGCGCCGGGCGCGTCACCGTCGCCCTCGCCCTCGCCGAGCCCGCGCTAAGCGCCGGTGGCGCTCCGGCGCCACGCGAGCGCGA
>DASSSF010000053.1:0-45901 GCA_035708565.1 Candidatus Limnocylindria bacterium
CGGTTAGTGCCCTCTCGCAGGCCATCGACGCGAAGGACGGATTCACCCGCGGTCATGCGGATCGCGTATCGCGGATCGCCGGCGCGATCGCCCGCGAGATGGGCCTACCCGAAAAGAACATCGAGCAGATCGAGCTCGCCGGCCTTCTGCACGACATCGGGAAGATCGGCGTCGAGGACCGCATCCTCATGAAGCCGATGCGTCTCGACACCGACGAGACCGAGCTCATGCGGCGTCATCCGATCTACGGCGCGTCGATCCTCGAGCCGGCGGCGGCGCTGCGGCCGCTCGTTCCGATCGTGCTGCACCACCATGAGAACTTCGACGGCTCCGGATACCCCGAGGGGCTCAAGGGCGAGGAGATCCCGCTCGGCTCGCGGATCATCATCGTGGCCGACGCGTACGAGGCGATGACGTCGGACCGCATCTACCGCAAGGCGGTCGGCCACGACCGCGCGATGGAACAGCTCGCGAAGTACAAGGGGACCCAGTTCGACCCGAAGGTCGTCCGCGCGCTCGAGACGTGCATCGCGAAGCGCGGACCGACGTCGTTCGAGGTCAGCGACCTGCCGCCGATCAACTACGAGACCTTGGCGGAGCTGCGCCGTCGCCTCGCGCGCGAGCCCGTCATGCGTGACGCCCATGTTGGCTAGCGCGGTCGTCCTCGGGGTCGTCTCGGGCGCGGCCTTCGGCGGCGACCTCCGCCGGCTCGGGCGTCTGTCGCTTCGTGGACTGCCGGTGCTCCTCGTGGCCGCGGCGATCCGCGCGCTCGGCATCTTCGTGCCCCTTCCGTGGCCCGCGTACGTTGCGGCGCTCCTCGGGTTCGGCATCGTCGCGGTGCTCAATCGCGAGCTCCCCGGCGCGCTGTTGATCGCGGCCGGCATCGCGCTCAACGTGGTCGTGATCACGCTCAACGCGGGCATGCCGGTGGACCAGGGCGCGGCCGCCTCCGCGGGCGCGCCGTTCCGGGAGGATGGGCTCCACGTGGCGATGGGCGAGCGCACGGTGTTGGCGTTCCTCGGCGACGTGCTCCCGATGCCGCTCTTCCGGAACGTCTACAGCGTCGGCGACGTCGTCCTCGCCGCGGGTGGCTTCTGGCTCCCGTTCCGGTGGCTTCGCCAGCGATGACGGCGACTCGGAGCAGCGCCGGAGCGCTCGGCGGCGCGAACTTCTCCGTCTTCTGGCTCGCGCAGACCATCAGCCGGTTCGGTGACCCGATCACGCTCATCGCGCTCGCGGCGGCGACCTATCGCCTGACGGCTTCGGCGTTCCTCACGAGCGTCGCGGTGCTCGTCGCAACGCTTCCGCAGGCCACGGTCGGGTTCATCGGCGGCGCCGTCGCCGATGCCCTCGGTCTTCGGCGAGCGATGGTGCTCTGCGACGTCGCGCGCGCCGTGCTCATCGCGGCGATCCCGCTCACGTTCGCGTTCGGGCTCCCCCTCGCGGTCGCCTTCCTGCTCGTCTTCCTCGCCGCCGTGTGCGCATCGGTCTTCAACCCGGCGCGGGTCGCCATCGTCCCGGCGCTCGTCCCCGCGCCGCGGCTCGCGGCGAGCAACTCGCTCGTGTACGCAACGGACCGCACCGTCGAGATCATCGGCGCGCTGGCCGCCGGCGCGCTCGTGGCCACCTTCGGCGACGGCGCCTTCTACGTCGACGCGCTCACGTTCCTCCTCTCGGCGGTGCTGCTCGCGCGCGTCCAGGTCGTGGAGCCGGCGCCGAGGCGGGTGTCCGTCGGACGCGTTTGGGCGGACGCCCTCGACGGGCTCGGCTTCATCCGCCGCAACGCCCCGCTCTACGCGAACACCGTGATCTCGCTCGTCGCGCAGCTCTCGATCCCGGTCTTCAACGGCCTGCTGCCCGTCCTGATCTTCCGCCGCTTCGCGGGAGGCGACGCGATGCTCGGCGCGCGGGACTTCGGGATCGCGGAGGCGGCGCTCGCGGCCGGCGCGGTGCTCATGGGGGTCGCGTACGCGCGGATCTCCGCGCGGCCGAAGGGACGCCTTCTCATCGCGGGCTGGGCGGCGTACGGCGCGCTCCTCATGCTCGTGGCCGCCGCCCCATCGCTCCCGGTGCTGATCGGCGTGCTCGTGCTCGCGGGCGTCGCGAACGTCCTCTTCTACGTCCCGAACGTGACGATCTCGCAGCAGATCACGCCTCCCGAGCTCCGCGGCCGCGTCTTCGGGGCGCGCATCTCGCTCCTCAGCCTCTCCTGGCTGCCGGTCGTGATCGTGAGCGGCGCGCTCGCCGACGTCATCCCGGCCGAGGCCCTGATCGGCGCGGCCGGCGCGTTCACGCTCCTCGTGGCGCTCGTGGCGCTCCGCATCCCCATCGTCCGCGACATCGCCTGACGTCCGCCTGCCCGCACGTCCGCGCGGCTTGACATGTACGCTGTCCGGCACACAGCATCCGGGTCCAGCAGGGGAGAAGCGTCCCTGGAGGCGCTTCAGCCGCTCCCGAAGGAAGGAAAGCGTACAGACACGTGGCTCAGAAGACGATCCTGGTCGCCGACGACGACGCGTCGATCCGTTCGCTGCTGAAGCAGCTCCTCACGGACCAGGGCTTCAACGTCCTCGAGGCCGCGACCGGCGCCGAGGTCGTCGAGAAGGTCAAGGATTCCGGCCCGGAGCTCGTGATCATGGACATCCGGATGCCCGAGCTCGACGGCATCGAGGCCCTCTCCCGGGTCAAGGCGATCGCCCCGCGTACGGCCGTGCTGATCATGACGGCGTTCGGCTCCTCGAACATGGCCATCCGCGCGATGGAGCTCGGCGCCTTCGACTACATCACCAAGCCCTTCGAGCTCGACAAGATCTCGCACAAGGTGAAGCAGGTGCTCGAGCACCTGGCGCTCACCGCCGAGGTCGAGGTGCTGCGCGACGAGATCTCGTCGCTGGTGCAGACGGAACGGATCGTCGGCAACTCGCCGGCGATGCAGGAGGTCTACAAGACGATCGGCAAGGTCGCGAAGTCGGACGCGACCGTGCTCATCACCGGCGAGTCGGGCACCGGCAAGGAGCTCGTCGCCGAAGCGCTCCACTACAACTCGAACCGGCGCAGCGGCCCGATGGTGAAGGTCTCGTGCGCTGCGCTCCCCGAGACGCTGCTCGAGGCGGAGCTCTTCGGCCACGAGAAGGGCTCGTTCACCGGCGCGATGACGCAGCGGCGCGGGCGCTTCGAGATGGCGGACAAGGGCTCGATCTTCCTCGACGAGATCGGCGAGATGACGCTCCCGACGCAGACGAAGCTCCTCCGCGTGCTGCAGGAGCGCAAGATCGAGCGCATCGGCTCGAGCCTCCCGATCAAGGTCGATATCCGGATCATCTGCGCCACGAACAAGGACCTCCAGAAGCAGGTCGAGCAGCAGAAGTTCCGTGACGACCTCTTCTACCGGCTCAACGTCATCAACATCCACATGCCGCCGCTGCGCGACCGCAAGGAGGACATCCCCGCGCTCGTCGAGCACTTCCTCGCGAAGCACCGTTACAGCGCCACCGCCCAGCCGGCGGCGATCAGCGAAGAAGCGCTCCGCCGCCTCATCGAGTACGACTGGCCCGGCAACGTGCGCGAGCTCGAGAACGTCGTCGAGCGCGCGGTCGTGCTCTCGCGCGGCCAGATCATCACCAGCCGCGAGCTGCCGTTCGGCGACCACGAAGCGGGCGAGGACGGCGGCGACGAGGGCGAGATCCCCACGGAGCGGTCGTTCTTCAAGAAGTCCGTGTCGCAGTTCGAGAAGGACATGATCATGAAGGCGCTGCGCGACGCCGGCGGGAACCGGTCCAAGGCAGCGGAAATGCTGGGGATCTACCGGCGGCTCCTCTACGCGAAGATCAAAGAGTTCGGGCTCGAGGGCTACCCGCCGAAGGGCAGGTAGGCCGGCTCGCCGCCGGGAGGATCGATGTTCGGGCTGGTTCGCACCGCGGTCCGGTTCTTCTTCATCGGCTTCGCGACCGGCGTGCTCCTCGCGCCTCGCGCCGGCGCCGAGACCCGCGCGCTCATCCGCGAGAGGCTCCAGGAGCTGGCGGATGGCGTTCTCGAGATCGCCTCGTTCCCGCCCTCCGACGAGGGCGCGACGGCGACCGGCGAAGGCGCGGCGACGAGCGGCGCCAGGCGCGGCCGCATCCGGCGGGCAGCGGGTTCGGGTGCCGCCTCGCCGAGCTGACCGCCTGCGCGCCGCGCAGCCGGGTCCCGCGCTCGTGCGCGTCGCCGACGCCTCGGGCTCCTCGCCGACGAGCTTCGAGGAGGCGGTGGCCGACGCCGTCCGGAGCGTCCGGAAAGAGGTCCGCGCCCCGGTCGGGGTCGAGGTCGTGCGCATGTGGGCCGACCTGGATGGGGGTGCCGTGGCAACCTACCGGGTATCCGTCCGCGTTGCGTACCGCGAGACGGCACGCCCGCCGACACGCCCCCGGCGCTAGCGTCTCCTCGACCTGATCGCGTTCCGACACGGAGCGACCGTGTCCAGTTCATTGACACGTGCCGGAGGCGTGGACAGAGTTGCCGCCTGCGAACTCGGGGGAGGCTCAGCGTGTCTGACGACAACGGCAGTGCGGCGCTCGCGCAGGTGCTCGTCTCGAACGATGGCGAGGTGATCGCCCGCCTTCGGCTCTCGGCGGCGGAGGCCGCCCGGGTGTGCAACGTCACGCCGCGGCAGCTCATCTACTGGACGAAGAAGGGCCTCGTCCGGCCCTCCGCGAACGGCGACCACGACTACGACGTGTTCGCCATGGAGAAGGTCATCCGCATCCGCCAGCTCCTCGAGAAGGGCTACTCCCTCGAGAAGGCCGCGCAGATGGTGGAGCGGGACCTCGCCGCCCTCCGCTCCGAGGTCGACCGCCTCCAGTCGCTCGGGTCCGAGGCGCTCGAGGAGGAGCTCCGTCGCCGGCTCGAGCAGCTCGAGGAGCGCACGCAGCGGCTCCGTGGCTCGCTCACCGCGTCGCTCGGCATGGCGCGCCTGCGGAAGGCGGTCGCCGCGCTCGCGCGCCTCGAGAACGACGGGACGCTCCAGGGCGCCGCGTCCAGCGGCGACAACGCGCGGACGCTCGTGCTCCGCCTGACGCGCGCGGTGACGGAGCTCGAGGACGTGCTTCGCGAGGTGCAGGCCGCCTCCGCTTAGCGCCCTACGCTGGCGGGCGTGATCCGCACCGCGCTCGCCGTCGTCGTCGGCAAGGCGACGCGCGTCGCGCTCACCACCCTCGGCCGCGGCGCGACCGCGCTGCCCGGGCTCGTGACCCTGACGGTGGACCCGGACGCGGTCGCGCGGCTGTCCGATCGTCTCGCGCACGGCGTGGTGTGCGTCTCGGGGACGAACGGCAAGACGACGACGTCGCGGATGCTCGCGGACATCGTCCGCGCCGCGGGCTGGGCTCCCATCCACAACCGGAGCGGGTCGAACCTCGACCGCGGCCTCGCCGCGGCGCTCCTCGCGTCGTCGACGTGGTCGGGATCGCCCGCCGGCGACGTGGGCATCTACGAGGTGGACGAGGCGTCGGTGCCCCGCGTGCTCGCGCGGGTCACGCCGCGCGTCGTCGTCGTCACGAACCTCTTCCGCGACCAGCTCGACCGCTACTTCGAGATCGACGCGCTCGCGCGTCGCATGGGCGCCGCGATCGCGGGCCTCCCCGCGTCCACGGCGCTCGTCCTCAATGCCGACGACCCGATCGTCGCGCAGCTCGCGACGGGTCATCGCGGCCAGGTCATCCACTTCGGTGTCGACGATCCGTCGGTGGGTGGCGCCGTGCCGCAGGCGATCAGCGACGCGACGCGCTGCCCGCGCTGCCGCGAGCCGCTCGCGTACGAGCGCGTGATCCTCGCGCACGAGGGCGTGTGGTCCTGCCCCGCGTGCGGGCTCGCGCGACCCGACCGCGATGTCGCCGCGTCGTCCGTCGCGCTCGGAGCGGACTCGTCGACGCTGCGGCTCGCGGGCGGCGTGCAGAGCGTGATCGACCCGGTCGTGGTGCCGCTCCCGGGGCTCTACAACGCGTACAACGCGCTCGCGGCGATCGCCGCGGCGCGCGCGCTCGGCATCGCGACGCAGACGGCGAGCCGCGCGATCGCGTCCTTCCGTCCCGCGTTCGGCCGGCAGGAGACGGTGAGCGCGGCCGGACGGACGATCCGCCTGCTCCTCGTGAAGAATCCCGCCGGCTTCAACGCGGCGATCGGCGCGCTCCTCGAGACCGGCCGCCGGCCGCGGCTCCTCGCCGCGCTCAACGACCGGGACGCCGACGGACGCGACGTGTCGTGGATCTGGGACGCCGACTTCGAGCTCCTCGCGCCGGCGGTCGAGCACGCGGTCGTCACGGGCATCCGCTCGGGCGACCTCGCCGTGCGCTTCAAGTACGCGGGGCTCGAGCCAGGGCGCATCGAGGTCGTCGCCGACGGCCGTGTGGCGATCGACCGAGCGCTCGCGCTCACGCCGGAGGGCGGCGAGCTCGTCCTCGTCGCGACGTACACCGCGATGCAGGATCTCCGCGCCGTGCTCGCGGCGATGGGTCACGTCGCGCCCTTCTGGGAGGATTGACCCGGTGGACCTGCGGATCGCTCACCTGTACCCGGACCTCATGAGCATCTACGGCGACCGCGGCAACGTCATCGCGCTCTCGCAGCGCGCGCGGTGGCGCGGGATCGACGTCGAGGTGCGTCCGTACACGGTCGGGAGCGCGTTCGACGCCGCGTGGCCCGACCTGTGGTTCTTCGGTGGCGGCCAGGATCAGGGGCAGGACGTCGTCGGCGCCGACCTCCAGGGCCCGCACGGCGAGTCGCTGCGGCGCTCGATCGAGGGCGGCGCGGCGGCGCTCAGCATCTGCGGCGGCTACCAGCTGCTCGGTCACGAGTATCTGCCGGACGACGCGCCGCCGATCCCCGGCGTGGGCGTCATGGACGTGCGCACGACGGCGGGGAAGAAGCGCTGGGTGGGCAACCTCCTCGTCGAGAGCGAGCACGGGACGCTCGTCGGCTTCGAGAACCACTCCGGACGCACGTACCTCGGTCCGCTCGCGCGCCCGCTCGGGCGCGTCCTCGTCGGCGGCGGCAACAACGGCGAGGACAGGACGGAGGGCGCGATCCAGGGGAGGACGATCGGCTGCTACCTCCACGGCTCGCTCCTCCCGAAGAATCCGCGGCTCGCGGACCTCCTCATCACGTGGGCGCTCGAACGTCGTCACGGCAGCGTTCGGCTCCGCGCGCTCGACGACTCGCTCGAGCTCGCCGCGCACGCGCAGGCGACGGAGGTCGCGCGCTCGCGCCCGTAGCGCATCGGGTCACGGGCTGGCCCCGCGCTGTCGCATGACCGGCGAACGACCTCACGGCGCTCCCGGTACGTCTTCACGCAGGCGCGCACGCGCGCCGAGGACGTCCAAGGAGAGCCACATGCGTGTTCCACCGCGCGGCGATCCGCTCACTCGCGCCGAGGCCGCCGAGCGCGAGGCGCTCGAGCGCCTCTCCCGCATCGTCCGGCTCGCGCTCCGGACCGACGCGCGCTGCCAGGTCTCGCCGCTCCGCGTGCTCCTGCGCCTGCGGCGGGCCGCATGAACGTTAGCTAAGAGTCGATCCGCGCTCGAACCCCGCCGCGCGCGGGCCGGTACCGGGGACAGCATCCGCGGAGAGAGGGGACCCATGGCGACACGCCTCCGCGTGTCGGGCAGCGTCGACCGCAGCGCACTGCTCGCCGTCGCGAACACCCGGCACGGACACGAAGCGCGACGGCCCTTCCCGGCGCCGATCACGTGCGCCGACGGCAGCGAGCGCGACCGCCTGCTCGACCCCGAGGGCGCGAAGGCCTTCCTCGCCGCGTGCGGCCTCGCCGTGCCGGACGCGCCGCTCGATGACGCGCACGTCGAAGCGCTGCGACAGGTGCGCGCGGCGGTGCGGGCGCTCGCGAGCGGCGACGCGGACGCGTACCGCGACGGCCTCGCCGCGCTCTCGACCGGCGCCACGTTCCGCCTCCGTGGCCGCGAGCTGCGGCCCGAAGCGCCGGGCTGGGACGGCGTGATCGCCGCGCTCCTCATCCCGCTCACCGAGCTCTACGCGCAGCGCGAGCGCCTCAAGCGCTGCGAGAACCCGGCGTGCGGGTGGGTCTTCGTGGACGAGACGCGCGGTCGCAACCAGGTCTGGTGCGCCGATCAGGGGTGCGGCCCGCGCCTCCGCGTGCGCGAGTTCCGTCGCCGTCGCCGGATCGGGATCACCGCGGCGTAGCCAGATCCGCGTTCCGGGACGTCCGCTGACGGACGGTACCCGCGTACCGGCCGAAGGTCCGCGTCGAGCGACCGCTCCCGAGCGGCACCGTTGCCGCGATGCGCGCGGCAGGGATCCTCTGGATCCCGCTCCTCCTCGCGTTCGCGGGTACCGCCTCGGCGGACGACGGGCCTGCCCGTACCGCCGGCCGCCTCGTCGAGCCGCCGCGCCCATCGGCGGCTCGCGAGGTCATCCTCCTCGTCGGCGGGTACGGGACCGCGGCGACAGATGGCACGTGGGCGGCGCTCGAGGCGCGCTTCGCGGGCGATCCCCGGTACGTGCTCCGCCGCTTCGGTGCGGATCCGGCGCGGCCATACGACACCACGGGCCCGCTCGACGCGAACGCGCGCTCGCTGATCGCCGAGGTGCGCGAGCAGGCGCGCGGGGCCGCGGCCGTGCACCTCGTCACGCACTCGATGGGTGGGAACGTCGCCGACCGTGCGTTCGCTCTCGGTCTCGGTCCAGCCGACGGTGTGCGCTCGTACATCGCGCTCGCGGCACCACACGCTGGGTCCGCCATCGCGCGCGCGGCGCACGAGACGCTCGATCGGGCGGGCGAGGACCGCGAGGTCCTCCGTGAGCTGCTCACCACGGTCTACCAGGACCCGGACACGTCGGCCGCGCGGGACCTCGCGTCACCGCTCGTCTCGCCGCCGATCTCGCGCGAGGTCGGGCGGCTCCACCTCCGCCTAGCGACCGACCTCCTGGTCCTCCACGACGATGCCCGCGGCCCGCCCGACGTCGATTCGCGGATCCTTCTGCCGCGCGCGCTCTCCGAGCTCGAAGGTCACGGCGCGATCCTTCGCGACCCGCGCGCCCTGGACCTCATCGCCGCGACCGTCCGCGACGGCGCGCCGCCGCGCGACGAGCGCGGCGCGGCGCTCCGCGGCGCGGCCGAGGGCACCAGCGCGGGCCTGGGCCTCGCGATGGGTGCCCTGCTCGGCGCCGTGTCGGCCACGCTGCTCCTCCTCGCACGCGTCCTCGGCCCGTTCCGGAGGCGAGCCGCCGCGCCCGTGCTCCCGTGACGAGCGAACGCGGTCAGGCCCTCGTCGAGTTCGCGCTCGTCCTGCCGCTCCTGCTCGCCCTCACGTTCGCGATCGTCGGGCTCACGGAGATCGGCGTCGTGCGCCTCGCGCTCGAGCACGCCGCGGCGGAGGGCGCGCGCGTGGGCGCGCTGACGAACGACGACCGTCTCATCGCCGACACGGTCGCGGCGAGCGCGCACCCGCTCGCCGCGGACGCCGTCACCGTTGAGGTCGTGCCTCGGGCGGGCCAGGGCGCGCGCGCCGGCGACCCGCGCGGCGCCCTCCTCACCGTGCGGCTCCGGACCGTCGTGCGGCCGCTGCCCTTCACCTTCGTCGCGCCGCTCGAGATCCGCGCGAGCGCGGCGCGCCGGATCGAGTGGACGCGCTGAGCGACCGCGGGCAGGCGCACGCCTTCGCGGTCCTGTCCGCGGCCGTCGCCGCCGCGGCGATCGCCGGCCTCGTCGCAGCCGAGGACCGGCTCCTCGCGGGGACGCGCGAACGCCGCTCGACCGAGGCGGCCGTGCAGGCAGCCGGCGCAGCCGTCGCCGACGCGCACTTCGCGTTCGTGCGCTCGCTGCGGCGCGAGCCGACCGCCGAGGAGCTGGCCGCGTTCCTCGCGGACGCACAGCTGCTCGAAGGTGCGCTCGCCGCCGCGCGCGCGGTCGCCGCGGCGAACGGAGGTCCGCGGCCGGTCGGCGTGACCGTGCGCGACGCCGGCCGATCCCTCGAGATCGACGTGCGTGCCGGCCGGCTGGTCGAGCGCGTCGCGGTGGAGAAGGTCGCGTGCTGCGCGCCCTGACGCTGCGCCGCTCCGTGCGGACGCGGCTCGCGCTCGGCGCGGCCGCCGTGGTGCTCGGCCTCGCGGCCGGCGCCGCGTCCCTCGCGCCCGAGCCCGCGAGGACCGCGCCGCCGAGCCTGCCGGACCGGCTGCCCGCCGGGAGCTGGGGCATCGCCGTGCCCTCGCAGTGGATCGCCGCGCCGATCGCGGATATGCGGCCCGGCGACCGGCTCGACCTCCTCGCGATCCGGGCGGGCGAGCGGTCCGCGTCGGCGATCGCCTTCGACCTCGAGGTCATGAGCGCCGACGAGGCGGGCCTCGTGCTCGCGGCCTCGGCCTTCGACGCGACTGCGATCGCGACCGCGCGCGCGGCTGGCCAGCTCCTGGTCCCGCTCGTCCGCTCGTCCCGATGACGCGGGCAGCCCTCTGCGGCCGCGACCTCGAGACGCTCGCGGCCGTCCTGCGGCTCGCGGTCGCGGATCCGCCGGACGTCGTGATCGTCGACGCCGAGGACGAGGCCGCGGTCGAGCGTGCCGCGCGCTACCCGCCGGCAGTTCCTCGTGTCGTCATCGCGGACGAGGGCCGCGCTCGCGCGCTCCTGGCGCTCGGCACAGCCCGCGTGGCGTGCTCTCGAGCGCCGCACGTCGTGGGCCCGCTCGTCGCCGACGCGGTGCCGCGCCGCGTGTCCGCGGCGACGCGCGCGGTGGTCGTGACGTCGGTCCGTGGCGGGGTCGGCAGGACGCTCCTCGCGACGAACCTCGCGCGGCGCCTCGCGCTATCGCGTCCGGTCTGGCTCGTGGACGCCACGGGGTCCGGTGCGGCCGCCTGGTGGCTCGGCACGGAGGCCGCACCGTGGCAGGACCTCGAGGCGCTCGTTGGCGAGCTCACCGCCGAGCACCTGCGCATCGTCGCGGCGGAGCCGCGGAGCGCGCTGCGCCTCCTCGGCGGCGCCGGCGCGATGCCGAGCGTGCCGCTCCTTCGCACCGCGACCCTGCGGATCCGCGAGGCGGAGGAGCTTCTCGTGGTCGACGCGCCGCCGCTCGCCGACGAGCGCTCGCGAGATCCTGCGCCGGGCACGCGGACGGTCGTGCTGACCGGTGACGACGCCGCGTCGCTCGCCTCGCTCGACCGGCACGACCTTGCGGGCGCGTGGCTCGTCGCGCCCCGGTCGGCGCGCCTCGGCCGCGAGGTCTTCCGCACGCTCCCTCGCGATGAGCGCGCCGTCGCCGACGCGGCGGCCGCGCGGGCCGAGGTCGGCGGCACGCTCGGGCGCGCGTACGACGAGCTCGCGGAGCTCGTGGACGCGGACGCGTAGTGGACCGCCGCGCGACGATCGAGCGCGCGGTGCTCGCGCGCCTCCGGGACGCTCCCGACGGACGCCCGGGTCTCGAGGATCTCCCGAGCGCGCTGCGCGCGTCGCTCGCGGCGGAGCGCGTCGCGATGCCCGCCGAGGACGTCCGAAGCTTGGAGCGCTGGCTGGCGGACCGTCTCTTCGGCCTCGGCGAGCTCGCGCCGCTCCTCCGCGACGAGCGTGTGAGCGAGGTCATGGTGAACGGCACGAGGGGCGTGTGGGTCGAGCGCGAGGGCCGGCTCGAGCGCACGGCGATCCGGTTCACGCGCGACGAGGAGGTCCTCGTGCTGATCGAGCGCCTCGTCTCCCCGCTCGGCCGGCGCATCGACCTCGCGACGCCGCTCGTCGATGCGAGGCTCCCGGACGGGTCGCGCGTCCACGCGGTCATCCCGCCGGTCGCGGTCGGCGGGCCGGTGCTGACGATCCGCCGCTTCTCGTCGCGGCCCCTCGAGCCCGATGACCTCGTGCGCACGGGCACGTGCACGGCCGATCAGATCGGCTTCCTCGTGGCGTCCGTGCGCGAGCGCCGCAGCATCCTCGTCTCCGGCGGGACGTCGAGCGGGAAGACGACGACGCTCAACGCGCTCGCGTTCGCCATCGGCGCGGACGAGCGCGTCGTGACGATCGAGGACGCCGCGGAGCTGCGGCTCCCGCAGGCGAACGTCGTCGCGCTCGAGACGCGGCCTCCGAGCGTCGAGGGCACGGGGGCGATCGACGTGAGGACCCTCCTCCGGAACGCGCTCCGCATGCGTCCCGACCGCATCGTCGTCGGCGAGGTCCGCGGCGGCGAGGCGATCGACATGCTCCAGGCGATGAACACGGGCCATCGCGGATCCCTCACGACCGCGCACGCGAATGGCGCGTACCACGCGCTCATCCGCCTCGAGACGATGGCGCTCATGGGCGGCGTGGACCTGCCGGTCGGCGCCATCCGCGAGCAGATCCGCCGCGGGATCGATCTCGTCGTGCATCAGGAGCGCACGCCCGAGGGCCGGCGCAGGATCGTCGAGATCGCCGCGCTCGACCCGAACGCCGACGGGTACCGGCTCCGCGACGCGCTCGCGTGACCGCGGTCCTGCTCGTGGCCGCGCTGGTGTGCGCGGCCGCGGCGCTGTGGCCGTCCCACGCCCTGCGCGCGCTCTCGCGACGGCGGGAGGTGCGTGAGCGCCGGGCGGCGCTCCCCGCCCTCGCGGACGCGCTCGGCGCGGCGCTCGGCGCCGGGCTCTCGCTGCCGCTGGCGTTCGCCGAGGTCGCGCCGGCGCTCCCGCCGCCCGTCGACGCGTGCTGCCGGCGGATCGCGTCCTCGTTGCGGCTCGGCGATGGACTCGAGCGCGCGCTCGGCGCCCTCGACGAGGTGATGCCACGCGACGACGTCGCCCCGCTCGCGCTCGTGCTCGTTTCGTTCGCGCGCAGCGGCGGGCGCGTCCGCCGGAGCCTCGAGCGGTGCGGGGCGCTCCTCCGAAGCAGGCTCGCGCTCGAGGACGAGCGGGCCGCCCTCACGGCTCAGGCGCGGCTCTCGGCCGCGGTGCTCGTCGCCCTCCCTCCGCTCGGCGCGCTGTCGCTCGGGCTGCTCATGCCCGACGCGGTCGTCGCGCTCGTCCGGCGCGTACCGGTCCTCGTCGTCGCGGCTCTGGCGCTCGAGGCGGCCGGCGCGGTCTGGCTCGGGCGGATCGTGCGTCCGCGGCGGAACGCGGGCGAGCTCGCGAGCGTCATCGACGCGGTCGTGGTGTGCCTCGACGCCGGCATGTCGTTCCCCGCCGCGCTCGCGCGGATCACCGACCGCTCCACGGCGTCCGCCGCCCCCGCGGTGCGCCGGCTGCTCGCGGACCTCGCGCTCGGACGGGGCTCGAGGGCCGCGTTCGCCGCGTTCGCCACGGCCGGCGCGGACGAGGCTCGGGTGGCCGGCCTCGTGTCCGCGTCGGCGCGGCTCGGATCGCCGCTCGCGGAGCTGCTCGTCGCGCAGGCCGACGCGATCCGCGACGAGGCGCGCCAGCGCGCGCAGGCGCACGCGCGCAGGCTGCCCGTGCTCATGCTGTTCCCGCTCGCGCTCTGCGTGCTGCCGGCGCTGCTGATCGTGTTCCTCGGTCCGCCCCTGCTGTCGCTCCTCGACTGACGGAGCGGCGGCCATCGAGCCCGTAACGGCCCGCGCCGGGACGATCCACCCACACTGGCGGGAGTGACGAGGCTCCTCCGTTTCGCGACGCAGACCGGCGGCGCGCCGTCCGGCGCGGTATGGCTGGCGCGTGCGCGGCAGGTCGAGTCCCTCGGCTACGGCACGCTCGCGATGCCGGACCACGTCGTCGGCGGCGCGTGGGCGCCGTTCCCCGCGCTCGCGGCCGCCGCGGTCGCGACCACGACGCTCCGTCTCGGCACCCTCGTGCTCGACAACGACTTCCGCCACCCGCTGCTCCTTGCGCGCGAGGCGGCGGTCGTCGACGTCGTGTCGAACGGCCGGCTCGAGCTCGGCGTCGGGGCGGGCTGGTACGACAAGGACTACGCGAGCCTCGGCATGTCCTTCGATCCCGGGAGGGTGCGCGTCGAGCGGCTCGCCGAGGCGATCTCGGTGCTGAAGCGGCTCTTCGCGGGCGAGGAGCTCACGCACGAGGGCCGCTACTACCGGCTCGCGGGGGCGACCTCGAAGCCGGCGACCGTGCAGCGGCCGCATCCGCCGATCATGGTCGCGGGCGGCGGGCCGGTGATCCTCGACCTCGCGGGCCGCGAGGCCAACATCGCGGCGCTCATCGCGCAGGCCGGGCCCACGGGCCGGCTCGTCGATCCGGGACAGGTGTCGTTCGCGTCGGGACGCGAGAAGGCCGCGCGCGTGCGGGACGCCGCCAAGGGTCGCGACGTCGAGCTGTCGTGCTTCCTCGACGTGGTCCTCACCGACGACCGCGAGAAGGAGATCCGCGCGGTCGCCGAGCGCGCGCAGGTCGACGCCACCGTGGTCGCCGGCTCGATGTACCGGCCCATCGGCACGCTCGACGACGTGCGGCGGCACATCGAGCGCGTGCGCGACGAGGTGGGCGTGACGTACTTCTGCATCCGGGGGCCGCACGTCGACGAGTGCGCGCCGCTCGTGCGCGAGCTCACCGGCCGGGCCTAGCGCGTCGCCTCGTACGCCTTCGACGTGGCGGTCAGCCTCCAGGCCGCCAGGGCCGCGGCGTGAACGTGGCCCGCGCCGGCCTGCCCGGCAGGGGCGCCACGTCCTCGCCGAGCATGGCGCGGAGCCGCATCGCGTCGCGCGGCGCGTGGTCGGGCACGTCGTTGTTGAAGTACGCGTAGACGTCGAGGCCGCGCCCGAGCCAGCCGCGGATGCGCTCGGCCCACGCCGCGAGCTGCGCGTCCGAATAGCCCGAGGCGTAGAGGCGCTCCGGGCCGTGGAAGCGGAGGTACACGAACGGCGCGGTCACGACCTCGGGGCGCGTCGGCCACTTCGCGCTGTCCTGGACGCAGAGCGCGATCCCGCGCCGGCGCAGGAGCGCGAGGGCCTCCTCCGCGAACCACGACCCGTCCCGCGGCTCGATCGCGTGACGCCGGCGCCGCCTCGAGACGAGGCGCATGAAGCGCTCAAGGCGCGCCGCGTCGAAGCGCATGCGCGGCGGCAGCTGGACGAGGACGACGCCGAGCTTCGTCCCGAGGCCCGCCATCGTGCCGTACGAGCGCTCGACGCTCTCGGGCTCGATCGCGAGGCGCTTGAGGTGCGTGATGAAGCGGTTGAGCTTCACCGTGTACACGAACCGCTCGGGCACCGCGTCGCGCCACCGCTCGAACGTCTCGCGCGAGGGCTGGCGGTAGAAGGGGTTGTTCAGCTCGACGGTGTCGAAGCGCTCGGCGTAGTGGGCGAGCCACTTCGCCTTCGCGAGGCCGTTCGGGTAGAAGCGGCCGGCCCAGTGGTCGTACATCCACCCCGACGTGCCGATGAGCGCACGCGCCACGCGCACGCTCCGAGCACCGGGCGTGCCGCGCCGCGCTAGGCCTTCACGACGAAGGTGCCGGCGATCTTGTCGTGCCAGCCCTGCTTCTGCGCGTCGAACGCGACCCAGATCACGCCGAGGAAGGCGACGAAGAACGAGACGATGAGCCCGATGCAGCGGACGAGCGCGTCCACGACGGTGAGCGGCGCACCGCTCGTCTTGACCACCTTCACGTTGAGGGCGCGCATGCCGAGGGTCTGGCCGCCGCCGCTCGCGGACCAGAAGTACAGGCAGTACGCGAGGCCGACGATCATGCCGATCCCGCTGCCGCGCTGAACGTCGCCGCCCGCGAGGCTCGTCAGGACGTTCGAGACGATCCCGACGAGGACCGCGTCGATGACGAAGGCGACGACCCGCGTCAGGAAGCCGACCTTTTCCGCCGTCGCGCTCGTCGCGGATGCCGTCTCGGCCAGCTCCGCCACCTCCGGGCGGGGAGTCTAGCCCTTGACGGCCCGCCGGTCGGGGGATGACCCTTTTCCTAATTGCTCGCACGACGAACAAGATCAGGCTTCGAGGCGAAGATCCCAAAGAAAGGGGGGCCGGCAACATGCTGCAGTTCTTCCGTGAAGAGGAAGGCCAGGGCCTCGTCGAGTACGCACTCATCATCGCCGTCATCGCCATCGCCGTCATCGTCGCCATGATCTTCCTCCGCGGCCAGATCCAGAACATCTTCAGCAACATCGGCAACAACCTCACCTAGAGCCAGGTCCGGCACAGTCGAGATAGGAGGCGGCGCCCGGGCATCGGGCGCCGCAGCCTTTTTGGGGCGGATGTAGAAGGGGGGCGTGCTCACGGACCAGCTGGCGCTCGCGCAGAACGCGCTTCTCGTCGCCTTCGTCCTCACCGTCGTCTACACGGACTGGCGCTGGCGGCGTATCCCCAACGCGGTCACGTACCCCACGATCCTCGTCGGGCTCGCCCTCGCGTCGCTCCGCGGTCTCGGCGGTCCGGGCGCGGGCGGCCTCCTCGACCACGTCGCCGCGGTCGTGCTCGCCTTCCTCGTGTGCTACCCGTTCTACGCGGCGGGCGGGCTCAAGGCCGGCGACGCGAAGCTCCTCATGGCCGTGGGAGCCCTCAAGGGCACGTTCTTCTTCCTCGCGGCCGCGTTCTACGGCGCGCTCGTCGGGGGCGTCATCGCCCTCGGGGTCATCGGCGTGCGGCGGCTGGCGCCGCCGGCGCCGGGCGAGCCGCCGCGGACCTTCCGCCGGCTCCTCGGCATCTGGATCCCCTACGGGGTCGCCCTCGGTATCGGCACCCTTCTCGCGCTCGCCGTGGACCTCGGACGGGCCGCGTGAGCGGTAATCTCTGGAGCATCCGGTGAGCGAGAAGATCCGCATCCTCATCTGCGACGACATCGACGAGACGCGAGAGAACCTCGCGAAGCTCCTCTCGTTCGAGGCGGACATGGAGGTCGTCGGCTCGGCCGCGGGCGGCCAGCAGGCGATCGACCTCGCGAAGCAGCAGACCCCGGACGTGATCCTCATGGACATCAACATGCCGGACATGGATGGGATCACGGCGACCGAGATCATCTCGAACACGCTGCCGGGATCGCCGATCATCATGATGTCCGTCCAGGGCGAGCAGGACTACCTGAGACGCTCGATGCTCGCCGGTGCCCGCGAGTTCCTCGTGAAGCCGTTCAGCGCCGACGAGCTCGTGAACGCGATCCGTCACGTGCACGAGCTGGAGAAGGTCAAGCGCGCGCGCTACGCGCAGGCGCAGCCTCAGGCCGCGCCGGTCGCGCCGGGCGCGCCGCAGGCGGCCGGGCCGCAGCGCGGCAAGATCGTCTCGTTCTTCTCGCCGAAGGGCGGCGTCGGCCGCACGACGATCGCGACGAACCTCGCCGTCGCGCTGTATCAGTCCACGGGCCAGCCCGTCGTCCTGGTCGACGGCAGCCTGCCGTTCGGCGACATCGCGGTCATCCTCAACATGAACCCGAAGGCGAAGACCATCGCCGACCTCGTGGGCTCGTTCGACCAGCTCGACGCCGACATCGTCGAGTCCGTCCTCGTCCAGCACTCGACCGGCATCAAGGTGCTCCTCGCGCCGCCCACGCCCGAGGCGGCCGAGCTGATCACGGCCTCCAACATCAAGCGCGTGCTCGAGCTGCTGCGCGAGCGCTACGCGTTCGTCATCGTCGACACCTGGCCGTCGTTCCAGGAGGTCGTGCTCACGATGCTCGACGCTGCCGACGTGATCCTCACGCTCATGACGCTCGAGATCACGTCGCTCAAGAACGTGCGCGTCTTCCTCGAGATCGCCGAGAAGCTCGGCTACGACGACCAGAAGGTGCAGCTCGTCGCGAACCGGAACGACTCGTCGGGCGGCATCAAGGCGAGCGACGTCGAGGCGAGCCTCGGCCGGAAGATCCCGCACACGATCGTCTCGGATGGGCGCGCCCTCGTGCTCGCCGTGAACCGGGGTGTGCCGTTCGTCATCAGTCACAAGGACAGCCAGGTCGCCAAGGACATGTTCACGCTGGCGGCCAAGCTCTCGGGGGAGGACGGACAGGCTGCCGCCCCGGCCTCCCCCGCCGCCCCCCAGAAGGCCGCTCCGCGCCAGGGGCTACGTCTGTTCGGCGCGCGATAGCCCAAATGGCTCCCCGACAGACACCGTTCCCTCTGGCCTGACCTCGTGACCGCCGCCTAGACTCCCGCGCAGGGAGCAGGCGTCCGGGCTATTTCGCGCCTGCACGGGAAGGGCTCGCCAACATGTCACTTCTCAAGCGGATCGAAGGGCAGCGCCCCGCGGGCCAGCCGGGCCCCGACCAGCAGGCGCCCGCCGGGGGACAGCCGCCCCTGGGCGGACCGCTCTCCCAGAGCACGCCGCCGGCGCGCGACGGGATGCGCGACGTTCGCGTCCAGATCCAGACCCGGATCATCAACAACCTCGATCCGCGTCTCGACCTCTCCGACGCGAAGGCCGTCCGCGCCGAGATCGAGGGCATGTTCAACCGGTTCCTCGACGAGGAGGGGACCGTCATCACCCGCGTCGAGCGTCAGCGGATGCTCGAGCAGATCCTCGACGAGATCCTCGGCTTCGGCCCGATCCAGACGCTCCTCAACGACGACACGATCACCGAGGTCATGGTCAACGGGCCGTACCGCGTCTACGTCGAGCGCAAGGGCAAGCTCTCGCTGACGGACACGACGTTCCAGAACGACGAGCACGTCATGCGCGTGATCGAGCGGATCATCGCGCCGATCGGACGGCGCGTCGACGAGTCGAAGCCGTACGAGGACGCGCGCCTCCCCGACGGCTCCCGCGTGAACATCATCATCCCGCCGCTCGCCCTCAACGGCCCCACGGTCACCATCCGGAAGTTCCCGAAGTACCGGATCCAGGTCGACGACTACGTGAAGTTCGGTACCGCGACGGCCGAGATGATGGAGTTCCTCCGCGCGTGCGTCGAAGCCCGCCTGAACCTCTTCGTGTCGGGCGGCACGGGCTCCGGAAAGACGACGCTCCTCAATATCCTCTCGGGCTTCATCCCTGAGGACGAGCGGATCATCACCATCGAGGACGCCGCCGAGCTTCGGCTCGTCCAGGACCACGTCGTGCGGCTCGAGTCGCGCGCCGCGAACATCGAGGGCAAGGGCGCGGTCACGATCATGGATCTCGTGAAGAACTCGCTCCGAATGCGCCCGGAGCGCATCGTCGTTGGTGAGATCCGCGGCGGCGAAGCGCTCTCGATGCTCCAGGCCATGAACACCGGTCACGACGGCTCGCTCTCGACGGGTCACGCCAACTCGCCGCGCGACATGCTCAGCCGTCTCGAGACGATGTGCCTCATGGCGGGAGTCGACCTGCCGGCGCGCGCCATCCGCGAGCAGATCTCGAGCGCGCTCGACCTCATCGTCCAGATCTCGCGGCTCAAGGACGGCTCGCGGAAGATCGTGAACATCACCGAGGTCCAGGGCATGGAGGGCGACGCGATCGTCCTCCAGGACGTCTTCGTCTTCGAGCAGACCGGGTACGTTGACGGCAAGGTGCAGGGCCGGCTCCGGCCGACCGGCATCCGGCCGAAGTTCGCGGAGAAGTTCGAGGCCGCCGGCATCCGGCTTCCGCAGGGCGTGTTCGGCGACCTGAGCGGGCTCGCGTCGGGCAGGCGATAGCGCTTGGAGTACGCCCTCCCCGCGACGATCTTCCTCGGCATCGTCCTCATCTTCTGGGGCGTCTCGTCGATGGTGAGCTCGACCGAGTCCGTGGAGGCGCGCATGGCGCGCTACGCGGGCGGCGAGCAGGTCCAGAAGAAGGACCGCAAGAAGGACGCGAAGCAGAAGCGGCCGGACGTCGATCCGTTCGCGACGCTCTCGAGCGACGTCGAGGACAGGCGGCGCGTCGTCCGCATCCAGCGCGATCTCGCGCGCGCGAACCTCAAGCTGCGCGTCGCGGAGTACTACTACATCCGCCTCGGGCTCGCGGCAGGTCTCGGCCTCTTCCTCTGGCTCTTACGCGACCCGCTCTCAGGGCTCGTCGGCGCCATCGTCGGCTACTTCGCCCCGCGGATCTGGGTCGGCCGGCGGATCGGCGGACGCCTCAACGCGTTCAACAAGCAGCTGCCCGACACGATCGTGCTCCTCTCGAACTCCCTCCGCGCCGGGTCGTCCTTCCTCCAGTCGATCGAGCTCGTCTCCCGGGAGACGCCCGCGCCGATGGGCGAGGAGATGGGCCGCGTCGTCCGCGAGGTGAACCTCGGCCTCGGGATGGAGGAGGCGCTCCAGAACATGGTCCGTCGGATCAAGAGCGAGGACCTCGACCTGATGGTCACCGCTATCGGCATCCAGCAGCAGGTCGGCGGCAACCTCGCGGAGATCCTCGACACGATCGCCTTCACGATCCGCGAGCGCGTCCGCATCAAGGGCGAGATCAGGACGCTCACGGCCCAGGGGCGTTACTCGGGCTACCTCGTGGCGTTCCTGCCGATCGCCATCGCGGTGACGCTGAACTTCATCAACCCTGAGTTCATGCGGCCGCTGTTCACGAAGCTCATCGGCCAGATCCTCCTCGCCACGGGCATGATCATGATGGCCATCGGGTTCTTCGCCATCAGGAAGATCACGGACATCAAGATATGAGCGACGAGCGGCTCCGCCGCGAGGAGCGGATCCTGGCGCCTGCGACGGGGAGCCACGCCGAAGGCGTGTTCTTGGGCAAGATCTGATGGAGGCCATGGCCCTCGCGCTCCTCATGTTCGTCGCCGTCGTCATGATCGTGGGCTCCTTCCTGCTCGGCTCACAGCTGGATCCGGTCCAGGCACGGCTGGCGCAGATCGCGGTGCGTCCCAAGAGCCTCGAGGAGCTCGAGCTTCAGCGGCCCCTGTCGGAACGGACGATCAGGCCGATCATCAACTCGATCGCCCGGCTCATCGGCCGCTTCTATCCGCAGAACACCGTGCGGAGCCTCAGCCTGAAGCTGAAGCGGGCCGGCATGGAGACGACGAGCACGGAGTTCTTCCTCGGCGTGAAGGGATTCACCGCGATCGTCGGCGCGATCGGCGTCGCCGCGATCGTGAACCTCATGACCGTCGACACCACGATGACGTTCTTCGGGGCGCTCGGCGGCCTCGTGCTCGGGTTCATGGCGCCGGACTTCGTGCTCTCGAGCCGCTCGAGCGGCCGGTACGCGAAGATCGTCGAAGCGCTTCCGGACGCGCTCGACCTGCTCACGATCTCCGTCGAGGCCGGTCTCGGCTTCGACGCGGCCCTCGTCAAGGTCACGGAGAAGCTCAAGGGCCCGCTCTCGGACGAGTTCAAGCGCGCGTCCGGCGAGCAGCGGGTCGGGAAGTCCCGCCAGGAGGCGCTCCGCGCCATCAGCGAGCGCGTCGAGGTGAAGGAGCTCCAGTCGTTCATCTCCGCGATCATCCAGGCGGACCAGCTCGGCGTCTCGATGTCGAAGGTGCTCCGGATCCAGTCCGAGCAGCTCCGCACGGAGCGCCGCCAGCGCGCCGAGGAGAAGGCGGCGAAGGCGCCGATCCTCATCATGCTGCCGACGGTCGGCTGCATCTTCCCGTCGCTCTTCATCGTCATCCTCGCGCCCGCCGCGCTCACCGCGCTCGACTCCTGCGGGAGCTTCTAGAGCCGCGGCGGCCGGCGCCATGCACCGCGTCGTCGACCGCACCCGGGGCAGCGTGCTGGCCGAGCGCTGCGCAGTCGCCGACACGTTCGTCTCGCGCGGCGTGGGCCTCATCGGCCGCGCCGGCCTTGCCGAGGGCGAGGCGCTGCGCATCACGAAGACGAACGCGATCACGATGCTCTTCATGCGCTTCGCCATCGACGCCGTGTTCGTGGACCGCGACCGGCGCGTCGTGCGCGTCGTCGAGCGGCTCGGGCCGTGGGTGCCGGCGGTGCTCGCGCCGCGCGCGACGGAGGTCATCGAGCTCCCGGCGGGCGCGGCGGCGCGCGCAGGCGCGCAAGCCGGTGACGTACTCGAGTACGAGCCGCTCGGCTAGCACATGCAGGCGCTCCTCGCCGACCTCCGCGACCTCGTCGTCGCGCCGTGCTGCGCCGGGTGCGGGCGCGGCGCCGACTGGTTCTGCGCCGCCTGCCGCGACGCCTGCGATCCCGTGACGCTCGCGCTCGGCCCGTCGCTCGCCGTGACCGCGGCCGCGACGTTCGAGGGGCCTCTCCGCGCGGCGGTCCACCGGCTCAAGTACCGCGGCGACCACGGGCTCGCGCGTGAGCTCGGCGGGCTCGCGGGGACGCTCGTCGCGCGCGACCTCGCGCGGGGCGCGCGGATCGACGCCGTCGTTCCCGTCCCGCTCCACCCGCGGCGCGCGCGCGACCGGGGGTACGACCAGGCGGCGCTCCTCGCGCGCGCGGCCGCGGAGGCGGCGGGGCTCCCGCTCGTCCCCGCGCTCCGGCGCATCCGCTACGAGCGGCCGCTGGTCGAGCTCGACCGCGCCGCGCGGGAGGACGCCGTGCGCGGCGCGTTCTGCGGCGTCGCCGGGTCGCTCCGTGGCGCCCGCGTCGCGCTCGTCGACGACGTGGTCACGACCGGCGCCACGCTCCGTGCGGCCGCCGCCGCCGCGCGCTCCTGCGGTGCGCGCGGCGTGCGCGCGTACGTGGTCGGAGCGGACGCGTGAGCCGCTGGGTCTTCCGCGGGCTCGTCCTGTTCGCGCTCGCGTTCACGAACCTGAGCGAGATCTGGTCGCCCGACGTCGTCCCGAACGCACTGTTGCCGTACACGCTGATCATCGAGCGGGACGTCGACTACGACGAGTTCACCGCGGAGCCGCGGCTTCCGCCGCCGAACGTGCGGCGCGGCGGCCTCATGGATCTTGGTCTCGAGCTCGACCGCGAGTCGTACTTCTTCCGCGCCTGCGGCATCTCCACCGCGACGGAGCCCCCGAAGGCGGTGCGGTCCATCGGCGGCCCGCCGGCGCCCGGCCCCGGCGACCGCGTCTGCTCCGTGTTCCCGCCCGGCATCGGCGTCCTCGCGCTGCCGTTCTTCGCGCCGTTCGTCGTCGTCGAGCCGGTCCCAGAGGTCGCGACCCTCGTCCGTGTCGGCCACGTCGCCGCCGCGGCCATCGAGACGGTCGCGACGCTCCTCCTCTGGTCGGTGCTCCTGCGCTTCGCCTCGGCGCGCTGGGCGCTCGGGCTCATCCTCCTCTACGCGCTCGGCACGAGCGTGCGGACCGTCGCGTCGCAGGCGCTGTGGCAGCACGCGGGCGTGCACCTCTTCCTCGCGTGGGCGCTGTGGCTCGTCCTCCGTAGGGAGCCCGTGTCTCGCGCGAGAGAGCTCGCCGCGGGCGTGCTCCTCGGGCTCGGGACCGCGGTGCGCCAGACGACCGTCCTCGCCGCGGCGCTCGCCGGGCGCCGGCCGCTCCCGCTGCTCGCGGGCCTCGCGGTCGGGGCGCTCCCGCTCCTCGCGTACAACGCCGTCGCCTTCGGCGCGCCGCTCGAGCAGGGCTACGGTGCGAAGCCGCTGGGCCTGCCGACGCCCGAGGGCCTCTACGGGCTGCTCCTGTCCCCGAGCCGTGGGCTCTTCGTGTACGAGCCCTGGACGCTCTTCGCGCTCGCCGCGCTCGTGCTCGCGTGGCGCCGGCCGGATGCCGTGGCCCTGCGCCTCCGCGGCGCCCTCGCGACGGTCGTCGCGTTCGTCCTCCTCTACGCCTCGTACGCGGAGTGGTGGGCGGGGCGCGTGTTCGGGCCCCGCTTCCTCGACGACCTCGCGCCCGTGCTGATCGCGGCGCTCGCGTGGGGGATCGGCGAGGGCCTCCTGCGCGCGCGGTGGGCGCGCGCGGCGTTCTGGGCGGCGGCGGCGTGGTCGCTGCTCCTGTTCAACGCGGCGGCGCTCGCGTACTCGAACGAGCGCTGGGACATGACGCCCGAGAACGTGAACTTCGCGCCCGAGCGGCTCTTCGACTGGGCGGATCCGCAGTGGCTCGCGGTGCTGCGCGACGCCGCGACGGGCGGCCCGCGCGTCGTCGCGGCCGCGCTCCTCTCGGCCGCCCTCGTCCTGCTCCTGCTGCGCGCGGAAGGGATCCTCGGCCGGCCGATACGATCGCGCGCGTGACGGCGTTCGTCCTCTTCTACGGGCGCGGCGGCGAGAGCGCGGTCGAGCGCCGCCTCGACGCGGTCCGCGTCGCGATCGCGGCGAGCGTGCTGCGGCGCGCGGGCGACGCGGGGTTCGCCCCGGTGATCGCGGTCACGACCGACGGCGACGGGTCGCGCGCGTTCGCGGCGGCTGGCGCCGCCGTCGAGGCGACCGGCACCGCGCCGTTCCATCTCGGGAACGAGCTCGCGCGGCTCGTGCGCGAGCGCGCGCTCGAGCGCGTGTGCGTCATCGGCGCGGGCGCGGGGGCGCTCCTCACCGCCGACGAGCTCCGCGGGGTCCGGCGCGACCTCGAGGCGAGCGAGGCCCTCGTGCTGTCGAACAACTACTACTCGGCGGACCTCGTCGGCTTCACGCCCGCGAGCGCCCTCGGCGCGATCGCGCTACCCGCCACGGACAACCCGCTGCCGCGGCTCCTCCACCAGCAGGCGGGCCTGCCGAACCGCCAGCTCGAGCGCTCGGCGGCGACGCTCCTCGACGTGGACACGCCGGCGGACGCGACGGTCCTCGTGCGCCACGCCGCGTGCCCGCCGGAGCTGCGCGCGCTCGAGACCTGGGAGCGCGAGCTCGGCACGCGCATCGACGGGATCATGTCGGTCGTCACGACGCCGGACCAGGAGCTCCTCGTCGCCGGCCGCGTCGGAGCGCCCGTCTGGACGTACCTCGAGTCACAGACCGCCTGCCGCGTGCGCATGCTCGCCGAAGAGCGCGGCATGCAGGCGGCGGGGCGCGACGCCGCGGGGTCCGCGCGGACCGCGCTCGGCTTCCTCTACGAGCGCACCGGCCCGGTCGAGTTCTTCGAGCGCATGTCCGAGCTCGGCGACGCGATGCTCTTCGATTCGCGCGTCCTCTTCGCGCATCTCGGCTGGCATCCGAGCGCGCCGGAGCGGTTCGCGTCGGACCTCCTCGACGCGGACGCGATCTCGCACGAGCCGCTCGCGGCGTTCACGCGCGCGGCGCGCGACGCGGCCGTGCCCGTCCTCCTCGGCGGGCACACGCTCGTCTCGGGCGTCCTCTGGACGATGGTCGAGGCGGCGTGGTCAGGGCATCCCGAGCCCGTCGACCGGTGACGCTGTTCGACCACCACATCCACAGCGACCGCTCTGACGGGAGCGTGAGCCTCGCGGAGCGCGCGCGCTCCGTCGCGGTGCGGCCGCACGGGGTCAGCGACCACTTTCCCTGGCGCGACCGGATGAAGCACGACGACGACGTGCTCCGGTACCTCGACGATGCGGCGTCGCTGGGCCTGCGCGTGGGCATCGAGTACGACCTCGGCGTCGCCCCGCCGCTCCGCGCCAGCACCCGCGCGTCGCTGCACTACGTGATCGGCGCGATCCACCAGGTCCACGTCGACGGCGTGCGCATCGGGTACGACGTCGCCGGCGCATTCCTCAAGGGGAAGCTCGGGGCGGGCGTCGCGTACCCGGAGCGCGAGCGCTTCTCCGACGCCGCGCTCGCGCGCCGCATCCTCGACCTCACGCTCGAGGCCGTGCGCCAGGGCATCGACGAGGTCGGCATCGACATCCTCGGCCACCCCACGTTCACGCCCCTCCAGGCGCTCGGCGAGCCGGAGTCGTCGTATCCCGTCGAGTGGCAGGAGCGCCTCATCGCGATGTGCGTCGAGGCGGGCGTCGCGATCGAGGTCAACGAGGCGTACGGGGTGCCGCACGTCGCGTTCCTCACGCGGGCCAGGCGCGCCGGAGCGCGCTTCGCGGTCGGGTCGGACAGCCACGGCGAGCTCCTCGCGCTCGAGCGGACGGAGCGCGCGATCGCGGAAGCGGGCCTCGCGCGCGAGCGCTTCGTCGACGCGCGCGCGGGCCGGATCCGCGGGGCTCAGGCGGGAGGCGGCGCCTCGACCAGGAGCTCGTAGACCAGCACGGCGACCGCGACGCCGAGGAGCAGATGGGCGGCGTCCCCCGCGACGTCGAACGCGATGAACAGGAACCAGAGCGCGACGGCGCCCCAGACGACCGCCCACCGGATCGTGTGACCCGTTCGCGCGCTCACTCGCGAAAAGCCTATTCGGCTATGCTCGATGGTGCCGCAGCGCCGAAGCACGTGAGGAGGAGCCGTGTTCCGGGGCCTTTCCGTCTACACGGGTAACGCCCATCCGGCCTTCGCGCAGGCCATCTGCCGCCACCTCGAGATACCCCTGGGGCAGGCGGATGTGACCAAGTTCCGGAACGACAACATCTTCGTGAAGGTCAACGAGAACGCGCGCGAGCACGACGTGTTCGTCGTGCAGCCGCTCGTGGCCGCGCCGTCCGTGAGCGACTCGATCATGGAGCTGCTGATCATGCTCGACGCCTTCAAGCGGGCGTCGGCCGGACGGATCACGGCGGTCATGCCGTACTACGCGTACGGCCGGAGCGACAAGAAGGACCAGCCGCGGGTGCCGATCACGGCGCGCCTCCTCGCCGACATGATCGGCGTCGCCGGCGCGGACCGCTTCCTCACGATGGACATGCACCAGGCGCAGATCCAGGGCTTCTTCTCGATCCCCGGCGACGAGCTCACGGCCATGTACATCCTCGTCGACCGCATGGCCGCGATCCTCGAGCGGTCGCCCAAGCCGACCGCGCTCGTCGTGCCGGACCTCGGCTACGCGAACACCGGCCGGAAGGTGGCCGAGCGGCTCGGCCTGCCGATGGTGTTCATGCAGAAGACCCACCGGGACAACAGCGGCCGCAGCGAGATCACGGGCGTCATCGGCGACATCGACCGGCAGCGCGCGTTCATCATGGACGACGAGATCGACACCGGAACGACCATCCTCAACACCATCGAGGTGCTGCAGAGCCGCGGCGTCACCGACATCCACGTCTTCTGCACGCACGCGACGCTGTCGGGCGACGCCGCGCAGAAGCTCGCCACGAGCGGCATCCGCGAGCTCGTCACCACGGACACGGTGCCCCTGCGTCCCTCGGCGCGCGAGCTCGCGGAGATCGACGTCCTCACGGTCGCCCCGCTCTTCGCGGAGGCCATCCGCCGGATCCACGAAGGCGAGTCGGTGGGCGGCCTGTTCAACCCGTCGGCGTCGCAGCTGCCGCTCCAGGTCACCTAGAAGGCGGTAGGGATACCGAACCTCTTCGGTTTCCTCGACTCCAACGAGGGGGAGCTCCGGCGGCTGCGCAAGCAGGTCGAGCGCACGAAGGCGCTCGCCGACGCGTACCGCGCGCTCTCGCCCGAAGCGCTGCGCGCGAAGACCGACGAATTCCGGCAGCGCGTCGCGGGCGGGACCGGCCTCGACGACCTCGTGCCCGAGGCGTTCGCGGCGGTCCGCGAGGCCGCGACGCGCACGCTCGGCCAGACGCACTTCGACGTCCAGCTCATGGGCGCGCTCGCGCTCCACAAGGGGCACGTCGCCGAGATGAAGACCGGCGAGGGGAAGACGCTCGTCGCGTCCGCCGCCCTCTACCTGAACGCGCTCGAGGGCAAGGGTGCCCACCTCGTCACGACCAACGACTACCTCGCGAAGACGGGCGCGGGCTGGATGGCCCCGATCTACCAGGCGCTCGGCGTCTCCGTCGCGTACATCGCGCACGAGAAGAGCGCCGTCCACGACCCGTCCGTCACGCTCGACGCGGTCGACTGGCGGCACCGCAACTGGCGCGACGTGTCCCGGAGGGAGGCGTACCTCGCGGACATCACGTACGGCCAGAACAGCGAGTTCGGGTTCGACTACCTGCGGGACAACATGGTCATGGACCTCGCGGAGCAGGTGCAGCGGGAGCTCAACTTCGCCATCGTGGACGAGGCCGACTCGATCCTCATCGACGAGGCGCGCACGCCGCTCATCATCTCGAGCGCCGCCGAGGACGCGACGTCCGTTTACCGCCAGTACGCGCGCGTGGCCGAGCGGCTCGTCCCCGGCGAGGACTACATCGTCGAGGAGAAGCACCACGCGGCGACGCTGACGGACTCGGGCATGGACAAGGCCGAGAAGCTCCTCGGCGTCAAGGACCTGTACTCCGGCTCCGACATGGCCATCCACTACCTCGAGAACGCCGTGAAGGCGAAGGCGCTCTACCGGAAGGACAAGGAGTACATCGTCAACGCGCAGCGCGAGGTCGTGATCATCGACGAGTTCACCGGCCGCCAGATGCCGGGGCGCCGCTGGAGCGACGGGCTCCACCAGGCCGTCGAGGCGAAGGAGAACGTGCCGGTCCAGCGGGAGACGCGCACGTTCGCGACGATCACGATCCAGAACTACTTCCGCATGTACAAGAAGCTCGCCGGCATGACCGGCACGGCGGCGACCGAGGCGGAGGAGCTCTTCAAGGTCTACAAGCTCGAGGTGACGCAGGTCCCGACGCACCGCCCGATGATCCGCAAGGACGAGCCCGATCTCGTCTACAAGACCGAGCAAGGCAAGTGGAACGCGGTCGTCGCGGAGGTGAAGGAGCGCAACGCGAAGGGACAGCCGATCCTCATCGGCACGACGAGCGTCGAGAAGAGCGAGCGGCTCGGCGCCGAGCTGAACCGGCACGGGATCCGGCACGAGGTGCTGAACGCGAAGAACCACGAGCGCGAGGCGCTCGTGATCGCGCAGGCCGGCCAGAAGGGGGCGGTCACGCTCTCCACGAACATGGCCGGCCGCGGCGTCGACATCATCCTCGGCGACGGCGTCGCGGGCCTCGGCGGGCTGCACGTCATCGGCACCGAGCGGCACGAGGCGCGGCGCATCGACAACCAGCTGCGGGGCCGCTCCGGCCGCCAGGGCGACCCGGGCTCGTCCCGCTTCTACAACTCGCTCGAGGACGACCTCATCCGGATCTTCGCGTCGGAACGCGTCGCCGGGCTCATGGCGCGGCTCGGCTTCGACGACGCCCAGCCGATCGAGTCGGGCATGGTGACGGGCGCGATCACCCAGGCGCAGATCAAGGTCGAGACGCGCAACTTCGACATCCGGAAGCGCGCGCTCGAGTTCGACGACGTCCTCAACAACCAGCGCAACCGGATCTACGCCGACCGGCGGACGATCCTCGAGAAGGGCAACGTCCGCGACACGATCCTCGAGAACCTCCACGACGAGGTCGCCGCGCTCGTGGATGCGCAGGTGCCGACCGACGACCCGGAGGAGTGGGACCTCCGCCCGCTCGCCGCCGCGCTCGGCGCGATCCTCGGCCGGACCGACGTCACGACCGCGACGTTCGAGGGCATCGAGCGCCAGGCGGACCTCGCCGAGCGCGCGGCCGAGCTCGTCGACCGGACGTACGAGGCGCGCGAGAAGGAGTACGGCGAGGAGCTCATGCGCGCGGTCGAGCGGTGGGTCCTGCTCCGCACGATCGACACCCACTGGGTCGAGCACCTGACCGCGATGGAGGAGCTCCGCGAGGGCATCTACCTCCGCGGCTACGGCCAGCAGGACCCGCTCGTCGCGTACAAGAACGAGGCGCACCGCTTCTACGAGGAGATGCAGCAGCGGATCGCGACGGGCGTCGCGCAGGCGGTCCTGCGCGTGTCGGTCCAGCGGGCGGAGGACGCGCAGCAGCAGGAGGAGAAGCCGAAGACCGAGGAGCGCGGGCCGTCGACCACCGCCCGTCCGAGCGGCGGACCGGGCACCGGGACGTCCCAGCCGCCCGGCAAGATCGGCCGCAACGACCCCTGCTGGTGCGGCTCTGGGAAGAAGTTCAAGAAGTGCCACGGCCGCTAGGAGCGAGGCCGCGGCCGCCCGCGGCCGTGAGCGAGCGAGGACGCGCCGTACGGAACGTACGGTCGGGAGGACCTGGGGCGTAGATGGACATCAACCTCGATCCGAACCTGCGCCTCGGCCCGATCGCGATCGCGTGGCACGGGATCTTCACCGCGGTCGGGATCTTCTTCGGCGTCGCGCTGCCGGTCCGGCTCCTGCGCGGCAAGGTGAGCGAGGAGGACGCCTACTCCATCGCGACGTGGGGCGTGGTCGGCGGGATCGTCGGCGCGCGGCTCTTCCACGTGCTCGACACGTGGTCCTACTACGCGGAGCACCCCGAGCAGATCCTGTTCATCTGGAGCGGCGGGATCGCCGTGTGGGGCGGGGTGGTCGGCGGCGTCGTGGGCGGGCTCATCGCCGGGATCCGGCGGAAGGTCCCGATCGGCCTCACCGCCGACGGCGCGGCGCCGGGGATCGCCCTCGGCCTCGCCATCGGCCGCATCGGCGACGTCATCAACGGCGAGCACCACGCCGTCGCCTGCGAGCCCCCGAGCGGCATCTGCGTGACGTACTCGCACCCCGAGACGCTCGGACAGGGTCCGCTCTTCATCGGCGACCGCAGGTTCGCCGAGGGTCCCGTCCACCTCGCGGTCGGCTACGACATGATCTGGCTCGGCGCGATCATCCTCCTCGCGCTCTGGCTGTGGTCCCGCCGCGAGCGCGGCCGGCCGCCGTCGCTGCCCGCGGGCGCGATCTTCTGGCTGTTCGTCCTGCTCTACGGCCTCGACCGGTTCGTCATCTCGTTCCTGCGCGTCGGCGAGCCGACGAGCCTCCTCGCCCTCCGGCAGGACCAGCTCATCGGGCTCATCGCGATGGTCGTCGCGCTGCCGGCGCTCCTCTTCCTCGTGCTCCGCCGGCGGCCGCCCGCGCCGGCCGAGGCCACCGCCGCGTAGGCGGAGGCGTCCGCTGGAGCTGCCGTTCGACCCGATCCTCTCGCTCGGCCCCGTCCGCATCTCGTGGCACTCGTTCTTCTCGCTCGTGGGCATGCTCGTCGGCGGCTGGGTCTCGATCAGGTGCGCGCGGTGGCTCGTGCGCGACGACCGCGTGTACCCGTTCGCGTTCGCGGTCGTGATCGGCGGGCTCGCCGGCGCGCGCGCGATGCACCTCGTGGACTCGTGGCACCTCTACGCCGACCGGCCGCTCGAGGCGCTCGCGATCTGGAACGGCGGGATGGGCGTGACCGGCGCTGCGCTCGGCTCGTCGGTCGGCGGCCTCGTCGCGGGGAAGGCGCTGCGGCTCCCGCTCGGCTTCATGTTCGACATCAGCGTCATCGGCATCACGCTCGGCCTCGCCATCGGGCGGATCGGCGACATCGTCAACGGCGAGCACCACGCGGCCCTCTGCGACCTGCCGTGGTGCGTGCGCTACACGCACCCCGACACGCTCGGCCAGCGCGAGGCGGCTCACCCGATCGCCGCCTACGACATGCTGTGGGACCTCGTCATCCTCGCCGCGCTCGTCGGGCTCTGGCTGCGCAGGCGCGGGCGCCCGCCCGAGGGACGCGTGTACTTCCTCTACCTGCTCCTCTACGGGGCCGGCCGCACGCTGTCCTCGTTCCTCCGGCTCGACCCGGTCGTCCTCTGGGGGCTCCAGGGCGCGCAGCTCCTGGGGATCGTCTACGCGGTCGCCGGCGCCGCGGGCCTCGCGCTCACCTCGCGCGCGCGGCGCGCATCTCCCGCCTGAACTTCTTCCAGTCCGACGCCTTCACCGACCAGAGCGCGTCGGTCGCGAGCTGCACGATCCCGAGCGCGAGCAGGATCCACAGGGTCGGCTGCGCGACCCCGGCCGCCGCCGCGAACGGCAGCGCCACGAAGGGCACCGCCTTCGTCACGATCGCGCCCGAGGCGTGCATCCACGCGCGCGACCGGGCGGGCGTGCGCAGGTACGACGCGTAGTCCGTCTTGAAGCCGGGCTGCGGCCGCCGCGGCGGCGCGCTGAAGAAGTGCGTGAAGCGGATGCCCGCGGCCGTGCCCGTGACGAAGTGGGCGAGCGCGTGCGTCGCGCCGAGGAGCGCCCCGACCCCCGCGAGGTACACGAGGTCCCGGACGGGGCTCGCGAACGCGCCCGCGAGCGCCGTGGCGGCGGCCCCGGCGGCGGTGCCCGCCGCGAGCAGGGCGACGCCGGCGCCGGCCGGCAGCGCGATGGGGGTCGAGCGGAGGAACGCCGCGCGGTCGACGGCGGCGATTCGGCCCGCATAGCGCTCCACGAGCCGCGGGTCGCGCTTCACGGCGCCGACGGCCCGCCAGAAGCCCGCCGACCGCAGGTCCGGCCGCCCGGCGGCCTGGAGCGCGCGCTCGCTCGCCTCGAGGGCCTGCAGGATCTCGTCCTCACGCATCTCTCGCCACCTCCTACAAATACGTAGTAGCACGTGCCGGCCCGGGGGGCCACGCGGGGCGGCAGCCCGTTCTGGCGGCCGCACGGAGAACGCATGTACGGCCTCCGCCCGTCAGACGCGGAGTCGGACTTGGGTCTTCCAAAAGCCCCCTTCGCACCCATAGACTTCTGTACGCAGACCGCTACAAGAGCCAACGGGTGGGGAGCCCGTCCAGCCTCGTATCAGCCTGATACCACGTCGGCCCGACTAGAGAGGAACACGACGCCCGGTGAAGGAATGGATCGTTTGCGAGGACAACTGCCTCAAGTGCTCCTATGGAGCCACGCTCGACTGCGACGGTGACTGTCCTCGCTGCCCGCGCAACACCTACTGCCCCTGCGTCACGTTCGTGAGCTTCGCCGCGGGCAAGCTCGCCCCGGTCGCTCAGCCGATCGCGACCTCATTCGAGCGTCCGCGCGCGAAGCGCTAGCGTCGTCCCCCGTGCCGATCGATCCGGCGGCCGTCGCCGCCATCCGCGGGCGCATCGACCGCATGGCGGTGTTCCTTTGACCTGCCCGGCATCGAGCGGGAGGCGCGCGAGCTAGAGGAGCAGGCCTCGCGGCCGGACCTCTGGAACGACCGCGCCCTCGCGCAGCGCACGCTGAAGCGGCTCGACCTCCTCCGGCAGCGCGCCGCGCGCTGGGACGGATTCGAGAAGCGCGCGAGCGACCTCGCGGAGCTCGTGCCGCTCGCGAACGCCGATCCCGCGATCGCGCCCGACGTCGAGCGCGACCTCGCGGCGCTCGAGCGCGAGGTGGCGCAGGCGAGCCTCGAAGCGCAGCTCGCGGGGCCGTACGACGAGCGCTCCGCGGTCCTCGCGATCTCCGCCGGCGTGGGCGGGACCGACGCCGCGGACTGGGCGCAGATGCTGCTCCGGATGTACCTGCGCTGGGCCGAGCGCAGGGGCTACCGCACCGAGATCGTGGAGCAGACGGAGGGCGAGGAGGCCGGGCTCAAGAGCGTCACGCTGACGGTGGAAGGGCCCTACGCCTACGGATACCTCAAGACCGAGCGCGGCACGCACCGCCTCGTGCGGATCTCGCCGTTCGACTTCCAGAAGCGCCGCCAGACCTCCTTCGCGCTCGTCGATCCGACGCCTGAGGTCGAGAGCGAGGCGGAGGTGGACATCAAGCCCGACGAGCTGCGGATCGACACGTACCGGTCCGCCGGCGCGGGCGGCCAGAACGTGAACAAGACCGAGACGGCCGTGCGGATCACGCACCTGCCGACGGGCGTCGTCGCGCAGTCGCAGAACGAGCGGTCGCAGCTCCAGAACCGCGAGCTCGCCATGCGCATGCTCCGCGCGCGGCTCCTCGAGCGCCGCATCCGCGAGCAGGAGGCGGAGCAGGCGAAGGAGCGGGGCGAGATGCGGGCCGCCGACTGGGGGAGCCAGATCCGCTCGTACGTGCTCCACCCGTACACGCAGGTGAAGGATCTCCGTACCGGCGTCGAGGTCGGGGACGCGCAGCGCGTGCTCGACGGCGACATCGACGCGTTCATCGAGGCGGCGCTCGCTCGTCCGGTCGCGCCCGCTGGCACCGGGCCTGCCGTAGAGACCTAGGCCACTTCGGCCGGGAGGCGCTCACATGGCCAAGCTCGATCTCAGGGAACTGCGCGACCTCACGAAGGACGTCAAGGTGGACGAGATCCTCGGCGACGTCAGGGACGCGCTCGCGAGCTCCGCGGACACGCTCATCGGGGACGGGCGCAAGCGCGCTCGCCAGGCCGTCGGAGGGCACGATGACGGCGCGCTCTTCGCCGCGTTCGGCGTCGGCATGCTCGTCGGCGCGCTCGTCGGCGCCGCGGTCGCCCTGCTCATGACGCCGATGTCCGGCGCCGACGCGAGGCGGAAGCTCGGCCAGCAGGTCGAGAAGGCCCGCGGCCAGGAGCAGCTCGCTCCGGCGTGGGAGACGTCGGGCGCCGGCAACGGCCGCGCGTACCAGCCGACGCCGACGGCGCACGTCCCGGAGCGCTAGCCCGGGAGCGCTCTTCCCTCGCGGACGAGGCGCGGGATGCCCGCGACCGCGGGATCGACGTCACCCGGCCGCCGGTATCCCGCCTCGCCCGCGGCTACGTCCAGATCGAGCGTCGCGACGTCCTCGGCGACGATCCGCGGCGCCGAGTACGACGTGAACGCCGCGACCGCCTTCACGTAGCCGCGGCAACGCTCGCACGTGTCCACGCTCGCGATGCCGCGCGTTCGGCCGCCGGCATCCGTCTCGGCGAGGGAGCCGAGCTCGCGGTGGTCGTCGGTGCCGCAGTACGGGCACAGGAGCACGAGCCACGACCAGCCCGATCCGCACCGCACGCAGCGGAGCACTCGCCGCCGCTCCGGGCCCACGAGCTCGGCGAGCGCCGGCCACGAGCCGCAGAGCGGGCAGAAGCCGCGGTCCCAGCGGTCGAGGTCGACGACCGCGCGCGCCTGGACCGCCGCCTCCCAGAGCGCCGGCTGCACGGCGAGCTGGAGGAGCTCGCCGAGGGCGGTGGCGTCGACGCCGAGGGCGTTCGCTTCGCGTGCGACCACGTCGCGATCGTCCTCGAGCGCGGGCACGACGAGGCGCGCGACGTCCACGGTCGCGCGTGCGAGCACCGTCGCCGCCGCGAGCGCGGAGGAGCCCTCGTCCGCGGTCGCGGCGAGCTCCTCGCAGGTGCGCCGCAGCTCGTCCTGGAGCTCTACCGGGTCGACGGCGAGCCGGCCCGCGGCGAGGAGCGGGCGGCCGTCGCGCAGCGCGCGGTCGGCGTCCTCGCGCGAGATCTCGACGGCGGCGTCGGGCGCGGGCCGCGCGGCGAGCGACGCGAGGCGCGCCTCGTGGAACGCGGCGATGGGACCGAGGCCCGGGTCCTCGCCGGCGAGCTCTCGCCAGCGGGCCCGGGCCTCGTCGAGCTCGAGCTGCGTGGGCAGCGCTGCTACGTCCCGGCGGAGCCGGGCGGAGCAGGACGGTCGGGCATCACTGGGTGATGCACGACCACCTACTGGGTGGCCGCGAGCGCCGAGTAGAGCAGCACGTAGCGGAACGCGAGCACGCCGATGAGGACGCCCGTGCCGACGACGGCGAGACGGCCGAGGTCCAGGCCCGCGACCGCGAGCGAGCGGCCCCCGCGCGTGACCACGGGGCCCCGGCGCCAGAGCGCGAGCAGCGGGTAGAGGATCGCGAGACCCACCACGCCGATCCAGAAGATCGGTGCGACGAGCTGGTCGAGATCCGCGACGAGGGGCGACGCGCGGCCGACCGCGGCGAGGTTGACGAGGAAGACGAGGAGCAGGAGCCCCGAGATCGCCGCGAACCAGACGAGCAGCGACCGGACGGCGGACGCCGTGCGGGCGTAGCCGAGCCGATCGGCGACGATCGCCGCGACGGCCGCGCCCGAGAGCGCGCTGAAGACCATGTACATCGCGCCGAGGAGGATCGTGTCACCCCACACGTTCTGGCTCGTCACGTTGAGGAGCACGCCGCTGTACGTGCCGACCGCGAGCGCGACGAGCGCGCAGAACGCCATGCCGATGGGATGGTGGGCCACGGTCTCGAGGATGCGCCGCCGATCCGCGGCGACGGGCTCGCGGCCGAGCCGGCCGGTGTGGAGGAGCGCGTCCGCGAAGGGCACGAGGGTGAGCAGGCCGAAGAGCGCGATGACGTACGTGCCCCAGGTCATCGGCGAGTTGGGGTTGAACATGAAGATGCCCGGGCCGCGCTCTTCGGCGATCGGGCTGCGGAAGATGATGTTCATGAAGCGGCCGGGCTCGCCGAGGTCCGCGATGAGCAGGATCGCGACGACGAGCATGAGCGGCATCGGGATGAAGCCGAGGCGGGCGGCGACCTCGCGATCCTCGGCGCCGGCCCGGCCGGGTGCCGACGCCGCGTTCATGAGCGCGATGAGGAAGAACGTGCCGGCCGCGACGCCGGCGACGAACATCTCGAGGGTCAGCATCCAGTTCGCCCAGTGCGGCTCGAGGACGTACGGGTTGATCACGGCCGCACCTCGGCCTCGGCCATCCTGCGGCGGCGGAAGGCGGCGAGGCCGGTCACGCCGAGCACCGCGGCGGAGATGAGCGCGACGCCGGCCGATGGCGCCATGTTCTTCTGCGGGACGCTCGGCGCCGCCGGCAGCGCGTACACGTCCGGCTTGTCGAGGAGCAGGTAGAAGACGTTGAGGCCGCCGACGACCTCCATGTCCTTGACCTTCGCGCCCTTGTTCGGGCCCGCGGTGATCTCGCCGCTGTTGCCGAGGTCCCAGCCGTAGATGTAGGCCGAGGTCTCGCCGCGCGCGTGGAGCGCCTTCACGCGCTCCGCGGCCATGACCTTGAGGTCGTCGACGTTGCCGAAGGTGATGGAGGCCGTCGGGCACGCCTTCGCGCACGCCGTCCCCATCCCGATCTCCATCCGGTCCTGGCAGAGGATGCACTTGTTGACGCGGCCGGTCTTCTTGTTCACCTCGATGACGCCGAAGGGGCACGCGCCGACGCAGTAGCGGCAGCCGATGCAGACGTCCTGGTGGATGTCGACCGAGCCGAACTGCGTGCGGAAGAGCGCGCCGGTCGGACAGACCTCGAGGCAGCCGGCCTGCTCGCAGTGCTTGCAGGAGTCGCTCATCATCAGCCAGCGCGGCGACGCGCGGTCCGAGCTGTCAGCCGGGCCGATCTGCTCGACGAACTTCACGTGGCGCCAGTTGGTCGCCGAGAGGTGCCCGGTGTTGTCGTACGAGTCGCCGAGGAACGCGGTGTGGTTCGCGACCGCCTCGTTGTCCTCCATCGGCAGCTCGTTCCACTGCTTGCAGGCCACCTGACACGCCTTGCACCCGGTGCAGACGGACGTGTCGACGAACATGCCCTTCGTTCCGGCGGTCATACCTTGGCCCCCTTCGGAGCGTTGCTGCGTTGATCGGCGGCACGCTCGATCCGGCAGGTGAACGCCTTGCCCTCGTGGATGGTCACGTTCGGGTCGGCCACGAGCGCGGTCACGTTGTTCGCGACGTCGCTCGTGGCGATCCCCATGTAGCCCCAGTGCCACGGCATGCCGACCTGGTGCACGGTCTTGCCGTCGATCGTGAAGGGCCGGAGCCGCTTCGTGACGAGCGCCCGCGCGCGCGTCGTGGCGCGCGAGCTGATGACGTTGACGTAGTCGCCGTTCGCGATGCCCTTCTCGCGCGCGAGCTCCGGCGACATCTCGCAGAACAGCTCGGGCTGGAGCTCGGCGAGCCACGGCAGCCAGCGGCTCATCGTGCCCGAGAGGTGGTGCTCGGTGAGCCGGTACGTCGTGATGACCGTCGGGAACTCCGCGCCCGCGAACTCGTTGTACTTGTTCCCGCCGACCTCCCAGATCTTCGCGACCGGGTTGCGGTCCTGCTTGTAGAGCAGGTTCTTGACGGGCGACTCCCACGGCTCGTAGTGCGTGGGCAGCGGGCCGTCGCTCGTGCCCGACGGCGCGAAGAGCCACGCCTTGCCGTCGGTCTTGAGCAGGAACGGGTGCGCGCCGCTGTGGAAGGCGATGCCGATGCCGCGCGGGTTCGCGGGCGTCTCCGGGGCCTTCGTGGGCGTGAAGTCGATGCCCTCGCCGGAGTCGTTCTTCCAGGTGCGCGCGGCGGCGTCCCAGTACGTGAACTTCTTCCGCTCGCTCCACGGACGCCCCTGCGCGTCGGCCGAGGCGCGGTTGTAGAGCTGGTGGCGGTTGCCCGGCCACGCCCAGCCCCAGTTCGGGCTGACCCAGCCGTCGTTCTTCCCGGGCTGCATGCGCGCGCGGTTCACCATCTGCCCCGAGACGACCTGGAGCATGCCCGTGTAGATCCAGGCGCCGCAGGCCGTGGTGCCGTTCGCCTGGAGGTTCGCGAACGAGTTGAGCGGCACGGCCGTGGCGAGGTCGCGCTTGGGCTGGACGGTGAAGCCGTTGATCTCCTTGAAGATCTTGAACGCGGACGGCTCGTCCTTGTGCTTCCACTCGGCGACCTCGGCCGGCTCGGGGTCGTAGTCGAGCGTCATGTGCTTGATGCCGAGGTCCCTCGGCGCGTTGCTGTTCGCGTAGCGGCGCTTGAGGCGCTTGCCGAGGTCGTACCAGAAGAAGAGGTCGCTGCGGGCGTCGCCCGGCGGGTCCGCGGCCTTGTCGTGCCACTGGATCGTCCGCTGGGTCTGCGTCATCGAGCCGTCCTTCTCGGCGATGTGCGCCGCCGGGATGAAGAACACCTCGGTGCGCACGGCCTTCGGGTCCGCGCCGGCGACGTCCTTCCAGAACGCCGCCGTCTCCGTCTCGTACGAGTCGAGGACGACGAGCCACTCGAGGCTCGCCATGGCCTTCCGCTGGAACGTCGAGTTGATCGACGTCGCCGGGTTCTGCCCGGTGACGATCATCCCCTTGATCTTGCCCTCGCTCATCTCGACGAAGACCGGCAGATGGCTGTGGTCGCCGGTCATCTTCGGGAGCGTGTCGTAGAGGTAGTCGTTCTGGGCCGTCGCCGCGTCGCCGAACCACGCCTTGAGCTGGCTGACCATGTACGCCGGCGTGTTCGACCAGAACGACGTGGGCTGGGTCTCCGTGAGGATGTAGTCGCGCAGCGTGTCGTGGGCCTTCGTCGCGTCGGGCGTCGAGAGGTAGCCCGGGTGGATGTTGTAGAGGCTCGCGATGTCGGTGCAGCCCTGGATCGTCGCGTGGCCGCGGAGGGCCATGATCCCGCCGCCCGGCCGGCCGATGTTCCCGAGGAGCGCCTGGAGCATCCCCGCGGTGCGGATGAGCTGCACGCCGGTCGTGTGCTGCGTCCAGCCGACCGCGTACACGAACGCGGTGGTCCGGTCGCGCCCGGAGTTCGCGGTGATCGTCTCGGCGACCTTGAGGAAGAGCTCCTTCGGCGTGCCGCAGACGCGCTCGACCATCTCGGGCGTGTAGCGCGCGTAGTGGCGCCTGAGGATCTGGAAGACGCTGTTCGGGTGCGAGAGGCTGATGTCGGTCTTCGGCACACCCGGCAGCCGGTTCGCGATGAGCGCGGCGAAGTCGGCGCCGGCGACGCTGCTCGCGCCGAGCGTGCCGGGGCGCGACGTGACTCCGGGCTGTGACGCCTGCCCGTCGCTCTGCTCTCCGGTCGGCGTCGTGGGCTCCGGCACGCGCACGGGCGCGGCGTCCGTCTGGTACTGCCAGGTCGTCCGGTCGTACGCGCGGGTCTGCGGGTTGTACCCGGAGAAGAAGCCGTCCTGCCCCGGGTCGTCAGTGTCCTTGAAGCCCGCGTTGATGAGCGTGCCCGCGTTCGTGAAGTTGATGACGTATTCCTCGAGGTACTTCTTGTTCTCGATGACGTAGTTGATGAGGGCCCCGAGGAACACGATGTCCGTGCCCGAGCGCATCGGCACGTAGAGGTCGCACATCGCGCTCGTGCGCGTGAAGCGCGGGTCGACGTGGATGAGCGTCGCGCCGCGTGCCTTCGCCTTCATCGGCCACTTGAAGCCGACCGGATGGCACTCCGCCATGTTCGAGCCCATGAACACGACCGCGTCCGAGTGCTGCAGGTCCATCTGGAACGTGGTGCTGCCGCCGCGACCGAACGAGACCCCCAGACCGGGGACCGTGGCGGAGTGTCATATCCGGGCCTGGTTCTCGATCCGCGTCACTCCCATCATCCGCATGACCTTGCAGATGAGGTAGTTCTCCTCGTTGTCGTTCGTCGCGCCGCCGAGGGCGAAGACGCCCGTCGCCTGGTTGATGAGCTTGCCGTTCGGGAGGCGCTCGACGAAGGTGTCGTCGCGCGTCTTCGCGACGAGCTCGGTGATCCGCTCCATCGCGCGCTCGCGCGTCCACGCCTCCTTGTCCCAGTCCGTGCCGTTCGGCGCGCGGTGCATGACCTTCGTCACGCGCAGCGGGTTCACCGCGAGCTGGAACGTCGCGGATCCCTTCGGGCAGAGGCTGCCCGTGGAGATCGGGCTGTCCGGGTTGCCCTCGATGTTCACGATCTTGACGGAGTCGCCCTCGTGCTTCGCCTGGATCAGCGTCCCGCAGCCGACGGCGCAGTACGGGCAGATGCTCGGCGTCGTCTTCGTGCCCTCGAGCTTCCGCCGTGCGGCGCGCTGTCCCGCGAACGCGGTGCTGAACCCGAGGCCGCCGATCCCGGCGGCCGCGATCCCGGCGGAGCCGGCGCCCGTGAGGCGGAGGAACTCGCGGCGCGTGGTCGATGTGCCCATTGACCCGACCTCCCTACCGTGCGCTACCAGGTACGCACCCGACACCCTCGAAGGCGCGAGCATACGACGCCCTTCGCGTATCGCGGTGCCGATCTGCGTACCGTGGAAGCACCGGGGCGGCCGGGCGACCTAGCCGGGCCGGTGGATCTCCCGCGCGAGCCGGAGCAGCGCCTCCCGCTCGTTGAGGGACGGGTCGTCGAGCACGCGCTCGAAGAGCTCGCGGATGATCCGGCCGACCTCCGGCCCGGACGGGATGCCGAGCGCGGCCATCACGTCGTTCCCGTCCACCTCGAGGTCGCGCGGCGAGAACGCGTTGGCGCCCGCGATCTCCTCCTGGACCCGGCGCCAGAGCTCGTCGAGCGCGTACATCCGGGGCGCGCGGGCTCCCGACCCCACGTTGTCGGCGCGGCGCAGCTCGAAGAGCCGCGGGATCTCGTCGAGCCCGACCTTGCGGATGAAGCGGCGCACCGCCGCCGGGGTCCACTCCTGCTGGTACCAGAACATGTGGTTCCTGACGAGGTGCGCGACCGCCGTGATCGTCTCCTTCGGGTACTTCCAGCGCCGCAGGATCGTCCGCGCGAGGTGCTCGCCCACGAACTCGTGCTGGTGGAAGTGGCCGTCGCCGAAGGTCCGCGGCTTCCCGACGTCGTGGAGCAGGGCGGCGAGCCGGAGGACGAGGTCCGGCTCGGCCACCGCGTCGACCGTGAGGAGCGAGTGCTCGAAGACGTCCTGCGCGTACGCCTTCTCCTGCGGCACGGTGCGGCACTCCTCGAGCTCGGGCGCCAGCACCGCGAGCAGGCCGAGGTCGGCGAGGAGCCGCAGGCCGACGGACGGGCGCTCGGACAGGACGATCTTCGTCATCTCGGCGCCGATCCGCTCGCCCGACAGCTCCACGGCGAGGTGCGCGCACCGCTCGATCGCGTTCGCCGTCCCGGGCTCGATCGCCATCCCGAGCGTCGTCGCGAAGCGGACCGCGCGCAGCATGCGGAGCGCGTCCTCGCGGACCCGCTCCTCGGGATCGCCGACCGCGCGCACGATGCGCCGCTCGAGATCCGCCGCGCCGCCGAACGGGTCGACGAGCTCGCCCGGCGGCCGCCAGGCCATCGCGTTGATCGTGAAGTCGCGGCGCGAGAGGTCCGCCCGGAGCGAGTCGGTGAACCGCACGTGGTCGGGCCGGCGGTGGTCCGCGTAGTCGGCCTCGATGCGGTACGTCGTCACCTCGACGTCGCGCTCGCGGGTTCGCACGACGACCGTGCCGAACCGGTTCGCGTACACGGAGCGGGGGAAGATCCGCTGGATCTCCTCGGGCCGCGCGCCGGTCGCGAGATCCCAGTCGCCGGGCTCCGTCCCGCGCAGCGCGTCGCGCACGCAGCCGCCCACGACGAAGGCCTCGTGGCCCTCGCCGCGCAGGCGCTCGATGAGGGCGGAGACGTCGGAGGGGACGCGCAGCTCCACGCGGTGGAGTGTGCCGCCTAACGCCGCGTCGGCAGCGGGCTGCCCGCCGCGTCGGTCACGCGGAACGCCGCGCCCGTCTCGCTCGCGGTCACGGGACACGTCGCCTCGACCGTCCGCTCGGCACCGGGGTCGAGCCGCCCGGCGGCCGCGCGGCAGGCGCCGCCGGCGCGGCCCGACGCGTCGAGCGCGTCGATCCACAGGTCCACGAGCGCGGACGCGTCGCCCACGTTGCGCAGCGTCGCGCGGCACGTCCGGTAGCCGCCGTAGCCGAGCTCCGCGCCGCGGCCGGTGAAGGCCGCGGGCGACGGGCTCGCGCACGACGCGGCGCCGATCGTGAGCACCGCCGACGGCGGGACGGAGGGCGAGGGGCTCGCCTGCGGGACGGCCGCCTCGCACGCGACGAGGCCGAGCGCGAGGAGCGCGGCGCTAGCCCTCGCCGAGGTACGCCTTCCGGACCATCTCGTTCGCGGCGAGCGCCTTCGCCGTGTCCGCGAGCACGACGCGGCCCGTCTGGAGCACGTAGCCGCGGTCGGCGATCCCGAGCGCCATGTGCGCGTTCTGCTCGACGAGGAGGACCGTCGTGCCCTGCTGGTTGATGTCCTTGATCGTGCTGAAGACGAGCTCGACGAGCACCGGCGCGAGGCCCATCGACGGTTCGTCGAGCAGGAGGACCTTCGGGTGCGCCATGAGCGCGCGGCCGATCGCGAGCATCTGCTGCTCGCCGCCGGAGAGCGTCCCCGCCCTCTGCGCGATGCGCTCGCGCAGGCGCGGGAACAGCGTGAACACGCGGTCGAAGTCCGGGCGGAGGTCGGCGCCCCGGCGCGCGTACGCCCCGAGCTCGAGATTCTCGCGCACGGTCATGCGCGGGAAGATCCGCCGGCCCTCCGGTGCGTGCGCGATCCCGAGGTCGACGACCTTGTGCGCCGGCACTTTCGTCAGGTCTCCGCCGTCGAACGTCAGGCTGCCGCGCCGAGGCCGCATCACGCCGGCGATCGTGCGGAGCGTCGTCGTCTTGCCGGCGCCGTTGCTCCCGATGAGCGTCACGATCTCGCCCTTGTCGACGGCGATCGTGATGCCCTTGAGCGCCTGGATGTTGCCGTAGTAGGCGTCGACGTCCTTGAGCTCGAGGAGCGCCACTAGGCGGTCCTCGCCCGGCCGAGGTAGGCCTCGATGACGCGCTGGTCGCGCTGGACGGTCTCTGCGGGCCCTTCGGCGATCTTCGTCCCGTGGTCGAGCACGGTCACGCGCTCGGAGATCCCCATGACCACCTTCATGTCGTGCTCGATGAGGAGGACCGTGATCCCGCGCTCGTCCCTGAGCCGCCGGATGAACGTCGTCATCTGCGCCGTCTCCTGCGGGTTCATCCCCGCCGTCGGCTCGTCGAGGAGGAGGAGGCGTGGCTCGGTGCCGAGAGCGCGCCCGATCTCGAGGCGCCGCTGGTCGCCGTACGAGAGGTTCTTCGCGAACTCGTCCTCCTTGCCGGCGAGGCCCACGTACGCGAGCAGCGCCTTCGCCTGCTCGCGCGTCTCCCGCTCCTCGCGGCGCTCGCGCGGCGTGCGGAGGATCGCCTCGAACGGCGTCGCCTTCATGCGCCCGTGCCGGCCCACGAGGACGTTCTCGAGCGCGGTCATGTTCTGGAACAGCCGGATGTTCTGGAAGGTCCGGCCGATGCCCGAGCGCGTGATCCGGTGCGGTGGCAGGCCCGTGATGTCGCGGCCCTCGAAGACGATGCGGCCGCTCGTCGGGTGGTAGAGGCCGGCGATCATGTTGAAGAAGGTCGTCTTCCCCGCGCCGTTCGGGCCGATGAGGCTCACGATCGCGCGCGGCGGGATCGTGAAATCGACCGAGTCGACCGCGACGAGGCCGCCGAACCGCTTCGTGACGCGCTCCGCGGTGAGGATCATCCCGTCGGCGCTCATCGCTGCGTCTCGTAGAGCGTCGAGCGTTGCTGCGCGGCCTCGACCTCGCTCTCCTCGGCCGCGTGGAGCTCCATCTTGCGGCGCGCGCTCGGGAAGAGGCCCTCGGGTCGCACGAGCATGAGGATCACGAGCGCGAGGCCGAGGATGAGCGAGCGCGCGCGGTTCACGTCGGCCTGGCGGAGCAGCTCGATGTTGGTCGCGTCGCCGATGGTCTGGAGGACGTCGGAGATCGTGTCGGCGAGGATCCGGTCGAACGAGCCGAGGATGATCCCGCCGGCGATGACGCCGTAGATGTTGCCGAGGCCGCCCAGGATGATCATGACGAGCACGAAGATCGACACGGAGAAGTCGAACTGCCCCGGGTCGATGAACTGCAGGTACGAGGACCAGACCGCCCCGGCGAAGCCCGAGAAGCTCGCGCCCATCGCGAACGCGAACAGCTTGGTCGAGACGGGGTTCACGCCCATCGACGCGGCGGCGACCTCGTCCTCGCGGATGGCCGCCCACGCCCGCCCGACGCGCGAATCGCGGAGCCGCGCCGTCAGCACGACCGAGAGCACGACGATCGCGACGACGAGGAAGTACCAGGGCTCCGTCGCGACGCCGAACTGCACGCCGGGCACCGTCGGCGTGCCGATCGGGTTCATCCCCTGCACCCCGCGCGTCCACTGCGGGGTGTTCCGGATCACGAGCGGCACGATCTCGCCGAAGCCGAGCGTGACGATCGCGAGGTAGTCCCCGCGGAGGCGGAGCGTCGGCGCTCCGAGGATCACGCCGAACGCCGCCGCGACGGCCGTCGCCACGACCATCGCGAGCCAGAAGTCGATCGGCGGCGCGCCGAGGGCACGCAGCAGCTCGCTCGAGGGCGACGTGAGGAACGCCACCGTGTACGCGCCGATCGCGAAGAACGCCGCGTACCCGAGGTCGAGGAGCCCCGCGAAGCCGACCACGACGTTCAGCCCGAGCGCGAGGATGATGAAGATCCCGATCGGGATGAGCTTCGTGCCGAGGTTGAGCCGGAGCGCGCTGTCGATGAACGGCAGCGCGAGCGCGAGGCCGATCACGATCACCCCGATCACGAGCTTCCGCTCGCGACCCTCGGGGGCCTCGCTCTTGACGGTGGCGATCTCCTCGACGCTCACCGGCCCTCGCCCGTCTCCTCCCCGAGGAGACCCATCGGACGGAACACGAGCACGAGGACGAGGATCGCGAAGACGCCGACGTTCTCCCAGCCGGCCCCGAAGTACGTGACGGTGAGCGACCCGAGGAGGCCGAGCACGAAGCCGCCGAGCGCGGCGCCGGTCACGTTCCCGATGCCGCCGAGCACGGCCGCGGTGAACGCCTTGAGGCCGGCCGTGAAGCCGAGCACGAAGTTCGTGTTGTTGTTGTAGAGCCCGTACATGAGCCCGGCCGCCCCCGCGAGCATGCCCCCGATGAGGAACGTGTACGAGATCACGCGGTCCACGTCGATGCCCATCTGGAGCGCCATCTCGCGGTCCTGCGCCACGGCGCGCATCGCCTTCCCGATAGCCGTGTTCTTGATCACCCAGGCGAGCCCGAGCATGAGCGGGATCGCGAGGGCGACGACGAAGAGGTCCTTGACCGTGAACCGCACGAGCGAGGGGATCCCGAGGCCGTCGTTCACGAAGTCGAAGGTCGGGAGGATGTCCGGGTACAGGACCGGCGCCGGTCCGCGCCAGAAGAGGCCGATGTTGATGTAGATGAACGACACGCCGATCGCCGAGATGAGGGGAGCGAGCCGCGGCGCGTTCCGCAGCGGGCGGTAGGCGATCCGCTCGGCGATGACGTTGAGGATCCCGCAGAAGACCATGCCGACGAGGAGCGCGACGACGAGCCCGAACCAGGGCGTCGCTCCTCCCTCGCGGGCGCCGAACGCCGTCAGCACGGTGAGGGTCGCGAAGGTGCCGAGCATGAACAGGTCGCCGTGCGAGAAGTTGATGAGCTCGATGATCCCGTAGACGAGCGTGTAGCCGAGGGCGATCAGCGCGACGAGCGCCCCGTTGCTGATGCCGATGAGGATCGCCGCGATCAGGATCTCCAGCGGGCCGCTCCTCCTCTGGTAGGGAAGGGCCCCCGGAGATCAGGGATCCCGGGGGCCCGCCCTCTACTACGTCACGCGAGATGCTAAGTCCGGGCTACTTGACCTCGAGCAGCTTCTGGAACGCGAAGTCGCCGCTCTTCACGATCATCCCGGCCATCGTCGTGATGCTCGTGTCGCCGTTGGCGTCGAACGACCACTTGGTGCCGAGCACGCCCTGGTCGAAGTCCTTGGTGCCCATGACGGCGTCGCGGACCGCCGCGCGGTCCGTGGCCTTGGATCCCGCGCTCTTCAGGCCCGCGAGGACGACCTTCGCCGCCTCGTAGCCGTAGAT
>DASSSF010000054.1:0-10535 GCA_035708565.1 Candidatus Limnocylindria bacterium
TATGCCCGCCGGAAGGAGGCGAGGATGGCGACGCTGACGGACCCGGCGAAGGTCGCGGTCGACGCGGTCGCGGCGATCAGCGCCGCCGCGGACCAGGCCGCGCTCGACGCGGCGCGCGCGAAGTACGTCGGGCGGAAGGACGGCGAGCTCACGCGCCTCCTCCGGAACGTCCCCGCGCTCCCGCCGGCCGAGCGGCCCGGGTACGGCGCCGCGGTCAACGCGGCGAAGGCTCGCGTCGAGGCCGCGCTCGAGGAGCGCGCCGCCGCGCTGCGAGAGGTCGCCCTCGGGAGGGATCTCGCGGCCGGCACCGTCGACCTCTCGCTCCCGCCGCGGCGCGTCCGGCTCGGCCGGATGCACCCGATCTCGCGCACGATCCGCGAGATCACGCGGATCTTCGCGACGATGGGCTTCGAGGCGGTCGAAGGCCCCGAGGTCGAATGGGACTACTACAACTTCGAGGCGCTCAACATCCCACCGGACCACCCAGCGCGCGACAAGTTCAGCACGCTGTGGATCGAGAACACGGTGGAGGTGGCGCAGGCCCGGACCGCCGCGGGTGGATCGACGTCGGCGTCCGCGCCCGCCGAGCAGCCGCGGCCGATGCTCCTCCGCACGCACACGTCGCCGATGCAGATCCGCACGATGGAGAAGCGCCGCCCGCCTGTCCGCGTCGTGGTCCCCGGCCGGTGCTACCGGTTCGAGGCGACCGACGCGACGCACGAGAGCGTGTTCTTCCAGTACGAGGGCCTCGCGATCGACGAGCAGCTCTCCATGGCGGACCTCAAGGGCGTCCTCTACTCGTTCGCGCGGCAGCTCTTCGGCGGCGAGCGGAAGGTCCGGTTCCGGCCCGACTACTTCCCGTTCACGGAGCCGTCCGCCGAGATCGCGTTCGACTGCTTCGTCTGCGACGGCGCGGGCACGACGAACGATGGGAAGTGCCGCACGTGCGGCGGCTCGGGCTGGATCGAGGCCGCCGGCTGCGGCATGGTCCATCCGAAGGCGCTCGAGCGCGTCGACTACGACCCGACGCGCTTCCAGGGCTTCGCGTTCGGCGGCGGTGTCGAGCGCCTCGCCATGCTGCTCACGGGCACGCCCGACATCCGCCTGTTCCACGAGAACGACCTGCGCTACCTGGAGTCGGTGTAAGTGCCGAGCCTCAAGGTCCCGGTGTCGTGGCTCCGCGACCACGTCGACGTGGCCGACGTCGACGAGGTCGCGATGCGCCTCCACATGTCCGGCACGGAGGTCGACCGCATCGAGCGGACGGGCGGGTCGTGGGAGAAGGTCTGGGTCGGCCGGATCACCGCGCTCGAGAAGCACCCGAACGCGGACAAGCTGCTGCTCGCCACCGTCGACTACGGGGGCGGCAGGACGAAGACGGTCGTGACGGGCGCGACGAACCTCGAGGTCGGGCACGTCGTTCCCTACGCCGAAACGGGCGCGACGATCGTCGACGGCCATACGGGGCAGCCGTCGGTGCTCAAGCCGAAGCCGATGCGCGGGATCCTCAGCGAGGGGATGGTCCTCTCGGCGAAGGAGCTCGGCCTCGGCGACGACCACGAGGGGATCCACGTCCTCGAGCCGTCGCTGCGGGTGGGGGACCGGCTCGCCGACGCGATCGGCGACGCGGTCATTCACTTCGAGATCGCGCCGAACCGGCCCGACACGCTCGCCGTCTTCGGCATCGCGCGCGAGGTGCGCGCCCTCGTCGGCTCGACGCTCCGCGAGCCCGCGGGCGACGTCCTGACCTGGTCGCTCGACCCGGGGCTCCTCACCGTCGCGATCGAGGACCCCTCGGGCTGCCGGCGGTTCGCCGCCGCGTACCTCGAAGGCGTCCGCATCGGGCCGTCGCCGGCGTGGATGCAGCAGCGGCTCGCGGCCGCCGGCATGCGTCCGATCAGCAACGTCGTCGACATCACGAACTACGTGATGCTCGAGCTCGGGCAGCCGCTCCACGCCTACGACGCGACGCGCCTGCGCGGGCGGGCGCTCGTTGCGCGGCGCGCCCGTCACGGCGAGCACCTGCGCACGCTCGACGGCGTCGACCGCGTGCTCCGGCCCGGCGACCTCGTCATCGCGGACGCCGAGCGCGCGCTCGGCCTCGCCGGGATCATCGGCGGCGAGGACTCCGAGATCCGCGAGGGGACCACGACGGTGGCGCTCGAGGCGGCGTCGTTCGAGCCGCTCGGGATCCGCCGCTCGTCCGACCGCCAGGGCCTGCAGGGGTCGAGCGGCAGCGCGGCGGCGCGGCGGTTCGGCCTCGACCTCAGCACGGCGCTCCCGCCACTCGCCCTCGCGCGGGCCGTCCGCCTGCTGCGAGAGCACGCGGGCGCACGCTGCGCGGGCGCCGTGGACGTCCATCCCGCGCCGCGCCCGCAGGCGACGGTGAAGCTCCGGTTCGGCGACGTCGAGCGCGTCGTCGGCATGGAGGTCGCGCCGGAGGAGGCGGTCGACATCCTCCGCCGCCTCTCCTTCGCGACGGCCAGCAGCGACGACACGCTCGCGGTGACGCCTCCGGACTTCCGCACCGACATCGGCATCGCCGAGGACGTGGTCGAGGAGGTCGCGCGCATCGCGGGCTACGACCGCATCCCGACGCGCCTGCCGAGCGGCCCGCTGCCGGTGCACGAGCGGCACCCGCAGGAGGAGCTGCGCGAGCGGGCGCGCGACGTGCTCGTGGGGATCGGCCTCACCGAGACCGTCTCCTACGCGGCGATCCACCCGGCGTGGCTCACGCGGCTCACGCCGGACGGCGCGCCCATCGCACCCGAGCCCCTCCGGATCGCGAACCCGACGACCGCGGCGCAGTCCGTCATGCGCCCGACGCTGCGGGCGAGCATGCTCGACACGGCGTCGCGGAACCTGCGCCATCGGGCGGGCGTCGCGATCTTCGAGATCGCGCCCGTCTACCTGCCGCGGGCGGGGGACCTGCCCGTGGAGCGCTGGACCATCGGCATCCTCGTCTCAGGGCAGGCCGAGGGCGCGCACTGGCTCGAGCGCGAGCGCGAGCACGACATCCACGACATCAAGGCGCTCGTCACCGCGCTCTTCCGCGGGCTCCGAGCGCGCCCGTCCGTCGAAGGCCGCGACGGCGCGCCAGGTCTCCACCCCGGGCGCTCGCGGCGATACGAGGACGGGACGAGCCCCGTCCTCGTCTGGGGACAGCTCGACCCGCGCGTCGCGGGGCTGTGGGACCTCCCGGCGGCGACGTTCCTCGCCGAGATCGACCTCGCGCACCTTCTCGTGAACCAGGTCCGAACGGGCGCCGTGGCGCCGTCGAGGTTCCCGGCGGCCCTCCGCGACATCGCCGTCGTCGTCGACGAGGGACGTCGCTACGCCGAGGTCGAAGAGGCCGTCCGCGCCGCCGCGAAAGGCCTCGTCGAGTCGGTCAGCCTCGTCGATCTCTACCGCGGGCCGCAGGCAGGCGAGGGGAAGAAGAGCTTCGCGCTCCGCCTCGTGCTCAGGTCGCCCGAGCGGACGCTGGCCGAAGCGGACGTGGAGACGGCGATGAGGCGCATCGAGGGTCGCCTGACGCACGCCCTGGGCGCCACGATCCGCTGATACGTAGCGCCGGGGCCTGCCCTCCGGCCGGTAACGCCCTCCAACGCCTTGCAGAAGTGAACGGAACTTCCCCACCGGCGGTCATCCCTCTATAGACTTCCGCGATCGACCGGGCCAAGCCCGGCGGAACGGAACGCTAGGAGGGACATCGATCCATGACACGGCGATGGCGCATCGCGCTTGCCGTAGGCCTGGTAGCCGGTCTCGTCGCGGGCGCGTGCGCCCCGACGACGACACCGGGCTCCACTACGGCACCGGGCACCCAGGCACCCGGGACCCAGGCCACGACGCGGGGGCAGGGCGGCGAGCTCCGTCTCGTCTGGTGGCAAGGCCCGACCATCCTCAACCCGCACCTGTCACAGGGCACCAAGGACTACGACGCGGCGCGGCTCGTGCTCGAGCCGCTCGCGGCGATCGGCCCCGACGGCAAGCCGGTGGCGAGGCTCGCGGCCGAGGTCCCGACCCAGGCGAACGGCGGATTCTCGTCCGACGGCAAGACGGTGACGTGGAAGCTTCGCACCGGCGTGAAGTGGTCCGACGGCTCGGACTTCACCGCCGACGACGTCGTGTTCACGCACAAGTACATGTCGGACCCCGCGACCGCGGCCACGACGTCCGGTAACACGAAGAACGTCGACAAGGTCGAGAAGGTCGACGCGTCGACGGTGCGCGTCACGTTCAAGGCCGCGACCTTCAACCCGTACCAGATCTTCACGGGCCCGCAGGGCATGATCATCCAGGAGAAGCAGTTCAAGGACTTCACGGGCGCGAAGGCCAAGGACGCTCCTGGCAACCAGAACCCGATCGGGACCGGCCCCTACAAGGTCTCGCAGTTCAAGTCGAACGACGTCGTCGTCTACGAGATCAACACGACGTATCGCGAGGCGACCAAGCCGTTCTTCAAGACGGTCACGTTCAAGACCACGTCCGCCGCGGACGCGTCCGCGCGCGCCGTGCTCCAGACCGGTGACGCGGACTACGCGTGGAACATGCAGGTCCCGGCGGCCACGCTCAAGCAGATGGCCGAGGGCGGCCGCGGCGAGATCGTCACCTCGCCGTCCTCGAACGTCGAGCGTCTCCTGCTCAACCGCGCCGACCCGCGTGCCCCGGGCGACGCGCGCTCCGAGCCCAACACGAAGCACCCGTTCCTGAGCGACCTCAACGTGCGGAAGGCGCTCGCGATGGCCTCCAACCGGAAGGCCGTCGTCGACTCCGTCTACGCCGGCCTCACCGGCGGCGTCACCTGCAACATCGTCGAGGGCGTCCCGTCGATGACCTCGAAGAACACCGCGAACATGGACGTCTGCAAGTTCGACCTCGCGGCGGCGAACAAGCTGCTCGACGACGCGGGCTGGGTCAAGGGTGCCGACGGCATCCGCGCGAAGGGCGGCGTGAAGATGGAGATCGTCTACGCGACGACCATCAACGCCGTCCGGCAGGCGACCCAGGCGATCATCAAGTCGGACTGGGAGAAGCTCGGCATCAAGGTCGAGCTCAAGTCCGTCGACGCCGGCATCTTCTTCTCGAGCGACGTCGCGAACCCGGACACGGCGGCGAAGTTCTTCTTCGACGTCGAGATGTTCACGAACAACTCGAGCGAGCCCGACTACCAGGTCTACCTCGCCAACTGGATCACCGACGAGATCCCGACCAGGGCGAAGCAGTGGCGCGGCGGCAACTACGAGCGCTACAGCAACCCGGCGTACGACGCGCTCTTCAAGGAGCTCGCGGGGGCCATCGACCCGGCGAAGCGCGCCGAGCTCACGATCAAGATGAACGACCTGCTCGTGCAGGACGTCGTCGTGATCCCGCTCGTCGCACGGACGCAGCCCACCGCGGCGAAGGCCAAGGACCTCAAGGGGATCCTGCCGAACCCGTGGGACAGCGACGTCTGGAACATCGCGGACTGGACCAAGTAGCGCCTACCGCGCTACGGGATGGGGTGAGCCGCCGTGGGTAAGTACATCCTGCGGCGGCTCCTCATCTCCGTCCCGACCCTCCTCGTCATCAGCGTCGTCCTCTTCACGATCCTCGCGCTCGCGCCCGGTGACCCGATGGCGCAGTTCGCGCTCAACCCGGAGGTGCCGCCGGAGGTCCGTGAGCGCGTGAAGGCCTCTCTGGGGCTCGATCAGCCGCTCCACATCCGCTACCTGAAGTGGCTCGGCGGGATCGTGCAGGGAGACTTCGGCTTCTCCTTCGCGACGCGCGGCCCCGTCACGGACCTGATCCTGCAGCGGCTGCCGAACACCCTCGCGGTGCTCGGCGTGGCCTACGTGATCGCGGTCCTCCTGGCGATCCCGATCGGGATCGTCTCCGCCGTCCGGCGCTACTCGCTCTTCGACTACTCGGCGACGACGTTCGCCTTCATCGGGATCTCGGTCCCGACGTTCTTCACGGGCCTTGTGCTGATCATCGTGTTCTCGGTGAAGCTGAAGTGGTTCCCGTTCCTGTACGACTCGCGGCTCGTCGTGAGCGACCTCCAGTCGCTCGGGCAGCAGATCCGGCAATCGATCATGCCGATCGCGGTGCTCACGTTCTTCAACGCCGCGCAGCTCACACGGTACGTCCGCGCCGAGATGCTCGAGAACCTTCCCCAGGACTACGTCCGCACCGCGCGCGCGAAAGGCCTGCCCGAGGTCCCCGTCATCGCGCGGCACGTCCTGCGGAACAGCCTGATCCCGGTGGTCACGCTCATCGCGCTCGGCGTGCCCACGATCTTCACCGGCGCGATCATCACCGAGCAGATCTTCGCGATCCCCGGGCTCGGGCATCTCCTCGTGAAGTCGATCTTCGAGACCGACACGCCGGTCGTGCTCGCGATCACCTTCATGTTCGCGATCCTCGTCGTGACGTTCAACCTGCTCGCGGATGTCATCTACGCGGCGCTCGATCCGCGTATCAAGTACGGCTGATGGCGACGGTCACGAGGCCGCTCGCGGCCGAGGACGTGTGGGCGACGCGGAAGCCCCGCTCGCTGTGGGGCGACGCGTGGCGCCAGTTCCGGCGGCACCGCATGGCGATGGCCGGCCTCGTCGTGTTCGTCTTCCTCGCGCTCGCCTCCGTCTTCGGCCCGTCGGTGTACACGGCCGACCCGCGCGAGATCGACTACCTCTCGTTCCAGCAGGGCCCGTCCGTCGCGCATCCGTTCGGCACGGACAACCTCGGACGCGACATGCTCGCGAGGTCGCTGGTAGGGGGGCGCATCTCGATCGCGGTCGGCGTCGCAGCGATGCTCGTGGCCATCACCGTCGGCGCCCTCGTCGGAGCCCTGTCCGGCTTCTTCTCCAAGGCGGACGGGCCCCTCATGCGCCTCACGGACCTCTTCCTGGCGGTGCCACCCCTGCCCGTCCTGATGCTCGTGATCTTCCTGTTCCGCGACCCGCTGCGCGCCGCGATGGGCCCGGTCGCGGGCATCTTCGTCCTGACCGTCGTCGTCATCGGGCTCCTCACGTGGATGCCGGTGGCGCGCCTCGTCCGCGCGGCCTTCCTCTCGCTCAAGCAGCGGGACTTCGTCGTGGCCGCGCGGTCCGTCGGGGTGCGGGACACGGGACTGATCTTCCGGCACATCCTCCCGAACGCGATGAGCCCGATCCTCGTCGCGGGGACCCTCGCCGTGGGCGCGGCGATCATCACGGAGTCGGCGCTCTCGTTCCTCGGCCTGGGATTCCCCCCGGACGAGCCCACCTGGGGCCGACTGCTCTTCGAGGCGCAGCTCTACCTCGACTTCGCACCGCACATGGCGATCTTTCCCGGCCTCTTGATCTTCCTCGCGGTCATCTCGATCAACTACGTCGGCGACGGCCTCCGCGACGCCCTCGATCCGCGCAAGACGGGCTGACCGAGCAGCCGCCGAGTGCTCGGCGCGCGTGCGCGCGGCGCACGCACGAGTCACGCTCTGGGCGTGATCCCGACGACCCGCCGCGCGCGGCTCGGCGCCCGCCTCCCGCGCTCGTTCTACGCGCGCCCGACCCTCGCGGTCGCGCGCGACCTCATCGGCAAGGTGCTCGTGCACGAGACGCCCGACGGCCCGCGCGCGGTGCGGCTCGTCGAGGTCGAGGCGTACCTCGGGGGTGAGGACCCGGCGTCCCACGCGCACCGCGGCGAGACGGCGCGGAACCGGGTCATGTTCGGCCGCGCGGGGCACCTGTATACGTACTTCATCTACGGCATGTACTGGTGCATGAACGTCGTCGCGGAGGAGCCCGGCGTGGCCGGGGCGGTGCTCCTGCGGGGCGCCGAGCCGCTCCTCGGGCTCGACGTCGACGCCCGGGCGCTCGCCGGACCCGGGAAGCTCTGCCGCGCGCTCGGCGTCACCGGCACGCTCTACGGCGCCGACCTCGTGCGCGGGTCGCCGGTGAGCGTGCGCGACGCCGACCCTGTGCCCGCCCGTGCGATCGCACGCACGCCGCGCATCGGCCTCGATCCGGCGGGCAGCACGGCGGCGGCGCCGTGGCGCTTCGTGCTCCGCGGCTCGAAGGGCGTGTCGCGGTGAACGAGCGCGCGCTCCGCGTCCTCGAGTTCACGAAGATCCGCGAGCTCCTCGCCGAGCGCACCTCGTTCACGCCCGGCCGCGAGCTCGCCGAGGCGCTCCTGCCGGCGACGCGGCTCGCGGAAGCGGAACGGCTCCAGGACGAGACCGAGTCGGCGCGCGAGATGCTCCGGCAGCAGCCGTCCGCCGGCCTGCGCGGCGCGGCCGACATCCGCGAGCCGCTCCGCCGCGCGGAGAAGGGCGGCCGGCTCGACCCGGAGCAGCTCCTCGGCGTCGGGGAGACCGTCCGCGCGGCGGCGCGCCTCTGGGAGGACGTGCGCGAGCGGCCGCCGCTCGCCGCGCGCACGAAGCTCATCCGGCCGCCGGCCGGGCTCGCGCAGGCGGTCGAGCACGCGATCTCCCCGAACGCCGAGGTCCTCGACCGCGCGAGCGTCGCCCTCGCCGGCGCGCGCGGCGAGCTGCGGGCGGCACAGGCGGCGCTCCAGCGGCGCGTCGACACGCTCCTCCGCTCTCCGGACCTCGCGCGCCACCTCCAGGACCCGATCGTGACGCAGCGCGGCGGCCGCTACGTCGTACCGGTGAAAGCGGAGAGCCGCTCGCTCGTGAAGGGGATCGTCCACGACCAGTCGGCGAGCGGCGCGACCGTCTTCATCGAGCCGCTCGAGGTGCTCGAGGCGAACAACCGCGTCCGTGAAGCCGAGCTCGCCGAGCAGCGCGAGGTCGAGCTCGTGCTCGATCGCCTCTCGCGGCAGGTCGAGGCCGCGGGCGCGGACCTCACGGCGATGATCGAGGCGCTCGCGGCGCTCGACCTCATCCTCGCGCGCGCGCAGTACGCCGAGGCGACGCTCGCGGAGCGGCCCGCGCTCAACGACCAGGGCGCGATCGATCTCATCGACGCGCGCCACCCGCTCCTCGTCGAGCGCGGCGGCGACGTCGTGCCGATCGACGTGCGGCTCGGCACCGACTTCCGCGCCCTCGTCATCACCGGGCCGAACACCGGCGGCAAGACCGTGACGCTCAAGACGATCGGCCTCCTCGTGCTCATGGCCCAGGCAGGACTCGCGGTGCCCGCGGGCCGGGGGACGCGTCTTCCGGTGGTGCCGCGCGTGTTCGCGGACATCGGCGACGAGCAGTCGATCGCCCAGTCGCTCTCGACGTTCTCGTCGCACCTGCGCAACGTCGTCGCGACGCTCGCCGGCGCCGCGCGCGGCGACCTCGCCCTCCTCGACGAGATCGGCGCGGGGACGGACCCGGACGAGGGCGCGGCGCTCGCGATGGCCGTGCTCGAGACGCTCCTCGACCGCGGGGTCCTCGTGGCGGCGACGACGCACTACCCGGAGCTGAAGGCGTTCGCGCTCAACACGCCGGGGGTCGCGAACGCAAGCGTCGAGTTCGACGCGGAGACGCTGCGCCCTACGTACCGCGTGCACGTCGGCTTGCCGGGCGCGTCGAACGCCTTCGCGATCGCGTCGCGGCTCGGCCTCGACGCGACGGTGCTCGCCCGGGCCGAGACGCACCTCTCCGAGCTCCACCGCTCCCTCGAGCGCACCCTGCGCGAGGCGGAGCGCCACCGCACCGAGCTCGCCGCGTCGCTCGAGGAGGCGCGCCTCGCGACCGAGGAGGGCGAGAGGGACCGCGAGCGCGCGCGGCGCGACGCCGACGCGGTCCGCCGCGAGGCCGACGACCTCCTCCGGCGCGCGAAGCGCGAGGCCGACGAGCTCGTGCTCCAGGCGCGGCGCGCGCTTCGCCAGGCCGAGTCGGCGCACGAGCGGGCGTCGCGCCGGGACCTCCTCGCCGACGCGCGCGAGGCGCTCGAGCAGGCGGAGCGGTCGCGGGCGGCGACCGAGCGACCCGCCGCCGCGGCGGCGCCGCCGGGCGACCTGCGGATCGGCGGGCAGGTGTACCTCGAGAACGCGAGCGAGCCCGGGACGCTCCTCTCGATCGACGACCGCGGCAACGCCGAGGTCGCCTCCGGCGCGCTGCGGCTCCGCGTGCAGGCGTCGTCGCTGCGGCCCGCGCCGGAGGCCGAGCCCGCCGTGAGCGCGCGCCCGCGCGTCACGACGGGCGCCGTGAACGTCCCGCTCCAGCTCGACCTGCGAGGCGCGCGGGCCGAGGAGGCGCTCGAGGTCCTCGACCGGTACCTCAACGACGCCGCGCTCGCGGGCTATGACCGCGTGCGCGTGGTGCACGGCAAGGGGACGGGCGCGCTCCGCGCCGCCGTCAGCGAGGCTCTCGCGAAGCACCCGCTCGTACGCTCGTACGCGCTCGCCGCGCGCAGCGAAGGGGGAGAGGGCGCGACGGTGGTGGAGCTCTAGCCGATCCGCTCGATCCGCGCGCCCAGCGCGGCGAGGTCGCGCGCGACCGCGGTCTCGTCGTCCGGCCGGATCCCGGCGTCGAGCAGCTCGCGCCGCAGCGCCGGGTGGAGCGGGACGTCCGTCAGGTCGGACCACCGCACGTCGCTCCCGTCCTCGGCGCGCGCCGTGCC
>DASSSF010000055.1:0-3410 GCA_035708565.1 Candidatus Limnocylindria bacterium
GGCCATCCGCGAGCGCGTCGGCGCGCTCAACGCCGAGCGCGTGCGGCGCGGCGATCCGGCGCTCGGCTTCGGCGTCGGGATCCACACGGGCGAGGCCGTCGTCGGCGCGATCGGGCTGCCGGAGCGCTCCGAGTACACGGCCCTCGGCGACGCCGTGAACGTCGCGTCGCGGATGGAGTCGCTCACGAAGGAGCTCGGGGTCGACGTCGTGCTCTCGGACGAGACCGCGCGGCGCCTCGACGGCCTGACGCGCCCGCTCGGCGGCGCGAGCGTGAGGGGCAAGGACGCCCCCGTCGAGGTCCACACGCTGGCGTAGCGCCGCTAGGTCGCCGCCTTCACCTTCGCCGGCGGCTTCATGAACGTCGCGGACGCGAGCATGTCGTTGCGCCCGGGGACGCCCTCGAGGGCGGTGATGCGGTACGAGGCCCGCTCGATGCGGATCACGCCGCCGACGGTGACGCCGTACGCGACCGCGGCCTTCCCGTTATGGGGTCCGCCGTGGAGGACGATGGTGGTCGTCGCTCCGGGCACCTCTATGCCGCCCGGCCGTAGCGGGAGCTCTTCTTGTCCTTCTGGCTCCGCAGCACGGCGAGGCGGTTCTTCTCGGCCTTGTCCCGCTTGGGACCCTTCTGCTTCGGCACTGGCTGATCCTCCTTGCGCGCCACCGAGGGACGGACGATCGTCGTGGGAGACCTCTCAACACGGGGACCGCGCCGGCTCGTCGGGGTCCCCGGTCATCTCCGGAGGTGAGACCAGTGTACGTGGTGCCCTTCTCTAGAGGAGGTGGGTCAGCCAGCGCCACCGCTTGGGGCCCGGCCGCTCCACGTAGGGCGTCGAGAGGGCGGCGACGGCGTCGTGGAGCTCGCGCGCGAAGCGCTCCGTCGTCTCCTTCGTCGGATGCTCGACCCGCGGCGGCCGCCGCGGCGAGCCGACGGTGACGACGAGCTCGCGTCCGAGGTACAGCTCGGCGGTGCCTCCGAGCCACACGGGCACGACGGGCGCTCCCGCGCGCAGCGCGAGGTACGCGGTGCCGCGCTCGAACTCGCCGAGGTCGTTCTCCTTCCGCGAGACGCGGCCCTCCGGGAACACGAGCAGCGCGTCGCCCCGCTCGAGCACGCGGAGCGCCTGCGCGATCGCGCGGCGGTCGACGGCGACCTTGAGGTCGACGAGCACGACCGCGCCGCCGACGAGCCACACCGCCGCCCGCTTCCACCACCAGGGCACGACCGCGTCCTTCGCGGCGAAGCCCCACAGGCGCGGCCTCGCCCGAAAGAGCGCCATGATCGCGAACGGGTCCGTCCAGCCCTGATGGTTCGCCACCACGATGCACGGCCCCGCCGCGGGAGGCGTGCCGGCGAGCCGGAGGCGGAAGAGCGCCCTCATCGCCGTGCCGACGACGAACAGCGCGACCCGCCAGCGGGTCACGCGAGCGCCGTGACCCCTCGCGGGAGCGCGCCGGCCGCCGCGAACTCGCCGGCCGCCGCGATGAAGGCCTCGGCCGCTCGCGAGAGCGGCCAGTCCTTCCGGTACGCCACGCCGATGGTGCGCTGGAGGCCCGGCCGCACGAGGCGCACCGCCACGAGCGGGCCGCCTCGCTCGACGACGATGCTCGGCACGACCGCCGCGCCGAGGCCGGCGGCGGTCATGCGGAGCACGCCGTCCATCTCGCCGCCCTCGACGGCGATCGTCGGCTCGAAGCCCGCTCTCGCGCACGCCGCGAGCGTCGACGCCCGGAGGTCGTACCCGTCGCGGAACATGACGAGCGGCACGCCGCGGAGGTCCGCGAGCGAGACCTCGCGGCGCTTCGCGAGCGGGTGCCCGCGCGCGACGGCGACGACGAGCTCCTCGCGGAGCAGCGGGCGGGCCGAGATCGACGCCGGCACCGGCATGATCACGAGCGCGACCTCGCACGCGCCGCTCGCGAGGCCCTCGAGGAGGTCGCGCGAGCCCGCTTCCCGCACCTGCAGCTCGACGCCGGGGTGCTCGTCGTGGAAGCGCGCGAGCACCGGCGGCAGCAGCACCGTCGTGAGGCTCGGCGTCGCGCCCACCGCGAGGCGGCCGCGCGCGAGCGCCGTGAGCTCGCGCACCTCCACGCGCGCGCCGTCGACGCCCTCGAGGATCCGCCTCGCCCAGGGCAGGAGGACCTCGCCGGCCTGCGTGAGCACGACGCCGCTCCGCGTGCGGCTGAACAGGGGAGCGCCGATCTCGCTCTCGAGCTTGCCGATCTGCTTGCTCACCGATGGCTGGGCCACGCCGATCTCGCGCGCGGCGCGCGTGAAGTGCCGCTGCTCGGCGACCGCCACGAAGTAGCGCAGCTGGTGAAGCTCCATCGATAGCCGCTCGCTATGGTAACGAGAGCGACCATATCTTTGCGTCGGGTAACCGCCGTCGGTACCGTCGAGCCCCAGTGGCGACGACGGCCGGCGTGCGCCGGGGCACGGACACAAGGCGCATCGACCGGAAGGACCTGTGGTGGCTCGAGCCCCTCGCGATCGTCGTCGTGCTCGGGACGTTCGTCGTGTACTCGGCCTGGGCCGGCCTCGTCGGGACGAACTACTACAGCGAGCCCTACCTCTCGCCCTTCTACTCGCCGTGCGTGACGTCGGCGTGCCCGCACGTGACGTTCGGGGCGCCGTTCCTCGTCGATCCGAGCTGGCCGATCCTCGGCGGTGCGATGTCGCCGGCCGTGTTCATCGTCGGCCTGCCGCTCCTCTTCCGCCTCACCTGCTACTACTACCGCCGCTCCTACTACCGCGGCTTCTTCTGGTCGCCGCCGGCGTGCACCGTACCCGATGCGCGCGCGAAGTACTCGGGCGAGACGCGCTGGCCGTTCCTCTTCCAGAACAGCCACCGCTACTGGTGGTACCTGGCCGTCGTCGTGTGGGCCATCCTCACGTACGACGCGCTCCTCGCGTACGTCTTCCCGGCCCCGGGCCACGCCGGCTTCCGCTTCGGCGTCGGCCTCGGGAGCGTGATCATGACGGTGAACGTCGTGCTCATCGGGCTCTACACGTTCTCGTGCCACTCGTGCCGGTACCTCTGCGGCGGCTACCTCGACCGGTTCAAGGATGCCCCCGTCCGCTACCGCCTGTGGAGCGCGGTGAACCGCCTCAACGCGAAGCACGGCCTCTACGCCTGGCTCTCGCTCTTCTCCGTCGGCCTCACCGACCTCTACATCCGGCTGCTGTCGATGGGCGTGCTCACGGACCCGAGGATCGTCTTCTGATGCCGGCGACGCGCGCACCGCGGCTCGACGGATGCGTCCCATGGCCGGCGGGCCGCCCGTGCGCTTCCCGATCCCGGGCCCCTCTGCGGAGGGAACCGCCGGGATCGACGCGCACGGGCCGCCGGGCCGGCCCAGTTGGACCGTTCCCGTGGCTGAGCCTCTTCAGACCCTGGATTACGACGTC
>DASSSF010000056.1:0-6628 GCA_035708565.1 Candidatus Limnocylindria bacterium
AGCCGCGCAGCGGCTGCTCCCCGCGGCCGTGACTCGAGGATGGGTGCGCGGCCGGGACGAACGCGTCCACGGTGACGGTCCGAGCTCGCCCGCGGCACGCCGACCCGCGCGTGCCTCCGGCGCGACGCGGCGAACGACCCCCTAGAACGACCCCTAGAACGACCCCTAGAAGGTCAGCGAAACGCTCCCGGTGAGAGTGGCGAAGAACGTCACGCACTGACCCTCGATGCGCGTGCGGTGGTGCGTCAGCGTCGCATTGAAGGTCCCCGTGCCACCGCCGGCTCCGCCCACGCCGACATTCGCGAGCGTGCCCGACACGACGTAGTGCTGATCGCGGCACGGGTGGGTGTTCTTGTCGGTCTGTGTCACCGTGCCCCCGGCGAACGTGCCGCTGATCGTCGTGGGCACATCCGCGATGGAGGTCAGGAGCACGAAGGTGCCGCCGGTGATCGTGGCCGTCTGAGTGAGGACCGTGTGCACGACCTGCGCGTTGAACACGCCCGGCAGATCTCCATCGGCGAGTCCGACGAACGACCCGACCGTGGGCGTCGCCGCGTACTCGATGCCGACGATCGTGTCGGTGTATGTCGTGGCGGCATTCGCGATCGATGCGCCTGCGAGCAGGAGCGCCAGCGTCAGCGGCAGGACGGCACGGCGTCGCGCGATCATTTGGCGACCTCCCCGGCGTAGTCGTGCCGCAGCCTACTCCGCCGAGACGCGTTCCAGCAGGCCCGCGAACGCTGTAGCCCGCCGCCGGAGGCGAGCACCGGTCGCGCGCGACAGGCGTCGGCCGTTCTCGGTTGCCCGGTGTTGTCGTGCCTCCGATCCGCGCTGAGGTCGTGCTGAGGTCGATATCGAGCGCGCGACCGTCGCAGACCCCTGAGGCGATGGCGGGGATCGCACCCGCGATGAAGGTTTTGCAGGTGTAGCGCGTCCCGTCTCCCGGCGTGCCATGACGTCGGCGCGCGTTCTCTTCCTCGACATTCCGCGTACATGGCACGTCCCGGCACTCGGAGGGCTGCGACGGCACAAGGCGCGTGGCACTCGCGTGGCTCTCAGCCTTTCGATCGCGACGCCGGCTGGCTGATCGCCCCGGCGGTACGCCACGAACTCACGGCGCTGCGCGACGACGTTCGAAGCGGACCCAGGCGGCGAGCATGACCGGGGCCCACGCCAGCAACACCCCGCAGAGGACACCCCCGACAACGAATTCGAACTGGGCGCGGATCGCCGCGGTCGCTGCCGCTAGCACCAAGCCTGCTCCCACTGCCGAGGCGAAGGGCATCCGGAACCGGAGTCTCATCGTTCACCTCGGCCTGGTCGTCGACGAAGAATGAACCACGACGCGCCGCGGCGACGAACGCGTACGCGGCGGCGGCGATGAGGCCCAGAAGGACGCCAGCTGCAAACTGAGCTACGGCCGTCGAGCTGCCACTCCTCGAGGCAGACCACAGACCAAAGATCAGGCCGCCGAGGGTCAGGGCCACCACAGTGACGTTGCCGGCGCGCACCTGCCACGCGTTCACACTTGGCAGGAAGATCTTCCTTCCCCGATCTGTCGCGCTCGCTGATCTGGCCACAACGGCAACAACCTACGCGCCCGAAGTGTCTCCTCGGTATCCCTGGTCTGCGCTCGAGGAAGACGTCGACATGGCTTCCGAGCGGCGATCGCCGGTCAAGCACCCTGGGCTACCGCCGCGTGGCTCTCACCGTGGCTCTCATGGGGCGCGCGATCTCACTAAGACGCTGAGGCGACGGCGGGAATCGAACCCGCGATGAAGGTTTTGCAGACCTCTGCCTTACCACTTGGCTACGTCGCCGGAGGTGCGTCGGAGGTCCATTCTACCGGGAACATGGCTTGCAGACAGCCGCGTGAGCGGCCAAGCCGCTACCTGGAGGGTGGAACGCCATGCTACCGATCGGCGACGACAGTCATCCGCGCGGCGGCCTACCGGTCGTGAATCTCGCGATCATCGCGGCGAATCTCGCCGTGTTCTTCCTCCTTCAAGTGCCGAGCGAGGCCTTCACGTACGCCTTCAGCACGATCCCGTTCGAGATCACCTCGGGCACGGACCTCGTCGGACCTCAGGCGATCCCGCTACCGGACGGGACGAGCGAGACGCTCGTGCACCAGCCCGGGCCATCCCCGATCTGGCTGACGCTCTTCTCGTCGATGTTCATGCACGGCGGCTACGAGCACATCTTCGGGAACATGCTGTTCCTCTTCATCTTCGGCGACAACATCGAGAAGGCGCTCGGCATGGTGAAGTACGCCGCCTTCTATCTCGTCTGTGGCGTCCTCGCGTCGCTCGCGCACGTGCTGAGCGCGCCCGAGTCCACGATCCCGAGCCTCGGCGCCTCCGGGGCGATCAGCGGCGTGCTCGCCGCCTACCTCGTGTTCTTCCCGCACAACAGGGTGCGCGTCCTCATGGGCTTCCGCTACGTCACCCAGGTGCCCGCTCTCCTCATGATCGGCCTGTGGGCGGTGCTCCAGTTCGTGAACGGTCTGTCGAGCATCGCGGTCTCGGCGCAGACGAGCGGCGTCGCCTGGTTCGCGCACATCGGTGGCTTCATCGCGGGCGCGATCCTCGCGTTCCTCCTCCGGCCGACCGCGGACCGCGGCACGCCGACTCCCGTCGGCACCGAGCTCTGGGGCGGCGGGAGCCGGCGGCCTATCTAGGCGCTCGCCCGGGAAGCACCGCCCGCTGGTCAGATCAGCGAGGCGAGCCGCTCCACGTCGCCCGCGACGTCGGCGCGGCCGTCGAGCCGCAGCGCGAGCCCGAGCAGGCGGCACTTGTCCTTCGCGACGTCGCGCCGGCCGAGCCGGCAGCCCACGTCGATGAGGAGCCGCTGCGCGCGGCGGTCGGTGCTGCCGTGCGCGACGAGGTCGAGGAGCAGATCCGTGGCGGCCTGGAGCTTTCCCGCCGCGAGGAGGCGCTCCGCCTCGTCGACGCTCGCGCTCGCGGCCGCCTGCCGGGACGGTGACGGCTGCGGAGCGGCGGGACGCTCCGCCGGTGCCGCCGCGACCGCGACGGGCTCGGGTTCGGGGACGGCAGCGGCTTGCGGCACGCTCGCGGGCGCGGCGCTCGCGCCGACGAGCTTCTCCGCGACGGCGAGCAGCGCGGGCTCCTCGCCGAGCATCTCGCGGGCGTACGTGAGCTCCATCCACGCGCGCGCGACGTCGCCGCGCGTGATCGCGACCTCGATGAAGCGCGCGTGCTCGGCACATGCCCCGGCCACGTCGCCCGCGTTCACGAGCGCGGCCGCGAAGCGACGGTGCGCGGCGAGGTCGGCGGGCGCCATCGCGACGGCCTGCTCGAGGAGCGCGCGCGCCGACGCTCGGTCGTTCGCACGGGTAAGCGCGGCCGCGCCTTCGCGGAGGGCCGAGGCCGCGGCGTCCAGGTTGTCCTTCGCGAGCGCCTCCCTCGCGACCGTGCGGAACGTCTCCGCGTCCGGCCCCCTGGACGGGCCGGCGCTGGCGCGGATCGCCTTCGCGAACGTGGCGGCGCGTTCGCTCGACATCACGCGGGCGGCGGTGCGCTCCGCGCGCTCGGCGAGGACGGGGAGGTGCAGTTCGCGCAATCCGTCGAGGGTCACGCCGAGCGCGTCGAGCTCGCGCCGCAGGAATGGCTCGGCCGCGGGGCCGAGGTGCTCCTTCGCGATCCGGCCGATGCGCTCGGCGAGCTCGCTCATCTGCGCAGCCCGACGACGCGCGGCTCCGGTGCGGGCTCGTCGTTCATCGCGTAGAAGCGCAGGGCGTTGAGGAGTCGCTCGAACGCGGCCGCGACCTCGCGGGTGATGTCGTCGCCCGTCCGCGTGTCGAAGCCCGCGACCCGCAGGTCCACGTCACCGGTCGACACGCGCGTCGCGTGCCGCACGAGGCGGCGCAGGGGCGCCACGAGCGACCGCGTGAGGAGGATGCCGATGACGAACGCGAGGAGCACGCCCACGGCGACCATCGCCGCCGCGTTGAACGTCGCGTCGTCCGCGGCCTTCGTGTACGTCGCGAGCGGCACCGTGAGGACGTAGGCCCACGGCTTCGCGGCGAGGCGCACGACGACGCCGCGGTCCTCGCCGGTCGTGCGGTAGGCGAAGTCCGCCGCCGCGCCGCCTTCGGTGAGCGTGCCGAGGGCCGCCTTGAGCTCGGGCAGGGGATCGACGACGAGCTGCTCCGGCGTGAGCGTTCCGAAGCGGCGGTCCGCGGCGAGCTTCTTCGCGGTCTCAGGCTCGATCGGCGCGATCGGCTTGTAGATGAGGCTCGTCGCGATCTCGCGCCTGCCCTTCGTCTCGGACACCGCGAGACGGATCCCGTGGTCGTCCACAAGGAAGCCGTGCGCGCCCGCGCCGACGGACCCGGCGTCCGCCTCGACGAGGTCCCAGATCGCGGCGAGGTTGACGCGCGTGCGCACGACGCCGAGCACCGCGCCGGCCGGGTCCCGCACCGGCGCGGAGAAGAAGAGCGCGGGCCGGTTCGTGATGACGGAGTAGGACGGGTCGCTCACGTGCGTGCGCCCCGCCTTGGCCTCGAGGAAGTACGTGCGGAACGCGATGCTCGTGCCGTCGTCCGTCTCGATCGACGCGGTCATGATCTTCCCGTCGAGGCCGACGTAGGCGACGGACTCGTACTCGGGAGAGCGCGCCGCGGCCGCCTTGAGGGCGTCGCGCGCGGCGTTGCGGACGTTGGGGTCGCTCGGGTACGTCGCGTGCCGCACGACGTCGGGGATGCGGCTCACGAGGACGATGTCGCCGAGCCGGCTCTCGAGGTATGCGTCGATCGCGCCCGACGTCGCGAGCGCGCGCTGGCGGATGTTCGTGACGCCGAGCTGGGTCAGGTCGTCGCGCGTGTTCTGGATCGAGATCGCGCTCACGAGGGCGATCGGAACGACGCCGACGAGCATGAGCGCGACGAGGACCTTCTGCCAGAACCGGACGCGCAGCATGGGCGACCCGCCTCCTGCTGCCCCGCCCTACCGCACCGCGATGCAGCCTGCGCTCGGGACGCGCGGAAGGCGAGTCACGGGCCGTAGCGCGGAGGTACCGGTACCCGGTCGGCCGCGTGTCAGCGCGGGAGGAGGGGCGTGCGCCGGCGCGCGTCGCGGAGGAGGCCGCGCAGGAGGCGCTTCGTCGTCTCGAGGTCCTCGCGGTCCTGGTCGGAGAGGCCGGCGCGGGCGGGATCGACCCGCCACCACACCTCGAAGCCCCACACGCGCTCGGCGGCGCCGATCCGCAGGCGCGGGATGCCGTTCCCCGCGCGACGCGGCTCACCGCTCTCGAAATCGAAGAACCCCTCGAATACCGCGGCGCTCCCGGTGCGGTCCGGCTCGCCCTCACGACAGTCGAGGAGGATCACGGCCGGCGTGCCCGGGCGCAGATCGTCGAGACCGCGCTCACGCCGTCCGCGGTCCCGCCGCGGCCGGCGCGCGACGGCGGGCCGCGCTCGGCGATCCGCGGGCGGCGGCGCCGGCTGCGCGGGCGGCCGCACGGGCCGAGCGGCGCCGCCTCGACCGCCGCGGCGGCGCGGACGGCGGCGCGGCGCGGGACGTTCCTGCATCGCGACAAGTGTGCCTCGTCCGGACAGGTGCGCGGGTACCATGACCTCTGATGGCCGAACAGGTCCACGACCTCTTCGACGAGTTCAAGCAGCAGCTCCCGGACATCGACCCGCAGGAGACCCAGGAGTGGATCGACTCCCTGGACGCGCTCGTGCGGTCCGCCGGCCCGGAGCGCGCGCGCTTCGTCCTCTACAAGGTCCTGAAGCGCGCGCGGATGCTCCACGTCGGCCTGCCGCCGCTGACGCAGACGCGCTACATCAACACGATCTCGCCCGAGCAGGAGCCGTACTTCCCGGGCGACGAGCAGATGGAGCTGCGGATCCGCCGGCTCATCCGCTGGAACGCGGTCGCGATGGTGCTCCGCGCGAACCACGACCACCCGGGGATCGGCGGCCACCTCGCGACGTACGCGTCGGCCGCGAGCCTCTTCGAGGTCGGGTTCAACCACTTCTTCCGCGGCAAGGACGAGGGCACGCCCGGCGACCAGGTCTTCTTCCAGGGGCACGCCTCGCCCGGCATCTACGCCCGCGCGTTCCTCGAGGGCCGCCTCACGGAGGAGCAGCTCGACCACTTCCGCCGCGAGGCGCTCACGCCGGAGGGCCTGTCGTCCTATCCGCACCCGCGCCTCATGGACGACTTCTGGGAGTTCCCGACCGTCTCGATGGGCCTCGGGCCGCTCGCCGCGATCTACCAGGCCCGCTTCAACAGGTACATGCACCACCGCGGCATGGCCGACACGAGCGGCTCGCGCGTCTGGGCGTTCCTCGGCGACGGCGAGTGCGACGAGCCCGAGGCGCTCGGCGCGCTCCACGTGGCCGCGCGCGAAGGCCTCGACAACCTCACGTTCGTCGTGAACTGCAACCTCCAGCGGCTGGACGGACCCGTCCGCGGGAACGGGAAGATCATCCAGGAGCTCGAGTCGGTGTTCCGCGGCTCCGGCTGGAACGTCATCAAGGTGATCTGGGGTCGCGAGTGGGACCCGCTGCTCGCCCGCGACGTCGACGGCGTGCTCGTGAACAAGATGAACACGACCGTCGACGGCCAGTTCCAGCGCTACATCATCGAGTCGGGCGAGT
>DASSSF010000057.1:0-5482 GCA_035708565.1 Candidatus Limnocylindria bacterium
TCGCGTCCACGAGGCGCGCGCGCGGCACGAGCGCCGGCGGGTACGCGCGATAGGCCGCGTCGAAGAGGATCCCGAGCGACGCGGAGACGAACGCGACGACGTACAGGAGCTCCATGCGGAGCGCGCCCGCGGCCGCGGCGAGCGGGATCGTGAGGATGACCAGCGCGCGGCCGATGTCCGCCGAGATCATGACGGGACGGCGCGGCAGGCGGTCGACCCACGCTCCCGCGGCGAGACCGAACCCGAGGACGCCGACCGACGCGGCGGCGACCATGATCGCGATCTCCGCGGCGCCGGCGTCGAGCGCGAGCACGGCCGCGATCGGCAGCGCCGTCCGCGTGACGACCGAGCCCATCTCCGACACGGCCTGGCCGACGAGGAGCCGCAGGAAGTCGGGGTACGCGGCGAGGCTGCGCATGTGGTGACCGATACTGACGAAGATGGCCAGGGGAGAAGCGAAGACCGCCTTCGTCTGCCAGCAGTGCGGCGCGCAGTCGCCCAAGTGGACCGGCCGCTGCCCCTCTTGCGAGGGCTGGAACACCTTCGTCGAGGAGCGCGTCGTCGCCGCGCCCAAGGGGCGCCAGGCGCGCGCGCCGCGCGCGCCCGTCCCGCTCGACGAGGTGACGCTCGACGCCGAGGAGCGCCTCCCGACCGGATCGGCCGAGCTCGACCGCGTCCTCGGCGGCGGCCTCGTGCGCGGCTCGCTGGTGCTGCTCGGCGGCGACCCGGGGATCGGGAAGTCCTCGCTCCTCCTGCGCGCGAGCGACGCGCTCCGCCAGCGCGGGCCGGTGCTCTACGTCTCGGGCGAGGAGTCCGCCGCCCAGGTGAAGCTCCGCGCGCGCCGATTCGGCATCTCGGGCCAGGGGATCCTCATCCTCCCCGAGACCGACCTCGGCTCGGTGGCCGAGGCGATCCGCCGCATCCGGCCCGTGTTCACCGTGATCGACTCGATCCAGACGCTCACGAGCGACGACATCGCGTCGGCGGCGGGCGGCGTCTCGCAGCTCCGCGAGTGCGCCGCGCGCCTGCTCGAGCTCGCGAAGGGCGAGGACGTCCCGATCGCGCTCATCGGCCACGTCACGAAGGAGGGCGCCATCGCGGGACCGCGCGTCCTCGAGCACATCGTCGACGCGGTCCTCTATCTCGAGGGCGAGCGGGCGCGCACGTTCCGCGTCCTGCGCGGGACGAAGAACCGGTTCGGCTCCACGGACGAGGTCGGCGTGTTCGAGATGGGCGAGGACGGCATGACCGACGTCGCCGATCCGTCGGAGCTCTTCCTCGAGGAGCGCACGAAGGACGTCGCGGGCAGCGTGATCGTGCCCACGCTCGAGGGCACGCGCCCGCTCCTCGTGGAGGTGCAGGCGCTCGTCTCGGCCACGTCGTTCGGCCTCCCGCGCCGCACGACGAACGGCACCGATCCGCAGCGCCTGCCGGTGCTCCTCGCGGTGCTCGCCAAGCGCGCCGGCGTTTCGCTCGGCCAGCACGACGTCTACGTCAACCTCGTCGGCGGCCTGCGCGTCCGCGAGCCCGCCACGGACCTCGCGGTCGCGGTCGCGGTCGCGTCGGCGCTGCGCGAGCGCGCCGTCGACCCGCGGACCATCTACCTCGGCGAGCTCGGCCTCGGCGGCGAGCTGAGACGCGTGCAGCGGCTCGCCGTGCGGCTGCGCGAGGCCGAGCGGCTCGGGTTCCGCCGCGCGGTGATCCCCGAAGGCAGCCGCGCCGACGTGGACGGCGCGTCGCTCGAGATCGTGCCGGTCGCGACGCTGCGAGACGCGCTCAGGACGCTCGTCGCGGACTGACCCTCCGCCGGGCAGGGGACACGCCCCGGCCTAGACTCGCGTCCATGTCATCCGCAGCCGGCGATCTTCTTCCTCGGGCCCGCTCGGGCCGGCGGAGCCGGGCCCTCGACCGTTCTGGAGAGGAGGCACTCGACCCATGGCCATCTTCCGTCTCGGCGGTGCACTCATCGGATCCATCTTCGGGTTCTGGCTCGGCGCGGCGCTCCTCGAGGTCAGCTCGATCGATCCCGTCAGCAACCGCGTCATCGTCGTCTTCCTCCTCGCGGCCATGTGCGGGATCCTCGGCTGGCTCGGCGCTCCCTACGCGACCATCGTCCCCGCGCTCTGGGTGGTGCGGCGCATCCGCGCGGCATCGGCGGGCGATCTCCTCGGAGGTGCGTTCGGCGCCCTCGTCGGGCTGATCCTCGCGCTGCTGCTCGCGCTGCCGCTGTCGCTGCTCGGGAACGAGGTCGGTCGCCTCGCGCCGATCTTCGTCGCCGCCCTGCTCGGCATGGCCGGGGCGGTCGCCGGCATGCTGAAGCGCGCGGAGGTCGTGCAGTTCGTCCGCGAGCTGCGCTCGGGCCGGCGCGAGCGGATGCCCGGGCAGCGCGTGCTGCTCGACACGTCCGTGATCATCGACGGGCGCGTCGCCGACATCGTGAAGTGCGGCTTCCTTCGCGGCACGCTCGTCGTCCCGCGCTTCATCCTCTCCGAGCTCCAGCACTTCGCCGACGCCGGTGACCAGTCCCGGCGCGAGCGCGGCCGGCGCGGCCTCGAGATGCTCGCGCGCCTCCAGAAGGAGGCGGGCGTGGTCGTCGAGCTGAGCGACGCCGACCCGCACGACGCGACCGGCGCGGACGCGAAGCTCATCGCGCTCGCGCGCAGCCTCGGGGCGCCCATCGTGACGAACGACTACGGCCTGAACCGCGTCGCGGAGCTCCAGGGCGTCGCGGTCCTCAACGTGAACGACCTCGCGAAGGCGGTCCGCCCGGTCGTCCTTCCGGGCGAGGAGATCGGCGTGCGCCTCATCCAGGAGGGCAAGGAGGCCGGACAGGCCGTCGGGTACCTCGAGGACGGCACGATGATCGTCGTCGAGAACGGCGCGAGGCTGATCGGCACGGAGGCGCAGGTCACGGTGATGCGCGTCCTCCAGACGGTCGGCGGGCGCATGATCTTCGCGCAGCCGCGCGGCGAGGAGACCGCGCGGCCGCGTCCGGCGAGAGCGGGCGCCTGACGGCGGCGGCCCGCGCCCTCGCGATCCTCGCCGCGGGCTCGTCCTCGCGCGCCGGCGAGGACAAGGTGCTCGCCGACCTCGGCGGGCGCCCCGTCCTCGCGTGGTCGCTCGCGGCCGCGGCGGCCGCGCATGTGTTCGACGAGGTGGTCGTGGTGGCCCCCGCCGCGACGCGCGAGCGCGTCGCGCAGGCCGTCGCGCGCTCGGGCCACGCCGCCCGGGTCGTGACCGGCGGCGCGACGCGCACGGCCTCCTCGTGGTGCGCCCTCGACGCGCTCCCGCACGCGACGGTCGTGGCGCTCCACGACGCCGCACGGCCCTTCGTCGCGCCGAGCCTCTTCGCGCGCTGCGTCGAGACCGCCGAGCGCGAGGGCAGCGCCGTCGCGGGCTTGCCGCTCGCGGAGACGGTGCGCCGCGCGGACGAGGGCGGCCTCGCGCTCGCGGAGGTGCAGCGGGAGGGCCTCTGGGCCGCGCAGACGCCGCAGGCGTTCCGCCGCGACCTCCTCGCGCGCGCGCGCGAGGCGGCGGGCGAGCGCTCGTTCACCGACGACGCCGCCGCGCTGGCCGCCGCGGGGCTGCCGGTGCGCATGGTCCACGGCGACCGCCGCAACCTCAAGATCACGACGCTCGAGGACCTCGCGTACGCGCGGGAGCTCGTGGAGAAGGGGCTTGCCGCCGTCGCCGCGAGCGTCGCGCGTTGACCGCTCCGCGGGTGGGCTTCGGCTACGATATCCATCGCCTCGCGCCGGACCGCCGCCTCGTGCTGGGCGGCATCCCGATCGAGCACCCGACCGGCCTCGTCGGTCACTCCGACGGCGACGTCCTCCTTCACGCGATCGTGGACGCGCTCCTCGGCGCCGCGGGCCTGGGTGACATCGGGACGCACTTCCCGGACGACGATCCGGCGCACGCGGGGGCCGACAGCGTCTCGTTCGTCGAGCGCGCGGTGCGGCTCCTCGCCGAGAGCGGGCAGCGCGTCGCGTCGGTGGACGCGACGGTCATCGCCGAGGCGCCGCGGCTCGCGGCGCACACGGAGGCGATGCGCACCCGCATCGCGCGGGCGCTCGGCGTCGCGCCTTCCGCGGTCAACGTGAAGGCGAAGACGAACGAGGGCCTGGGCGTGATCGGCGCGCGCGAGGCGATCGCGGCGATGGCCGTGGCGGTGCTCGAAGCCCGCTAGCACGGCGAAAGGGGCCCGAAGACGAGCGAGCGACCAAGGGTCACGCTGTACGACACCGCGCGCCGTGCCGTCGTGCCGTTCGAGCCGATGGATCCCGCGCGGGTCCGCGTCTACGACTGCGGGCCGACGGTCTGGGACTTCCAGCACATCGGCAACCTCTACCGCTACATCGTCGCGGACGTCGCGCGGCGGGCGCTCGAGTACTTCGGATACGGCGTGACGCAGGTCATGAACATCACCGACGTCGGCGCGATCATGGGGGACGTCGACGAGGGCGAGGACCGCATGGCGATCGCGGCGCGGCGCGAGGGCGCGGACCCGCTGGCGCTCGCGAAGCGCTACACGGAGCAGTTCTTCGTCGACCGGCGGAAGCTGAACATCGTCGACCCGCACGTCGTCTCGAAGGCGACGGAGCACGTCCCCGAGATGATCGCGCTCATCGCGCGCCTCATCGAGAAGGGCAACGCCTACGTCGCGCCGGACGGCGTGTACTTCGACGTGACGACCTTCCCGGGGTACGGGACGAGGCTCTCGCCGGAGGACCCCACGGCGCGCAAGGCGGGCGCGCGCATCGAGCCGAACCCGAACAAGCGGCACCCCGCCGACTTCGCGCTGTGGCGCGGCGCGAAGGCCGAGGACCTCCAGCGCTGGGACTCGCCGTGGGGACCGGGGAAGCCCGGGTGGCACATCGAGTGCTCCGCGATGTCGATGAAGTACCTCGGCGAGACGTTCGACATCCATTCGGGCGGCGAGGATCACGTCTTCCCGCACCACGAGTGCGAGATCGCCCAGTCGGAAGCCGCGACCGGGAAGCCGTTCGTGCGGTACTGGATGCACGTGCGCTTCCTCACCGTCGAAGGCGAGGGCATGCACAAGTCGATCGGCAACACGTACCTGCTGCGCGACATCGAGGAGTGGGGCTTCCAGCCGCTCGCGTTCCGCATGCTCGCGCTCGGCACGTCGTACCGGAAGCCGCTCGCGTTCACGCGCCAGGGCCTCGGCGCCGCGCAGAACCGGCTCGACCGCTGGCGGCGCGCGATCGCGGAGGCGCGCGCGGCGGGCGCGCTGCCCGCCGAGGGTCCGCCGCCGGACGACGAGGCGCTGCGCGCGTTCCGCGACGCCCTCGCGAACGACCTCAACACGCCGGTCGCGGTCGCGGCGGCGGAGCGCGCGATCGACCGTCTCACTGACCCCGACCCGCAGGGACGAGCGGCGGCGCTCGCCGTCCTCCTCGACATGGACCGCGTGCTCGGGCTGTCGCTCGGGGAGACGGCGACGGAGCCGGAGCTCAGC
>DASSSF010000058.1:0-71030 GCA_035708565.1 Candidatus Limnocylindria bacterium
AGAAGAGCGCGCTGCCGAGGCCCGTCGAGTCGCCGACGAGCACGCCCTGGACGCCCCGCACCGTGACGGCGCGCCCGGACGCGAGGTCGATGGGCACCGGCACGAGCAGCGTCTGCGACGGGTCCCCGATCGCGCGGATCTGCTGCGCGAGGCTCGGGGACAGGCCCGGCTGGGCGAGGGCGTAGTCGCGGAGCTCGTCCACGGTCGCGCCGTTGGACGTGACGACCGGCGCGCGCGACTGCGCGATGACGAGGCGCGGCATGGACGAGCCCGCCTTCGCCGCATCGAACGAGCCGCCCCACGAGCGCACCATCGCGGGGCCGCCCGTGACCGTGAGGGTGCTCGAGGCGATCGACGCGGGCATCGGCGGCGGCGTGCGCTGCACGCGGTCGGCCGAGGCGCGCAGCTTCGCCTCGTCGAAGGCGAAGGACGCCTCGCCGCGCGAGATCGTGTAGACGCGCTCGTCCGCGCCGGGCGAGGTCGCCGGGCGCAGCGCGCGGAGACCGGTCGCGGCCTCCGCGGCCTCGATCGTCGGGGCCTGCCGCTGCTCGGGCCGCGTCTTCCAGGTCACCGTGCCGTAGGCCGAGAGGTCCGGGAGCCCGCTCACGTCCGTGACCTGCACCGTCACCGGAGCGACCTTCTTCGGCTGGAAGATCGTGACGATCGTGTCCGCGGCGCCGGTCGCGGCCGCGCCGGCGAACACGAGCGCGATCACGGCGGCCGCGGCGAGCGGCCGCAGCCACGGGCGCCGCTCCGGGCCGCGGACCGACCGCGCGCGCTCGGCGAACCGGCTGAGGCCCGCCTCCGTGTCGATCGCCGTCTCCTCGGTGGCGAGCATCCGCTCGATCACCGCGTCATTCCGCTCCATCTCGCATGACCTCCTTCTTGAACGCCTCCTCGGCGCGGCGGATCGCCGTGCCGACCTGGTCGGCCGGAAGCCCCACTGCCTCGGCGACCTCCCTGTACGAGAGCCCGCTGTAGCGGAGGACGAGCACCGTCGCGCTCCGCGCGGGGATGCGCCCGAGCGCGGCGCGCGCGGCGTCGCGCTCCTCCGCGACGATGACCTCCGTCTCCGGATCGGCGCCCGCACGCGCCTCGCGCTCCGCGAGGTGCGCGGCGTCGCGCGCCGCGCGGCGCTTCCGCGTGCGGATCGCGTTGAGCGCGGCGTGCGCCGCGCCCGCGTGGAGCCACGACGCCGCGTACGAGGCGTCCGCCGGGTGGGCGCGGTAGAAGGAGAGGAACACGTCCTGGGCGACGTCCTCCGCCTCGTCCTGGTCCCCGAGCGCGCGCTGCGCGATGCGCACGACGCGCGCGTACTCGGCCCGGAAGAGGCGCTCGAACGCCGGCGGCAGCGCCCCGCCGGCCTGGCCCGCGCGAAGGATCCCCACGGCTTCTGCGCCCATGCTCTCCTAGAGCACCGCGGACGCCCCGAATGTGGCGGTCCCGCGCCGGACCGCGAGGCGGACCCGCTCTCCGGCGGCGTCACGGCGCTCGCGAGAGACCGCTCCCAGGTCAGTCGAGCGCGGCGACCGCCTCCGGCTCGTCGAGGAACGCGTCGCGGAGCTCGGCGCGCAGGTCGGTGAAGCGGTCCGCCTCGAGGCCCTCGATGACGTCGTCCATCGCGTCCACGCGCCACGCCGGAGCAAGGCGCGGGCCGATCAGGCGAGCGGTCGGGTGTGGCGCTCCACGACGGTGAGCAGCTCGTCGATGTCGAACGGCTTCGCGAGGAAGGCGGTCGCGTCGATCTCCTCGGCCCAGTGGCGCGCGTTCGCCGCCGCCGTCATCACGATCACCGGCACGCGCCGGCCGCGCGCCGCGATCGCGCGTGCCACGGCCCAGCCGTCGACGTCCGGCATCCGCATGTCGAGCAGCACCGCGCTCGGTTCCACGCGGTCGAGGTGCGCGAGCGCTTCCCTGCCGCTCGTCGCGCGAAGGACGTCGTAGCCGTCGGCGCGCAGGATCTGCGAGACCGTCTCGAGGATCGAGCGGTCGTCGTCCACGACGAGGACCGGACGCCTCCTGCCGCGGCCGCCGCGCGCGGCCTCCGCGGGGCCCGCGGTCTCGGGGATGCCGCGCACCGGCTCGTCGCCCGCCCAGGCGATCACCCGTCCATCCTTCCGTCGAGCGCCGGGAGCGCGACGTGGAACGTGCTGCCCTTGCCGGGCGCGCTCTCGACGCTGATGCGGCCGCCATGCTGCTCGACGATGCCGCGCACGATGTACAGGCCGAGTCCCATTCCGGTGAAGCGGCGAGAGTCTACGTTCCCGCCTCGCCGGAAGCGCTCGAAGATGTGCGGCAGGTCCTCGGGCGGGATGCCGATCCCTTGATCGGCGACGCTGAGGCGAGCCTCGCCGTCGTTCTGCCCCACGCGCACCGTGATGGTCCCCGTCCGGCCGCCGTACTTGAGGGCGTTCTCGACGAGGTTCTGGATCACCTGCGCGATGCGGTGGCGGTCGTACTGCCCGATCACGGGCGCGACCGCCTCGACGACGATGCGGGCCGCTTCGGTCTGGCGCTCCGCGATCTCGCGCGCGAGCTCGACGAGGTCCACCGGCTCCCGGTCGCCGACGAGCCGGCCCTGCTCGGCGCGCGCCGCGTCGAGGAGCTCGAGCACGAGGTCGGTGAGGCGCTTCGCCTCCCGCACGATCCGAGCGAGACCCTCCCTGTCCACGGGCGCCTTCGGGTCGCGCTCGGCCTTGCGCTCGAGGAACTGCGCCTGCGCGACGAGCGTCGTGAGCGGCGTCTTGAGGTCGTGCGCCGCGGCGGAGAGGAAGTCCTCCTTGAGGCGCGTCGCCTCCTCCTGCGCGCGGACGCGCGCGGCCTCGTCGATGAGAGCACGGCTCTCGAGGATCACCGCGGCCTGCTCCGCGAGGAGCCTCGTCAGCTCCATGTCGCTCTCCGCGAAGATCGGGGACCGCTCCGCGTAGACGGTCAGCACGCCGAGGCGCTCCGTCCCCGCGACGATCGGCGTGGCGATGACCGCGCCGACTCCGGCCTCCGCGTACTCGCGCGCGTGCTCCCGGTCGTCCTCGGCGGGCTGCGCCGTGAAGACGGTGCGCTGCTCGGTGAAGGCGCGGCCGGCGATGTACGCGTCCGACGGCCGCTCGATCGGCTCCGCCTCGCCGGGCCGCTGGTACCGGAGCGTGCCGTGGCCGCTGAAGAGCCCGATGCGCGCCGAGGCGCCCACCGTCTTCCCGGCGCCTTCCTCGAGCGCCGCGACGATCTCGGCCGTCGTCGGGAGGCGCGGCAGCTCGGCCGCCCGCGCGAGGAACGCGCGGAGCTCCGGCTCCTGCCACGCGCGCCGGAGGATCGCCGGCGGGGCGAAGCCGACGTAGAACGCGAGCCCGGACAGGAGCGCGAGCAGCTGCGTCAGACCGGACGTGATGCCGCGCAGGTCCGGAGGGAGCGTGAGGCCGAGGCCGGCGGTGACGATGGCGGCGGCGAGGAGCCCGCCGCCCGCGGCGATCGCCTCCATCCGCCGCCGCGTGACGCCCTGCGCGAGGCGCGCGCGCCGGAGGAAGAGGAGCGACGCGTACGACGACACGACCGCGAAGTACGCGACGAGGGTGAGCGATGCCCAGAGGGGAGCGGGATCGAAGGCCGCGATGAGCAGGACCGACACGAGGAGGCCGAGCTGCGCCGCGCGGCGGAGCCGCTCGGGGACGTGCGAGAAGTCGTCGTAGAGGCGGAGGAGCAGGTACGGCATCGCGACGATCAGCGAGGTGACCACGATGCCGACGATCCGCAGGTCCGGGAGGCCGAACCAGCCGGTGAGGCGCGTGCGGACGAAGGCGACCGTGATCGCGCCGAGGAACAGCGCCATGTCGACATGCGCGACGGTCGGCCGCCGGATCACCTTCCGGACGACCAGGACGAAGATCGCGAGGTACACGGCCTGCGTCGCGGCGGCGATCAGCTCGAGCGCGGTCACGCGTGGCGGAGGCTACCAAGGCCCGGCGCTGCTAGCGTGACCGCGTGGACACCGGATCGGCGGCGGCCCTCCTCTTCTACGGCGACTCGTACCGGTTCCCGGACATCTTCCACACGACGCGGTTCCTCGCGCCGGACGCGTTCATCACGCTCGAGCACGGCGAGGAGCGGATCGTCGTGATCAGCTCGCTCGAGTTCTCCCGTGCACGGAAGGAGTCGCGCGCGACGGCCGTGCGCAACGTCGACGAGTTCGGCGCGCGCGAGCTCACCGCCGCCGGCGTGCTGGGCGACGAGGCGACGGCGACCGTCATCGACCGCTTCCTCGCGGAGCGGACGCTGCGCGAGATCGCGGTGCCGCGGTACTTCCCGTTCGGCCTCGCCGAGGCGCTCCGCGCGCGCGGCGTGAGCCTCGTGCTCGCGAAGGATCTCGACGCGCGCCGCCGGGCGAAGCGGCCCGACGAGCTTGCCGCGATCGAGGCCGCGCAGCGCGCGACGGAGGAGGCGTGGGAGAAGGGCGTGGACGCCGTCCGCCGCTCGACCGTGGGGAAGGACCGCGTTCTGATGCTCGAGGGCGAGCCGCTCACCGCGGAGCGCGTGCGCGCGATCGTCGAGGGCGCGCTCCTCGAGCGCGGGTGCCTCGCGGAGTCGACGATCATCGCGCCGGGCGCCTACGCGGCCGATCCGCACTCGATCGGCTCGGGACCGATCCACGCCGGCGAGGCCGTGGTGATGGACATCTTCCCCCAGCACAAGACCACGCGGTACTGGGCCGACATGACGCGCACGGTCTCGAAGGGCGAGCCGAGCGCCGAGATCGTCCGGATGTACGAGGTCACGAAGCGAGCGCAGGACGCCGGCATCGCCGCGCTCCGCCCGGGGGTCACGGGGCGGGAGGTGCACGAGCTGGTCGAGGACATCATCTTCGAGGCCGGCTACGACACCCTCCGGCCGGGGCAGCAGCGCCGCCCGGGCGGTCCGCCGCGCGGCTTCATCCACGGCACCGGCCACGGCGTGGGGCTCGAGATCCACGAGGCGCCGTCCGTCGGCCGGGCGGGGACGAAGCCGCTCGAGCGCGGCGACGTCGTCACGGTCGAGCCCGGGATCTACGACCCCGAGGTCGGCGGCGTCCGCCTCGAGGACATGCTCGTCATCACGGCCGATGGCAGCAGGAACCTCACGCGCGCCCCGCGCCAGCTCGTCGTCTGAGTCCGCTTGCCGCCGGCCTCGGCGCCGCGATCGCGTGGGGCATCGCCGACTACGCGGGCGGCATCGCCTCGCGCCGCATCCCCGCGGTCTGGACGTCCATCGGGATGCAGGGCGTCGGGACGGTCCTCTACGCGGCGGGCCTCGCGCTCCTCGGGCGCTGGCCCGCGGTGGACGCGACGGTCGCGTACTGGTCGCTCGCGCTCGGCGCGCTCGGCGGCGTCTCGCTCCTCCTCCTGTACCGCGGGCTCGCGCTCGGGCCCATCGCCGTCGTGAGCCCGATCACCGCCGGGTACTCCGCGGTGACGGTCGTGCTCGTCGTGCTCTTCCTCGGCGAGCGGCTCTCGACCGCGGAGGCGATCGCGATCGCGGTCACGTTCCTCGGCGTGCTGCTCGCGTCGGCCGACCTGCGCGCGATCCGCCGGCTCGCGGGCCGGCCGCTCCCGGGCGTGGGCATCGCCTTCCTCGCGATGCTCGGGTTCGGGATGTGGGGCGGGCTCATGACCGCGGCGACGCGCGAGGTCGAGCCGCTCGCGTTGATCCTCGGCGGCCGGGTCGCGGGGTTCGGCGCGATGCTCGCTGCCGCGCTCCTCCTCCGGAGCGGCGTGCCCGCCGACCGGCGGCCGCGCACGCTCGGGCTCGTGCTCGCCGCGGCGGTGTTCGACACGCTCGCGAACGTCCTGTTCGTGCTCGGCGTCGCGGCCGGCGAGGCCGCGATCGTCGCGACGGCGAGCGGCCTCTACCCCGTGCTGCCCGCGGTCCTCGCGATCGCGGTGCTGAAGGAGCGCCTCGCGCCGAACCAGTACGCCGGCGTCGCGATCCTTGTCGCGGGCCTCGTGGCCCTCGGATACGCCCGGGGCTAGAGCCGCGAGCGGAGCGTCGCGATCGCTGCGTCGAGCTGCGCGTCGCCCGCGTTCGGGTCCTGCGCGACGACCACGTCGGGCGCGACGCCGAGGCCCTGGCCGTTCAGCTCCTCGCCGGTCTTGGCGTCGATCATGCGCGCGACCGTGACGAGGAGGAGGCTGTCGTCCGGCAGGGTCCGGGGCTGGCCGATCCCGACGCAGCCCGCGGTGCGCGTCCCCACCAGGGTGCCCGACCCGTTCGCGCGGACCCCGGCGGCGACGATCTCGGAGCCTGACGCGCTCCGCTCGTTGACGAGCACCACGAGCGGCTTGGCCTCCGGCCAGTACCACTTGTCGTTCGTGCGGAGGGGGCGCTTCTCGCCGTCGCGCCCGATCTGCTGCACGAGCGTGCCCTTCGTGAAGATGCTGCCGATGTCCTGCGCCGCGGAGAGGTCGCCGCCCGGGTTGTTGCGCAGGTCGAGCACGATCGCCTGCACGCCGCCCGCGATGAGCGCGCGCACGGCCTCCGACGTCTGGCGCGTCACGTCACCGTTGAACGCGCTGATCGAGACATACCCGATCTTCCCGCTCTCGTAGTCCCGCATGATCACGCGCGGCGGCACCAGGCGCGCGCGCACGATCGGCACCGTGCGCTCCGCGCCCGCGCGCACGAGCACGAGCGTGACGGTCGTCCCTTCGGTCCCGCGGATCCGCGTCGCGACCTCTTCCGGCGTGAAGCCGTCGACGGGCACCCCGTCGACGCTCTTGATGCGGTCGCCCGAGCGGAGCCCCGCCCGCTCGGCCGGCGAGTTCGGGAAGACGGTCGCGATCTCTGGGAGCGTGTCGCCCGCCCGCGCGGGCGAGATCTGCGCGCCGATGCCCGAGTACTCCTGCGGCGGCTGGTTGAACGTCTTCGCGCGGTCGGGCGGCAGGAAATACGTGTGGCACTCCTTGAGCGACTTCGCCATGCCGTCCGTCGCGACGCGCTCGAGCCACTTCGCGCGGTCGAGCCCTGCCTTTGTCTGCGGGTCGCTCGCCTGCGGGTACTTCTGCGCGAGCAGGTCGATCGTCGCCGCGAGCTTCGCCATGTCGCTCTGCTGTGAGCCGGTGAGCACGGGCCGGTCGTAGGCGGGCTCGATGCCCTCGGCCTTGATCGCGGCGTCGATCGCGTCGAGCGCGCCCGCGACGAGCTGCTTCGACGTCGGGCGATCCACGTGGCGCTCGATGAGCTGCGAGAGCGCCGCGTCCGCCACGCGGTACTGCGTCGCGGTCTGCCCGGGCAGGAGCTCGCGCGCGACCTCGGCCGGCAGGATCTCGCAGGCGGAGAGGATGACGGCGGCGAGGAGGGCGGCGGCCGCGCGCTTCATCGACCGAGAGTACGGGACGGCGGCTAAGGGAACGCTAAGACCTGCCTTACGCGGAGAGGTGCTCCTCCAGGAGCTTGCGCAGGCGGCCGAGCGCTCGGAACTGGAGCGCGCGGATCGCGCCCTCGTTCTTGCCGAGGATCTGCGCGACCTCGCGGCTCGAGAGGTCCTCGATGAAGCGGAGCACGAGGACCTCGCGCTGCTCGCCCGTGAGGTGGCCGATCGCGCCGCGGAGGGCGATGAGCTGCTCGCCACGGACGGCGTTGTCGTGGGCGGTCGGGCCCTCCTCGTGGAGGCCGTACGCGTCCTCGAGGTCCACGGTCGGGCGCTCGCGGCGGCGGCGGTCCGTCACGGCATTGCGCGCGATCGTGTAGAGCCACGCGAGGAACGACTTGCCCTGCCACTTGTAGCGGTGGATGTTCGCGAACGCCCGCGTGAAGACCTCGCTCGTCAGGTCCTCGGCGTCGCTGGGCTCGCGCACGCGGTAGAGGAGGTAGCGGTACACGCTGTCGACGTGCGCGTCGTACAGCTCGGCGAACGCGGCCTTGTCGCCCTTGCGGGCGCGCTCGATGACGTCGGGGACGGGCGCCAGGACCTCGACCGGGAGTGCTTCCGCCCGCACGTTCGCGATGGTCACGTTCCCAACTTCCTCCGTGTCCTCACCGGACGATGGTGAACGTTAGGTGGACCGCGCAGCGGCGTCCACGGCTCGGTCGTACCGATCCGGTGGCACCACGTGCGGCATGCGCGCGACCGCCGTACGGTCGGCGAGTGATACGGGTCACGCGCGACGGCTCAGAGCGAGCGACCGAGCCACACGGCCTCGGATCCGCGCGCGTGCGGTCTAGGGGTACAGCTTCCCCTTCGCGATGAGGTCCTTGAGGATCCCGCTCGCGACCGCGACCGCGCTCGCGTCATCGGCCGGGACGTCCGGCGGGATGCCGACGTTGTTGTAGCGCGTGCCGGTGACGGCGCCGACGAACTCCTGCGACGTCACGAAGATCTGGCTCTTGTCGGGGAGCGGCGTCGGTGACGTCGCCCCGAGGCAGCCGATGGTCTTGCTGCCGACGATGACGGCGCGCTTGTTCTCCTTGAGCCCGAGCGTGAAGACCTCGGGCGACGAGCCGCCGCGGTCGTTGACGACGACCGCGACGGGGAGCTGGTACTCGTCCGGCAGGCGCAGCTCCTTCTTTGCCGTCTGCGTCCCCGCCTGGCCCGTGCGCACCTCGATGCGCATCGTGGGCTCGCCATTCAGGAACCACGACGTCATGGCCTGTGGCGGGTCGCCGCCGGCGTTCGCGCGGAGGTCGAAGAGCCACGCCTTCGCGCCCTGCGCGAGGAGCGTGTCGAGTCCCTTCTTCACGGCGTTCGTGATGCTGTACGTCCCGTGGGCGGCGAACTCGCGCCAGGTGAGGTAGCCGATGCTCCCGTCGATGAGCGCGTAGCGGAGGCCCGCCTCGTCGGGCGCGGTCGCGTTCGCGGGCGCCATCGCGGGCGTGCCGCGCGTCTGCTCGGGGCGCGAGCGCACGACGCCGCTCGGCGTGACCCAGTACGTGTGGCAGTCCGGGGTCGCGCGCATCATCGCCGTGATCGCGACCTCCGCGATGTTCGCCGCCGAGAGCTGCGGGTTCTTCCGCGCAAGCTCCTTCGCGGCCTCGGCGAACCTGTTGAAGTCGGGGAGGATGACGTCGGCCTCGTCCTTGAACTCGGGCGTGGCGACGTCGTCCTTGCCGCCGCTCGACCGGGCGCGCTCCTTGAGCGCGTCGAGCGCCGCGACGAGGAGCTTCTTGCTCGAGACCTTGTGCACGTCCTGGTCGGCGAGCGCGACGTACGCGATGTCCATGAGCGACTGCTTGATGTCGACGCTCGCCGCGGGCGTCGCGGTGGGCGCGGTCCCGCCCGGCGCGCCCGTGCACGCCGTGAGGAGGAGCGCGAAGGCGAGCGCGAGCGGCCGTCTCATCCCGCTAGAGAGGATACGGATGCGGCCGCGCCGCGGGATCAGGCGGTGGCGTGCTGCGCTTCCCACTCCGCCGGGGAGGCGCAGAAGCCCTCGTAGTCGATGTACTCGGTGATCGTCGGGCGCTCGCCGCACGCGGGGCACGCGGGGTCGCGCCGCAGCCGCACCTCGCGGAACGCTCCCTCGAGCGCGTCGAAGAGGAGGTAGCGCCCGATGAGCGGCTCGCCGATGCCGAGGAGGAGCTTGAGCGCCTCGTTCGCCTGGATCGTGCCGATGACGCCGGGGAGCACGCCGAGGACGCCCGCCTCCGCGCACGATGGCGCGAGCTCGGGCGGCGGCGGCTGGTGGAAGAGGCAGCGGTAGCAGGGGCCCTCGAACGGCTGGAATACCGTGACCTGGCCCTCGAAGCGGTAGATGCTCCCGTGGACCACCGGCTTCCGCCACTTCACGGACGCGTCGTTCACGAGGTAGCGCGTGGGGAAGTTGTCCGCCCCGTCGACGATGACGTCGTACTCGGGAAGGATCCGGTCGATGTTCGCGCTCGTGAGGCGCTCCTGGTACGCGACGACGTTCACGTCGGGGTTGAGGGCCTCGAGCGTGCGCTTCGCCGACGCGACCTTCGGCGTCCCGAGCCGCTCGGTCGAGTGGAGGATCTGCCGCTGGAGGTTCGTCGCGTCGACGACGTCGCTGTCGACGATGCCGAGCGTGCCCACGCCGGCCGCCGCGAGGTAGTACGCCGACGGCGAGCCGAGCCCGCCCGCGCCGATGAGCAGCACCTTCGAGTCGAGGAGCCTCCGCTGCCCCGCCTCGCCGACCTCGGGGATGAGCAGGTGCCGGCTGTACCGCTGGGCCTGCTCGGGCGTGAACTGCGCGGCGGGCAGCTGCACGGGCAGCCCCGCCTGCTTCCAGCGGTTGAACCCGCCCGCGACGCTGACGACGTCCGTGTAGCCGAGCTGCGTGAGGGTCGCCGCGGCCATCGCGGAGCGCACGCCTCCGGCGCAGTAGAGGATCGTCGGCGCTTCCTTGTTCGGGAGGCGGTCCTCAGCCCACTGCTCGAGGTAGGACTTCGGCACGAACACGGCGCCCGGGACGTGGCCCTCGTCCCACTCGTTCTTCTCGCGCACGTCGCCGACCTGGGCGCCCGGCTGCCTCGCGAGCTCGGCCGCCTGCTCGGGGGTGACCTCGCGGACGTCCTTCTTGAGCCGCGCGAACCAGTCCCGATACGTGCTCCCCATGCGTCGAGGATAACCGGGCGCGGAGGTCGGGAATTCCTCGGAACGGTTACGGTCATGGCTCGTGAACGCGGAGGTCGTGACCTTCCAGGCGCTCGTCTTCGCGTACCACCTCGCGCTGGCCGTGATCGTCGGCGGCGGCCTCGCCCTCGGCGCGTTCGCCGCGCCCGCCCTCTTCAAGGAGCTGCCGCGGCCCGACGCGGCGACGGCCTTCGGCGAGGCGCTCCGGCGGTACGACGGCGCGGCGCTCGTCGCCGCGATCGTCGCGATCCTCACCGCCTGGATCCGCGCGGTGAACTACGAGACCGTGGACGAGCGCCACTGGCTCCGGTTCGCCGCGCTCGTCGTGATGGCCGGCGCGACCGTCTACGCGAGCGCGTACGCGAACCCGGTAGCGCGGCAGTTCCGCCGCGCGACAGCGGGCTTCGACGACCTCCCCGAAGGCCATCCCGCGCGCCGCGAGTTCGCGAAGTTGCACGCGGCGTCCCGCCGCGCGGGCGCGCTCGCCGTCCTCGCGGGCCTCGTCGCGCTCTTCCTCAGTTGAGGAGGAGGTCCGCGTCGCTCGACGACGCGCTCGCGGCGCACCGGGAGCGGCTTGCGCGCGCGCACCGCGTGCGCAACAAGGCCGGCCTCCTCGCGATGATCGACGACCTCGGCTTCTGCTTCGCGTTCACGCTCCGGACGGGCGACGCGCCGCTCCCGGCGGGCTTCGACCATCTCGCGACGACGGACGAGGGGAAGAAGTGGGAGTGGATGTGGGGCTGGAAGGACGAGATCGCGGAGGCGAAGGAGGCGTACTACGGCGCGCTGCTCGTCCGCAAGCCCACGTTCGTGTCGAAGCGCCTGCTCCCCGCGTTCTACGCGACGTTCGGCCGCGCGGGCGAGCCCGACGATCACCTGGAGGACGTCCGCGCGGGCCGCCTCTCGGATCTCGGCAGGCGCGTCGTCGAGTTCCTCACGCAGAACGGCGAGACGCAGACGAAGCGCATGCGCGCGACGCTCGGCATCGTCTCGAAGGAGGGGAAGCGCGAGTACGACAAGGCCGTCGACGAGGTGCAGCGCCTCATGTACGTCTCGCTCGTCCGCGCGGTCGGCGAGACGCACGAGGACTACAACTACACGTACGACCTGTTCACGCGGCGCTACCCGGAGGCGGTGCGCGCCGCGGAGCGGCTCGCGTCGGCGGAGGCGGCCGAGGTGGTGCTCGGGCGCGCCCTCGAGCTCGCGGGCGCGATGACCCCGAAGCAGGCCGAGCGGCTCTTCGACTGGGAGGCCGACCGCGTCGCGCGCACGGCGGCGCGGCTCGAGCGTGCCGGGAGGCTCGCGCGCACCGGGACGGGCAAGGAAGCGCTCTTCGTGCTCGCGTCGCTCCTCGCGCGGAAGCCCTAGGATCGATCGCGCCCCATGGACATCCACCAGCTCCGCTCGTGGATCTTCGAGCTGTTCGAGCCGCTCGAGGACGACCGGCAGTACGTCGTGTTCGACGCCGACGCGGGGAACGTGATGATCGACGCGCCGGCGTTCAGCCAGCGCGCGCTCCGCATGATCCGCGGCACGGGCGACGCGTCCCTGCTCGTGCTCACGAACCGCGAGCGCGCGGCGGACGCCGCGCGGTTCCGCGACGCGCTCGGGGTGCAGATCGCTGCGCACGCCGACGACGCCGGGGCCATCGCGGGCGGGCCGGACATCACGCTCGGCGACGACCAGCGGCTCCGGCCGGGGATCCGCGCGATCCGCGTCAAGAGCGGAGCGCAGGGCGCGACCGTGCTGCTGCTCGGGAAGGCGGGCGGCGTGCTCGTCGCGGGCGATCTCGACCTGTCCGACCCGGCGGCACGGCCGCTCCTCGGCCTCGAGTTCTCGGCGATCCTGTGGTCGTCGCGCGGGCCGCAGTGGAGCGCCGGCAAGGAGACGCTCGGGCAGTTGCAGAACGAGCTGCCGAGGCCGAAGAAGCGGTTCGGGATCTTCCTTCCGGCGCCGTGGGACAGGGCGTATCGTGGCCGCCTCGAGGACCTCCAGACGCCGAGTCCCCTGATACCGACCGAGGAGACCGCACCGGTCGAGGCCGCGATGGGCCCGACGACGCTCGTCGTGTCGCAGACGACGCCCGCGAAGCAGGCCCGCGCGCCGAGGCCGGAGCGATGAGCGTCGACACGCCGCGGCGCCGCCCCCGAAGCTTCGAGGACGACTGGGCGTTCCACGGCACCACGACGCCGCCGACGACGATCGCGAACCCGCCGGAGATGGTCCGCCCCGAGGACCTGCCGCTGCGGCCCGCCCCGCTCGGCGGCCGCTGGAGCGACGTCCCGATCGAGGATCTCGTGGGCTCGCCGTACGTCGATCACCTGTGGGGCGGCCCGGACCTCTCGCCCGACGGCCGCGAGGTCGCGTTCTCCTGGGACCGGAGCGGCAACTTCGAGGTCTTCGTCGCGCCCCTCGTCGGCGAGCGGATCTACCAGCTGACGGACTCGCCGCAGCGGAGCGCCTGGCCACGCTGGTCGCCGGACGGCGCCGGGATCGCGTTCCTCCGCGACGCGGGCGGCGACGAGCGGTACCAGATCTGGCTCATGCGCCGCGACGGCCGGCGCCAGCGCGCGCTCACCGGGGAGCCCGAGGTGACGCACCGGGAGATCGAGTGGTCGCCGGACGGCTCGCGGATCGCGTGCGCGTCCGTCGCGGCGGGGCGCGCGTCCGCGATCAGCGTGATCGACGTCGCGACGGGCGAGCGGCGCGAGCTCACCGACGGATCGTTCGCCGACGAGAAGCCGCGGTGGTCGCCCGACGGCCGCTGGATCGCGTTCCAGTCGCGCCGCGAGGACGACCGCACGATCGCCGACATCTACCTCGTCCCCTCGGGTGGCGGCGCGGCGCGGCGCCTCGAGACGAGGAACGGCGTGGCGGGGCAGTCGCTCGAGGTCGCGTGGTCGCCGTTCGGCGACGCGATCGCGTTCAGCACGGACGTCCGCGGGCGCTTTGAGATCGCCGTCGCGCGCCTGGACGAGCGCCACGAGGTCGCGGAGGTCGAGCGCCTCACGAACACGCCGTTCGACTCGACCGAGCCGTGCTGGCGCGCCGACGGGCGCGCGATCCGCTACCTGCACAGCCGCGATGGCGAGACGAGCGTCCGCGAGGTGTTCGTGGCCTCCCACGCCGACCACGCCGCGCTCGACCTCCCCGGTGTGCACAAGTGGCCGCGTACCGGACCCGACAGCGCGACGGCGGCCGTCGTGTTCTCGAGCGCGCGCCGTCCCTGGGACGTGTGGGTGCGCGAGCCGCGCGCGGTGCGCGCGCGTCCGATCACGGCGTCGCTCCCCGCGTCGATCGACCCCGAGGTGCTCGTGGAGCCGCGGCACATCCGCTACCGCTCGTCCGACGGGCGCGAGATCCCGGCGTTCCTCTATCTGCCGCACGCCGAGGCCGTGCGCGGCGACGTGACGCCCGCGATCGTCCACATCCACGGCGGGCCGACGAGCCAGCACTTTCGCTGGTGGGACTACCACTCGCAGTGGTTCGCGCACCGCGGCTACGCCGTGCTGGCGCCGAACATCCGCGGCTCGACCGGCTACGGACGCGAGTTCCAGGAGGCGAATCGCGGCGACTGGGGCGGCATGGACCTCGCCGACGTCGTCGCCGGCGTGGACTGGCTCGAGCGCGAGGGCGTCGCGCCCAAGGGGAAGGTCGGCGCCTACGGCGGCTCGTACGGTGGCTTCATGACGCTCTACGCGCTCGCGAAGGCGCCCGACCGCTTCGCGGCGGGCGTCTCCGTGGTCGGCGTCGTCTCGTGGCGGACGCTGCACGAGACGACGCGCGGCGACCTCCGGCTCATGCTCGAACGCGAGCTCGGCGACCCGAAGAAGGACCCCGAGCTCTACCGCGACCGCTCGCCGCTCACGCACGTCCGGAGCATCAAGGCGCCGCTCCTCATCCTCCAGGGCGCGAACGACCCGCGTGCCCCGCTCTCCGAGGCCGAGGCCGTCGCGAACGCGCTCAAGCAGGAGGGCCGCACCCACGACTACCACGTCTACCAGGACGAGGGCCACGGCTTCCGCCAGAAGGCGCACCGCGTCGACGCGCTCCGCCGCGCGACGGAGTGGTTCGACAAGCACCTCCGCCGCTAGCTGCGACACGGCTCCGCGTGGGTGCTCCGGGCGGTCTGCGCTGCGATGCTGAGGTCATGGACGACCCGAAGGAGACGGTGCGGCGCGGGTACGACCGCGTGTCTCGCGCGTACCGAGCCGACGATGCCGCCGAGGGCCAGTACGCACCATGGCTGGACCTTCTGGAGAACCGGCTCGCCCCCGGTGCGGACGTGCTCGACCTCGGATGTGGCTGCGGCATCCCGGTCGCCCGCCGGCTGTCTCGACGCTATGCCGTCACCGGCGTCGACCTTTCACCGGTCCAGATCGAGCGCGCCCATGAGCTCGTCCCCGGCGCGACCTTCCTCTGTGCGGACATGAGCGCCGTGGAGTTCCCCGCGCAGAGCTTCGACGCCGTCGTCTGCCTCTACGCGCTCATCCATGTGCCGCTGGCCGAGCAGCCGGCCATCCTGCGTGCCGTCGCGACGTGGCTCCGACCCGGCGGGACCTTCATGGCCACGGTCGGCCACCAGGCCTGGACCGGGCTCGAGAAGAACTGGCTGGGTGTCGACGGCGGTGACATGTGGTGGAGCCACGCCGATGCCGGGACGTACCGCGGCTGGTCGGCGGCCGCCGGACTGACCGTGGAGCTCGAGACCTTCGTACCGGAAGGAGCGGGAGGGCACACCTTCATCCTCGCTACCCGCTAGCGCTGCAGGATGCGCGTCACCCGCGCCAGGCGCCGCGGCGGATCAGGCTCGCGGCCGCCGTACTGGCCACATCGGACGACCCGCGCGCGGCCGTGCCGAGTGCCAACACAGCAGGCGGCGGGGTCCCAGCTACCGCCTCGTCGCGGTCACCGTCGCGGCCGCCGCCGGGCTCGTCGCCGTGATCGTGTAGCGCCCGCGAGGCAGGTCACCGGGAACGGCCTCGAAGGCCGCGCCGAACGGCGAGACGGTGAGCATCCACTCCATCGCGGCGCGCGTGCCCTCGATCCGCACCGTCACGGGTGACGACGGCGGGAACCCGTGCACGAGGAACGCGGCGCGTGGCGCGCCCGCCGAGGTGGTCGCGACGACGCTCGGCCCGGGCGCGGGCGCCGCGATCCGCGCGGGGAGCCCGGCGAGGAAGGCGTCGAAGGACCTGCCCGTGAGCGCGGCGTACGCCTGGGCGACGCTCTCGCCGCGCGCGATCCGCTCGTAGACGCGCGCGATCGGCGAGGATCCGCCGACGTCCTCGCGGAGGAGCTCGACCGTGCGCGCGGCCTGCTGGTACTTGTAGTAGCCGGCCCAGTCGGTGAGCGAGTTCCACGCGTGCTGCGACACGAGGTCGCGCAGGGGGATGAGCGTGTCCGTGACGGCCATCGACGCGGCCTCGTACCGCACGCGCGCGAGGCGCCACTCGGATCCCGCGATGAGCGCCTCCGCGAGGCGGGCCTGCCCTTCGTTGAGCCACGCCGGAACGAGGTGGCAGTACCGGCCGCAGGCGTCGAGCGTCATGTCGTGCACGAGCTCGTGGCGGATCGACGCCACGGGCCGGCGCTCGCCCACCGCCTCCCAGTTCACGCCGATGATCCGCAGCGGCGGCTCGAAGAACGACACCGAGCTCTCGGCGATGAAGGTCGCGGTCGCGGGCGGGTAGCCGAAGATGCCCGCCATGCCGCGCGCGTAGCTCGCTGTCGTCGCGAACACGTAGACGACCGGCCGGTGCGCGAACGGCCGCGCGAACTCCCGCTCCACGTCCGCGATGTCGGACGCGACCTGCGCCCCGATCACCGCGCCGTCGTCGCGGCCGATCGCGGCCTCGACGAAGAGATCGGCGGCCGAGTCCACGGCCTCGAACTCGACGCCGCCGATCGTGCGCAGGACGCGCGGCGGCTCCGGGACCGCCGCGACGGCCGCGGTCGGCGCCGGCGCGGCGGTCGCCGCGGGTGCGGCGGTCCGGACGGCCGTCGCCTCGGGCGACGGGTCCGCGGGCGCCGTCGCCGCCGGGACGGTGGTGCAGGCGACGGTCAGGGCGAGCGCGAGCGCGGCGATCCGCATCGCTCGATCGTCCACCTTCCCGCGCCGCGGCGGGTGGCGGTCCGCGATCAGCGATAGCGTGGCCGCCGTGGACGCCGTCGTCGTGGGCGCGGGCCCGAACGGCCTCGCGGCCGCGGTCGCCATCGCGCGCGCGGGCCGCGCGGTACGGGTCATCGAGGCGAACGACACGATCGGCGGCGGCTCCCGCTCCGCGGCGCTCACGCTCCCGGGCTTCGTCCACGACGTCTGCTCGGCGATCCATCCCCTCGCGGCGTCGTCGCCGTTCTTTCGCGAGCTCGGCCTCGAGGTGGACTGGATCCATCCGGAGATACCGCTCGCGCACCCGCTCGACGACGGCACCGCCGCGGTGCTCGCGCGATCGGTCGACGAGACCGCGTCGCGCCTCGGCCCCGACGGGGCCGCGTGGCGCCGGACGGTGGGGCAGGTCGCGCGCGAGTGGGAGCGCACCGAGGCCCTCCGGACGGGCCCGATCGTGCATCTCCCGCGGCACCCGCTCGCCGAGGCGCGCTTCGGGCTCATGGCGCTCCAGCCCGCGACGCTCCTCGCGCGCGGCTTCCGGGGGACGGCCGCGCGCGCGCTCTTCGCGGGTTGCGCCGCGCACTCCTTCCTGCCACTCACCGCGCCCACGAGCGGCGCGTTCGCGCTCACGATCGCGGCCTCGGCCCACACGGTCGGCTGGCCGGTCGCGCGCGGGGGCTCCCAGCGGATCGCCGAGGCGCTCGCCGAGCGGCTCAGGTCGCTCGGCGGGACGATCGAGACCGGCCACCGCGTGCGCGAGCTCGAGGCCCTCCCTCGCGCGCGCGCGTACCTCCTCGACACGTCCCCTCGAGACGCGGACCGGATCGCGGGCCGCCGCCTGCCAGAGGGCTACCGGCGCGCGCTCCGCCGCTACCGCTACGGGCCGGGCGTCTTCAAGGTCGACTACGCCCTCGCGGGCCCGGTGCCGTGGCGGGCGGCGGACTGCGCGCGGGCCGGCACGGTGCACGTGGGCGGCACGCTCGAGGAGATCGCCGCGGCGGAAGCGGAGGTCGCGCGCGGCGGGCATCCCGAGCGCCCGTTCGTGCTCGTCGGCCAGCAGAGCCTGTTCGATCCGTCGCGCGCGCCGGCGGGGAAGCACACGCTCTGGGTGTACTGCCACGTCCCGAACGGCTCGACCGTGGACATGACCTCGCGCGTCGAGGCGCAGCTCGAGCGGTTCGCGCCGGGCTTCCGCGACCTCGTGCTCGCGCGCCGCGTCTTTGGCACCGCCGACGTCGAGCGTGAGAACGCGAACTACGTGGGCGGGGACATCTCGAACGGCGCGCACTCGGGCATGCAGCTGCTCGCGCGGCCGGTGCTGCGGGCGGTCCCCTACGCGACGCCCGCGCGCGACGTGTACCTCTGTTCGGCGGCGACGCCGCCGGGCGGTGGCGTCCACGGGATGTGCGGGTACCGGGCGGCGCGCGTCGCGCTCCGGCGCGCGCTCTCCTAGGGCGAGAAGCTGCGCAGCGACAGCGGCCGCACGTACTCGCCCGCGGGCGTGCGGGCCCACCACGCGCCCGTCGCGCGCCGCTCGGCCGGCGTCGTGTAGCGGTAGAGGTAGAGGCGCGCGCGCACGAAGCGCGGCGGCCGGCCGTCGAACGGGTCGTGTCGGAGGAGCCGGAGCGTGGGGCGGTCCGCCGCGAGCAGTCTCGCGAGGAGCGGGACGAACCACTCGTAGTAGATGGCCGGACCCATCGCGGCGAACCACATGAGCCAGTCGAGGCGCAGGTGGTACGGCGCGAACTGACGCGGGCGGTAGCGGACGTCGCCGGGCTTGCCCTTGAACTCGTACTCGCGCCACTCCGTCGCGCCCGTCAGCACCGCGTCCGCCGTCCCCTCGATCACGACCTCGTAGCGCTCCTTCGTGACGCTCCCGAACGCGCCGTACGTGTTCACGAGATGCAGCGGGTCGAACGACGCGTTCATGAGCTGCCGCCGTGCCACGAGGTTGCGCGCGGGCCGGTACGAGAGGAAGAGGACGAGCGCGGTGTAGAGGACGACGAGCACGTCGAAGGGGAACGCGTGCGGGCCCGCCGCCGCGTCGAGCGGGAGGACCCCGCCGAGCGTCGCGTCGTCGAACGCGAAGACGGTCACGACGATCGTCGTCCAGTTGAGCCACGCGAAGTTCCCGGAGAGGAGCAGCCACGACTGCGTGCCGGCGATCGCCGCGCCGCCGATGACCGGGAACGGCGGCGGGAGGAAGAGCAGGAAGGGCATGACGAGCTGCGCGACGTGGTTGCCGAGCACCTCGAGGCGGTGGACGCGCTTCGCTAGGTGATGGAACCGCCACGACAGTGGGTTCGGCATGGGCTGCGTCTCGTGGTGGTGGTCGAGGCAGGTGAGGTCGCGCCAGCAGCGGTCGCCGCGCATCTTGATCATCCCCGCGCCGAACTCCACGCGGAACACGAGCCAGCGCGCCAGGATCACGAGGGGCAGCGGCACCGGCACCGTCGCGTTGCCGAGGAAGATCGCGAGGAAGCCCGCCTCGCAGAGCAGCGACTCCCAGCCGAACGCGTAGAAGGTCTGGCCGACGTTGACGATCGAGAGGTAGAGCGCCCATAGGACGAGCCAGACGAGAACCGCGACGGTGAGGGGCACGCGGTCCGTCAGGCCGGCGAGCGCGAAGAGCGAGAGCGCGATGCCCGTCCACGCGACGGCCGCGAGCAGGCGGTCGGAGTAGCGCCAGTGGAAGAGGCTCGGCGCGGAGCGGAACGGCACGACCGCCACGTAGTGCGGGACCGGCAGGAGGCCGCGCTCGCCGAGCAGCGGGCGGAACTGGCGCAGCGCGACCACGAACGCCACGAGGTAGATGGCGGCGAGCCCGCGCTGGAACAGGAGCCGCGCGATGTCGTACTCGGACGTCCCGAGCCATTCCATCGCCGCCTATGGTGCGGTCCGTGTGCCCGGGGCCGGCGCTAGACGCGGTGGAGGTGCGTGTCCATGAAGCGCGTGAAGGCGTACTTGAGGCCGTAGCCGAGCATCCGGTCGGCGCCGATGTGCGCGGCCCACACGAGCGCGACCGAGACGAGGAGCGCGGTGTCGGTGAGCGTACCGGCCACGCCGAGGGCCGCCGGGACCGCGTAGGTGTGGAAGAAGTTGTACATGGCGCTCCCGAGCCGCGATCCGCGCAGGTATCCGAGGATGCCGATGTCGGGCGCGACGATGAGGAGGGCGTACAGCGTCCAGTTGCCGTCCGTGCGCCAGAACAGGTACGTCGCGATCCCGAGCGCGAACGCCCCCTCGATCCGCAGCAGGGCGCCGGGGCGGGTGAGCGCGTACACGGCTAGACGCGCACGGCGAGCGCGTCGATCCGCGTGCGGAGCGCGATCGCGCCGAGCCGTTCCGCGATCGCCCGCGCCTCGTCGCGCTCCTTCGTTGCCTCCGCGGCGCGGCCGAGACGCTCGAGCGCGTCGGCGTGGTCGACGAGCGCGCAGGCGCGCTCGTGGTCCGCGCGCAGCGTGGCGAAGGCCTGGGTCGCGTCAAGGAGGAGCGCCTCGGCGCGCGCGTGCTCGCCCGCGCGGAGCGCGCGCAGGCCCTGCGCCTGCACGAGGTAGGCACGCCCGCGCGCGTAGCCGGCCCGCTCGACCTCGGCGGCGACGCGCTCCTCGAACGACGTGTCGTCGATGCCCCAGCGGACGGACGCGACGACGATCATCGGTCCGAACAGCACGCGGTCGAACCGGCGGAGGCCCGCGCTGCGGAGCGCGTGGTACGCGCTCTCGCTCTCGCGCTGGCCGTAGTACGCGGCGAGGAAGTCCGCGCCCGCGAGCATCGCCGGGAACGTCTCCGACTCGACGAGCTTGTCGCGGAGCGTCTTCTCCTCGGGCGACGCGAGCGCCGCCGCGGCAGCCATCGCGTTCGCGAGGATCGCGGCCATCTTGTTGGCCGGCCACCCGAGCTGCTCGGCGCGCCGGGTGACCTCGAGCGCGCCCGGGAAGTCCGACGCGAGGAGGTGCGCGAGCGCCTCGATGTGGAGCGCCGCGAGGCCGAGGCGCGGCTTCTCGGTGGTGATCGCGATCTCGCGCGCCGTCGCGGCGTGGTCGGTCGCGGTCGGCAGGTCGCCGAGCACGACCGCGGACATCGACAGCATCGTGTACGCGTCGATCAGCTCGTCGTTGTCCTGGAGCGACTTCGCGATCGGCACCCGCCGCTCGTTCGCGGCGTAGGCCTCGCGGTAGCGGCCGAGCTCGCGGTACGCGAACCCGACGGCGTCGAGGCAGATCGACACCTCGCGGAGCGATCCGAGCTCCTCCGCGATCGCGAGGGCCTGCCGCGCCGTCTCGAGCGCGTCCTCCCAGTCTGCGTCGGTGGAGCGGGGGAGCGTGCGCGGGAGGAACGCGCGGGCGGCGAGCAGGAGGACGCGCTCGCGCGAGCGCTCGTTGCCCACGAGGCCGAGGCCCTCCGCGATGAGGCCGTCGAGGTCCGGGTGCTTCGCGCCCCAGCGGGTCGCGAGCTCGGCCATGTGCGCGTAGAGGTTCGCGATCTCCTGGCGGTGGTCGCCGGGCTGCGCGACGAGGAGGCCGAGCGCGCGCTCGTAGGCCGCGAGCGCGGCGTCGTACTCGCCGCGCAGGCGGCGGATCCGCGCCACGAGGTGGAGCGCCTCGACGCTCTTCGCCGTCTCGCCGGCCTTCTCCCAGAGCTCGAGCGCCGTCTCCGCGAAGCGGAGCGCCTCGCCGTGCGCGTGGATCGAGATCGCGCGCTGCGCCGCCTTCCACGCGTACTTCGCGGCCTTGTCCGGCACCTCGCCCATCAGGTAGTGGTGGGAGAGCGCCGGGTAGAACTCCTTGATCCCGTCGCCGAGGGCCTCCTCGAAGGCCGCGGCGACGCGCCGGTGCAGCTCGACGCGGCGCCGGACGAGGAGCGTGTTGTAGGCGACCTCCTGCGTGACCGCGTGCTTGAAGCGGTAGCGGCCCTCGCGCCGCTCGCCCGGCGCGGCCTCGAGCACGAGGTCCGCCGCGATCAGCGCGTCGACCGCGTCGGCGATGCGGTCGCCGCCCGCCGCGCGGAGGACGCGGTCGCCGAAGCGCTGGCCGATCACGGACGCGAGCTGGATGCACTCCTTCGCGAGCGGTGTGAGCCGGTCGATGCGCGCGGCGATGACCGCGTGGAGCGTCGCCGGCACCTCGAGGGCGGCCGGGCGCTCGCGCACGACCCACTCGCCCTCCTCGTCGCGCGCGACCGCGCCGGACTCGACGAGCGAGCGGATCGACTCCTCGATGAAGAAGGGGTTGCCCCCCGCCCGCGCGACGATGCGGTCGCGCAGCTCGGCGGGGGCCCACTGCACGACGGACTCGACGATGCGCGCCGCCTCCTCGTCGGGCAGCGGCTCGAGGACGAGCTGCGTGAAGTTCGTGCGGGTCGGCCGCGGCTCCGGGCTGCCGGGCCCGAGGCGTTGCGCGAGCAGGTAGAGCATCGGCACGCGCGACGCGCGCGCCGCCACGAACCAGAGGAGGTCGAGCGACGCGGTGTCCGCGTAGTGGAGATCCTCGAGCACGACGAGGAGCGGCCGGTCGCGCGCGAGCGACGCGAGCACGTCGTACACGACGACGAACATCTCCCGCTTCCGCTCCTCCGACCCCTCCTCGGCGGTCTCGGCCCCGGGCAGGTGGAGGAACTGCGAGAGGACCGGTCCGGCGCGCTCCGGCTCGCTGAAGCGGAGCTTCGTGAGGCTGCGCTCGCACTCGCGCGCGGCGTCGGGCGCGGCGGGGTCGATCCCGAGCTCGATGAGGATCGGCTCGATGAACCCCGCGTACGAGCGCTGGTTGACGCGCGAGAACGTCCAGCGCATGACCCGCGGCCGGTCGGCGTCCTGCGCGCTCTCCTCGCCGGCGGCGAGGCCGATGAACTCGGACACGAGGCGGCTCTTCCCGATGCCCGGCTCGCCTGAGATGAGCACGACCTCGGTGCGGCCCACGCGCGACGACTGGTAGGCGAGGTCGAGGCGCGAGAGCTCCATCCACCGCCCGACGAGAGGCGCGTTGAGCTCGATCGACGGCCGCTTCTCGCTGCGCTCGCCCGTGAGGGCGTACGCGAGCACCTGCTGCTCCTTGCCCTTCATCTCGATCGGGCCGACCTCGCGGAAGGTGAACTCGCGCTGCGTGAGGCGGAAGGTCGCCTGCGTGACGTAGATCTCGCCCGGGCCGGCGGCCGTCTGGAGCCGCGACGCGATGTTCACCGTGTCGCCCATGACGCCGTACTGCGTCGCGACGCGGACGCCGCCCGCCACGACGAGCCCGGTGTGGATGCCGATGCGCAGGCCGAGCTCGATGCCGCGCTCCTTCTTCACGCGCGCCGCGTGGTCGGCGAAGACGCGCTGCATCGAGAGCGCGGTGCGCAGAGCGCGCTGCGGGTCGTCCTCGTGGGCGACCGGCGCGCCGAAGATCACGAAGATCGCGTCGCCGATGAACTTCTCGATCGTGCCGTCGTACTTCACCGCGACCTCTGCCAGATCCTCGAAGATCCCGGAGACGAGCTGCTGCAGCTCCTCCGGGTCGAGCGACTCGGCGAGCGTCGTGAACCCGACGAAGTCGGCGAAGAGCACCGTGACGAGCCGGCGCTCCTGCGCGTACGGGGCCTGCTCCATCCCGCGCCTAGTCTGAACGGCCCCGGAACGGGCCGGAACGGTATCCCGCGCTACAGAGGCTCGCTAGGTGCCGGGCGTGTGAGCGCGCAAGCCCGCCGCGGCGCGACGCGCTCCTCGAGGCACTGCTCGCGCGGCTCAGGTCGAGGAGGTGCGCGCTCCCGCGTGCACCGTGAGGTCCGCCGCCCACTTCGCGATGCGGTCGAGCGCGAGGCGCAGATCGTCGAGCGACGCCGCGTAGGAGAGACGCAGGTGGCCCTGGCCCATCTTCCCGAACGCGGTGCCGGCGAGCGTGGCCACGCCGGCCTCGTTGAGGATGCGCTCGGCGACCGTCGCGCTGTCGCCCGCGCCGAGGCCGCGGATGTTCGGGAAGACGTAGAACGCGCCGTGCGGCTCGCGGCAGGAGATGCCGTCGATGGCGTTGAGCCCCGCGACGACCACGTCCCGCCGCTCGCGGAACGCGGCGACCATCTTGTCCACCTCGGGCGGACGCGACCGGAGCGCGGCGACGCCGGCGCGCTGGACGAACGTTGCGGTGCAGGAGACGGAGTTCGTCACGAGCTTGGTGACGGGCTCGACGAGCGGCCACGGGAACACGCCGTAGCCGAGCCGCCAGCCGGTCATCGCGTACGTCTTGCTGAAGCCGTCGAGGAGCACCGTGCGCTCGGCCATGCCGTCCTCGAGGAGCATCGAGCGGTGCGCGCCGTCGTACGCCGTCTCGCCGTAGATCTCGTCCGACAGCACCCACAGGTCCCGCGCGCGGGCCAGCATCGCGATCTCCCGGATCGCGCTGGGCGAGATCACGCCGCCGGTCGGGTTGTGCGGTGAGTTGAGGATGATGAGCTTCGTGCGGTCGGTCACGAGCGACCGCAGCTCATCGAGGTCGGGCGCGAAGTCGTTCGACTCGCGGAGCGGGAGCGGAACGCCGCGCGCGCCCGAGAACGCGATCATCGACGAGTAGATCGGGAATCCGGGATCTGGGTAGATCGCCTCGTCGCCCTCCTCAAGCAGCGCGAGGAGCGCGAAGAACATGATCGGCTTCGCGCCGGGGGTCACGACGACCTGGCCGGGATCTACGTCCACGCCGCGGGACGCGCCGAGCCACGACGCGATCGCCGCCTTCAGCTCGGGGATGCCCGCCGACGGCGTGTAGTGCGTCTCGCCGCGCCGGAGCGACGCGATCCCCTCCTCGACGATCTGCGCCGGCGTGTCGAAGTCGGGCTCGCCGATCTCGAGGTGCACGATGTGGCGGCCCTGGGCCTCGAGCGCGCGTGCCTTCGCGAGCACCTCGAACGCGGTCTCGGTGCCGAGCCTTGCGAGACGTCCCGCGAGCGGCTTCGTCATCTCTGTTCCCCTTCGATGCACGCCACGCCTTCGGGTCCGACGACCGCCGAGTGGCGCGTGCCGGGCGGCAGCACCAGGCGATCGCCGGCGCGGAGGTGCACGGTCCGTCCGTCGGCGAGGCGGAACTCGATGGACCCGCGTACGCACACGAGCGCCTTCGTGTAGGAGTGCTCGTGCTCGGCGTACACGTCGTGCGGTCCGTTCGACCATCCGTGCACGTCGTGCGCCTCGCGGCGGAGCGCCGCCTCGGCGGCCGCGACGTCCATCCGCCACATACTGGCCGAATGCGCGTCGGCGCGGTGTTCCCTCAGCTGGAGATCGGCACCGATCCCGACGATCTCGTCCGGTACGCGCGGACGCTCGAGGACCTCGGCTTCGACCACCTCGTCATCTTCGACCACGTGCTCGGTGCCACGCGCGACCGTCCGGGCGGCGACCGTTTCACCTACGACGAGCGCTCCACCTTCCACGAGCCCCTCGTGCTGTTCGGTCACCTCGCCGCCGTCACGACCCGACTCGGCCTCGCGACCGCGGTCATCGTGCTGCCGCAGCGCCAGGCCGCGCTCGTCGCGAAGCAGGCGGCGGAGGTCGACCTCCTGTCGCGCGGCCGGCTCGTGCTCGGGGTCGGCGTCGGGTGGAACTTCGTCGAGTACGAGGCGCTCGGGATGCGCTTCACCGACCGCGGCCGCCGCATCGAGGAGCAGGTCGCGCTCATGCGCCGCCTCTGGACGGAGCCGGTCGTCGAGATGAGCGGGCGCTGGCACCGCGTGGACCGCGCGGGCCTCGCGCCGCTTCCCGTCCAGCGCCCGATCCCGGTGTGGATGGGTGGCGGGTGGGACGCGCGCGAGAAGCGGATCGTCGAGCCCGCGGCGCGGCGCATCGCGCGCATCGCCGACGGCTGGTTCACGCACGTCCCCGCGACCGACGAGGGGCGGGCGGCCATGGAGGCGTTCCGCTCCTATCTCTTGGAAGCCGGGCGCGATCCGGACGCGTTCCCGGTCGAGGGCCGCGTCTACGCGGCGCGCGGCGGGGTCGACGAGTGGCTCCGCTCCGCGCGCGCTCTCCGCGCGATGGGCATGACGAGCGTCGAGCTCACGACGATGGGCGCGGGCTATCGCTCCCTGGACGAGCATCTCGCGGCGCTCGGAGCCTTCCGCTCCGGCCTGCGCGCGGAGGGGCTCGTCTCCTAGCGCAGCGCCGTCGCGCTCACCGGAACGCCGATCGAGGAGACCCGGACGCTCTCGCCGTCCGCGAGCGGCTGCACGAAGAGGCCCGCGGGCATCGCGACGTACGCGGCGCGGCCGTCGGGCGTCCAGCCGGCGAACCGTCCCGGCCAGCGCCCCGCGACCCTGGACGCGTTCAGGTCGCGCGCCTCCGCCGTGGCGTTCGAGACCGTGTACCCGAGGAGGCCGCTCGCCGGCGACCACGAGATGTCGGCCACGCTCGAGCCCGGCAGGTACGTCATGACCGCGCCGTCGGCGACGCGGACGACCGCGATCGCGACGCGGCTCGCGCCGCTCCGCGGCGAGACGTTGAGCCGGAACGAGGCGAACGCGCCGTCCGGTGGCGCCGTGAGCTGGCCCACGATCACGGACTGCGGATCCGTCGGGAACTCGCCCGCGGGGTCGCGCAGCACGCGGTCGAGCTCGACCACGGTGCGCGTGGTCGTCGGCGTGATGAGCTCGATCGCGCGGTCCGTCAGCAGGACGACGCCCGCGCGGGTCCACACCGCGTCGCGCGCGGGCACGGCCGGCCGGACGGCGCCGCCGTCGAGGCGGAGGAAGCGCGCCTCCAGCTCCGCGGACGTGCTGAAGCCGTCGATGCCGCGGCGGTCGACGATGACGACGAAAGCGTCGCCCTCTGGGGACCACGACGGGACGCCGATGGCCGCGCGGGCCTGGACGTGCCGCGTCACGTTCCCATTTCGGTCGATCGTGACCGCGACGGGCGTGGAGGCGCCGATCCCCGGAAGCGCCTGCCCCGCGAGCTCGACGGTGAGCAGGCGCGAGCCGTCCGGCGACCACTGCGGGAGCGGGATGGTGCGCCGCCCGGTCTGCGGGCTCTTCGCGCGGAGGAACGACGCGACGCCGTCCGCGGTCATCGACCAGAGGTGGCCGCCGAGCGGCAGGGCGTACGTCGCCTGCGGGACCGCCGCGGGCGCGCGCGCCGCGGCGACCGGTGTGACGGCGCGCGGGTACCAGGCGTCGCCGCCGCCGACCTGGTCGAGCACGACGGTCGGCTTCGTCCAGCCGCTGCCCTGCGCGGGCTCTCGCGCGACGTCGAAGCGGATCATGCGCGACGAGCTGAAGCCGATCGCGCTGCGGCCGTCGAGCGAGAGCACCGCCCGCTCGACCGCCCCCGCGTCGATCGGGGGCACGGCGACGCTCTCCGAAATGAGCACCTGCGTCGAGCTCGCGCCGCGATGGCCGAGGTAGCGCCCGGGGCCGTAGCGCGCGTCGAGGCGTACGTCGTCGACGGCGGTCCGCGTCTCCTGGCGGAGGTCGGCGCCGTCCGCGGCCACGCTCCAGACGGTCGCGCCCGACGCGGTCAGGTACGGGAGCGTGCTGTCCCGGGGCGACGGCGTGACCGAGCCCGCGAGGAAGTGGATCCGGCCGTCGTCCGCGAGGATCGGCGATGTCGCCGACATCCCGACGAGCGGCCGGAGCGCGTTCTCGGCGCCGTCCACGCGCAGGACCGCGACGACGCCTCCGCCCGTGTTGACGAGGACCCGCGCGTCGTCGAGCCAGTCTGTCGCGAAGACGTCCTCGATGGTCGTGAGCCTGCGCATCTCGCGGTCGTCGGCCCGCGCCACGAACACGTCGCTGCGCAGGTCCGCCCGTACCACGGTCGCGACGACGCTCGACCCGTCGGTGGACCAGCGGTGGTCGACGATCCGCACGTACCCCGCGGCGCGCGCGTCCGCCGGGATGCGGATCGCCGTGATCCCTCCGTCCACGTCCACGCGGACGAGCTCGGCTCCGCCGTCGACGTACACGACCGCGTCCCCCGTCGGCGTCCAGCGCGTGAGCGACGCGCGCCGGACCGACGCGAGACGCGTGACGGAGCGGCGCAGGGAGCCGTCGAGGTTGGCGACGAAGAGCTCCGCGCTCGCACCCGCCGGGTCGGTCCGCCAGTACGCGAGCCGGCCGCTGCGCGAGAGCTCGGGGCCGCTGCGCGGCGCCGGGGTCGCGCTTGGAGCGGCCTCGCGCGCCTCCCGCGCGGCACGCAGGTCGCGCACGTCGACCACGGCGAACGACAGCGCCACGGCGCTCGACGCCACCACGATGAGCGACGCGATCGCGTAGGGGAGCAGCGCCCGCGCCCGCTGCATCGCGTCATCATCGCATCGCCACGTGGACGCTCCGCTCGTCCGGGCCTTCCTCGACGCGCTCGCGCCGGCCGCTCCCGATCCGGAGCGGGTGCGGCGCTGCCTCGCCGCGCTCCAGCGGCCCGACATCCGATACCTCGTCGCCACCGTCGCCGGCCCCGGCGCCGGACGGGTCGCGCGCGTGATCCGCGGGGTCGTCGAGGCGGCCGGCGCCCCGACAGGCACCGTCGACGGGAGCGCGCGCCTCGGCGGCGCTCCGCTGGACGATCCGCTCGTCGCGAGCGCCGGCACGCTCCTCGCGGACGCGGCGCTCCTGCTCTCGCAGGAGGGGACCGAGCTCGTGCGCCGCGAGGCCGACGTGCTGCTCGCCCTCGTGGCGTTCGCGCAGGCGTCGCGCCGCGTCGCGCTCCTCGTGGATGAGGACGTGCGGACAGACGACCCGCTCCACGTGCCCGTTCCGGATCTCGTCGTCCTCTGCGGGCTCGACGGCGAGCGGGCCGACCGCGCCCTGTCGCTCCTTCCAGACGCGCGGCCGGTCGTGGCCTGCGGCGCGGACGACCCCGCGCGCGAGCGGATCCTCGCGGTGACCGGCGAACGGGGCCTGCCGCTCCTCCTCGCGGGACGCGACTTCGCCGCGACGGGCGACGGACCCGCGCTCGACGTGGAGGTCGCGGGCGAGCGCTACGCCGCGCTGCCGCGCGCTCCCGAGGTCACGCCCGACGAGCTCGCGACCGGCATCGCCGGCGCGCTCGCGCTCGGCGCGCTCGGCATTCGCATGCGCGAGGAGTGGGTGCACACGGGTGCGGCCGCCGCCCGTGCCACCATGGATGCGTGAGCTCTCCGCTCGAAGCCGCGCATACGTTCATGGCCGCGCTCGAGGCGAAGGACGCCGAGCGCGCGGCGTCCGTGTGCGCCGAGGACGTGACGATCGTGCTCCCGGGCGGCGAGACCGAGATCGAGGGACGCGAAGGGGCGAAGCGCCTCATCCGCATGGCGCCGCCGTTCGTGCGCATCGTCCGCGACGAGCGCGTCGAGGGGAACACCGTCATCCTCCAGGGGCTCACGCGGGCGCCGGGCCACTTCGCGAACTACACGACGTGGACCTTCGAGACGGACGGCTCGCTCATCACGCACCTCTCCTTCGCCTGGAAGCCGGCGAACTAGTCATCGCAGGGGGCTCCGCCGGGGCCTCCGCCCCCGCTACCCGACGTACCTGAAGGAGCGCGGGGTCTTCGCGAGGCCGTACGTCGCGACCGGCCGCGGCCTCGCGTAGCGCTTGACGGCGCTCACCGGCATGCGCGCCCCCGCCGCGTCGCGTCCCGCGACCTCTCCGAGCACGACCTCGCCGACGATCCCCTCGCGGGGCACGGCGAGGTAGGCCCGCGCCGGGAGGCGCGCCGGCGGGCGCGTCCGCGTCTCGACGCGGCGCTCGCCGGAGAGGAGGGCATCCGCGTTCTCACGCGTGACCGCGAGGACGATCCGCCGCACGAAGAGTGGTACGGCTCCGCCTTGCGCTACGTGTCGTCGAGCCTCGCCACGCTCCGGTACTCGGGCCACTGCCGGCGCAGCCGCTCCGCGAACGCCGCGAGGTCCCCGTCGCTGAGACCGGCGAGCGTCCGCTCGTTGTCCGCGAGGAACTCGGGCTCCGTCCCGTAGCGCGCCGCGTCGTCGGGCCCGACGGCGCACGGCGCGGGCTCGACGGTCCATCCGGGCGCCGCGCGCGAGAACGCCCAGGCCGCGCGCGACATGTGGAACGGCGAGGTGACGAGCAGGAGCGGTCGCGGCGTCGCCCCGGCGAGGTAGCGCAGCGCGACGAGCACCGCGTTCCCGAGCGTGTCGAGAGACTCGTCCTCGAGCAGGATCCTCCGCCGGTCGACGCCCCGTTCGCGGAGGAGCGCGGCGATCTGCTCGGCCTCGCTCTCGCCGCCGCCGCCCACGCGCCCGCCGGACGCGACGATCGCCGCCCGCGGCCGCTCGCGGGCGAGCGCGGCCGCATGCTCGGCGCGGCGCGCCGTCGACGGATGCGTGGAGCGGTCGGGCAGGCGGCCGCCGCCGAGCACCACGATGACCTCCGGCGCGCCGCCGAGCGCGTCTTGCGTCACGGCGCGAAGATACGCGCGCGCGAAGGAGGTCCTTCATGTTCGAGGGCATCAGCTGGCTCGGCGTGGTCGCGGCGGTCGTCGCGTCGTTCGTGCTCGGATGGATCTGGTACACGTACCTCTTCCGCGACGCGTGGATGCGCGGCATCGGCCTGGATCCGACGAGGACGCCGCCGGGCGATCCGGGGCTCGCGCTCCTCATCCAGCTCGTCGCGACGATCGTGACGGCGGTCGTGCTCGCGATCGTCATCGAGCGGTTCGGGAGCGGCCCGCTGAACGGGCTCGTCGTCGGGCTCCTCGTCTCCGCCGGCTTCGTCGCGACGGCGAAGCTCGCGGATCTCGTGTTCTCGCGCCGGCTCACGACCGGCGTCTACTACATCGAGACGGCGAACCAGCTCGCGTCGTACGCGCTCATGGGGCTCGTCTACGGCCTCTTCGCCTAGGTAAGGGGAAGGGGCGCCCTCGCGGGCGCCCCTTCCGTGACGTTCGCGGTCCGTCCGCTACTTGCCGTAGAGCCTGCCGTCGAGGATGAGCTTGACGGCGAAGTTGTCGCCGCCGCCCTGCTGGTAGATCTTGTCGCCGTCCGGCGGCCACCCCGCCACGCGCTTCTGCGTGTTGAGCGGGTTGTTGCCGAGCCGCTCCCACAGCGGGATCGCGGGCAGGAGCTCGTTGTACGCGAGCGTGAGCTTCGTGACGATCGGCTTCTGCTTCTCGATGTCGCTGCCCTCGGCGGACTGGTCGAGCATCGCCTGCCAGTCGATCTCGCCGGCCGTCGTCGTCGTCGCCTTGAGCGGGTACTTCATGCCGCCGCCCGCCGGCGTGACGCTGTACTCCCGGATCGGCCGCACGAGCGACTGCTGCGGGTGCGGGTTCGCGATCCCCCACGCGTTGAGGGCGATCTGGAAGTTGCCGTTGTTGAAGTCCGTGAGCTGCTGGGCCCGCTGGGCGCCGCGCAGCGTGATCTTGATGCCGAACTCGTTGAGCGACTTCGAGGCGTGCTCCGCCGCGCTCGACCAGTCGGCGAAGTCGCTCGGGAAGTAGAGCTCGAACTCGAGCTTCTTCCCTTCCTTCGCGTAGATCCCGTCCGAGCCCTTCGCGTAGCCGGCCTCCCTCAGGAGCGAGTCCGCCTTCGCGCGGTCGAACGAGTACGAGTTGAGCTTGCCGCGGTCGGCGGACGAGATCCAGTTCTCCACGATGCCGTCGCTGTAGCCGGCCATGTACTTCGGCGCGCGAGCCGACTGGCCGTAGGCGATCGTGCCGCTCTCCTGCCGGTTGATCGCGTGCGCGACAGCCTGGCGGAGACGCTTGTCCTGGAACTGCGGCGCCTTCTCCCAGTGCAAGTAGAGCGCCGGTCCCGTGAAGAGCGGGCCGCGGACGATGCGAAGCCCTGCGTCCTGCATCGCCTTGTCCGTGGCGACGGGGAAGCCGTGCGTCGCGTAGTCGACGTCGCCGGCGAGCACGAGCGGCGTGACCTCCGCGGTCTCGCCCTGGTAGACGACCACCTTGTCGAAGTTCACCTTGTCGGCGAAGAGGCCGCCGGGGTTCCGGACGAGCGTGACCTGCGACGCCGTGAGCGTCGAGTGGTCCATCTTGTACGGGCCGGACGCGACGTAGACGGTCGGGCGGAGCGCCTGGAGCTCGGTGCGGACGGCCTTGACCTCGTCGGAGGCCGTCGTCTTGCCCTGCGCGAAGAGGTCGCCGGCCTTCTTGGCGATGGCGCCGTAGATGGAGTCGGGGCGGATCGAGTTGCGCAGGATGAGCCGCTCGCCGAGCGTCGTGAGCGTCTTGTACGTGAAGCGGACCGTGAGGTCGTCGACCGCCTCCACCTTGTCGATGTACGACCAGATGCCGAAGCCCTCCATGCGGCCGATCGTGTACGTCGTGACGACGTCCTTCGACGACACGGCGGCGCCGTCCGACCACTTGAGGCCCGAGCGGAGCTTGACCTCGTAGGCGTTCCCGCTCGTCTTCGTGGACTCGGCGAGCAGGTACTCCCACTTGGCGTCGCCCCAGTTGTAGATGCCGAGGTTCGGCTGCATGAGGTCGACGTAGATGCTCGACGGCCCGAGGATCGCGGTCGCGCTGACGAAGCTGTTGAAGTGGTGCGCCGGCGGCAGCTGGTAGGGCCACGCGCCGTGGAACGCGCCGCCCTTCTTGACGGTGCCGCCCTGCGTCGCGGTGGGCGTGCTCGTGCCCGGCGCGCAGGACGCCGCGATCATGCCGACCGACACAAGGGTCGAGTCCCGGAGGAATCTGCGGCGGGAAACGCGGTACGCGGGTGCCTTCATGTCTTCCCCTCCTGATGGTCCGTGCTGTTGTACCGTCCGCTCTCCGCCTTGTCACTCTGCGGAACGCGGTCGGCCGGTATCCGTGGCGTGCCGAGTCGGGCGAGCGCGGCGATGACCGCGATGAACAGCGCCCCGACGACGAGGCCCATGGCCGTTACGACGAACTCGGCCGACGCGCGGTCCTGCATCGGCAGGGTGATGAGCGAGACGACGAAGATCAGCACGGCGACGCGGAATCCGCCCTGGAGGACCCGCGGGTCCATCTAGCGGGCGCCGAGCAGCTCGGCGGCGGGTGTCCGCTCGCGGACCGCCACGTGGCACGCCACGTCCCGCGTGCCCGGAAGCGGCAGGAGCTCGGGTACCTGGACGTCGCAGAGGCCCGGCTCCATCAGCGGGCAGCGCGGATGGAAGGAGCAACCGCTCGGCAGCGCGCTGAGGCTCGGCGCCTCCGCCGAGCGCAGCTTGACGCGGGTCTTCCCCCTCGTGATCTCGGGATCCGCCTCCGGCACGGCGCCGACGAGGGCGGCCGTGTACGGATGAGCGGGGTCCTCGACGAGCGCCTCGGTCGCCGCGAGCTCGACGACACGGCCGAGATACATGACGGCCACGCGTCCCTCTCGGCCGAAGTAGCGCGCGACGGCGAGGTCGTGGGTGATGAGCACCGTCGCGACGCCGAACTCCGTCGCGAGCCCGTGCAGCAGGTCGAGGAGGCTGATGCGGATCGACACGTCGACCATCGACACGGCCTCGTCCGCGACGATCGCGCGCGGCTCCACGGTGAGCGCCCGCGCGATCGCGACGCGCTGGCGCTGCCCGCCCGAGAGCTGGTGCGGGTACTTCGCCGCCATGTCCGGCGCGGGCGTCAGGCCGACCATCTCGAGCAGCTCGAGCGCGGTCGCGCGCGCGACGCGGCGGTCGCGCGTGCGATGGCGGAGGATCGGCGTCTCGAGCGTCTGCAGCACGGTGCGCGTCGGATTGAGCGAGGCGTACGGGTCCTGGTGGACGAGCTGGACGGAGCGGCGGAAGCGGGCGAAGAGCTCCCTCGGACCGCCCCAGACGTCCTGGCCCTCGAAGAGGAGCCGCCCGGCCGACGGACGCAGGAGCCCGGCGAGCATCTTCCCCGTCGTCGTCTTGCCGCAGCCGCTCTCGCCCACGATGCAGAGTGCCTCGCCCCTGTCCACGGCGAGCGACACGTCGTCGACGGCGGTGATCGCGGCCGCGCCGGTGCCGAAGCGCCGCGTCGCGCGCTCGAGCGCGAGGAGGGTCACGCGAGCTTCTCCGCCACGGCGCGCCGCTCGGTGCCGACGAGCTCGGCCACGGCCTTCCAGCGGATGCACCGCGCGTCGTGCTCGGGCGTGTCGACCGGAATGAGCGCGGGCTCCTCGCGCTTGCAGGCGTCGATGACGAGCGGGCAGCGCGGGTGGTACGTGCAGCCGTGCGGGAGCCGGACGAGGTCGGGCGGCGAGCCCGGGATCGAGGCGACCGAGCCGAGCGCGCCGGAGACCCGCGGCACCGCGCGCAGGAGGCCCACGGAGTAGGGGTGCCGCGGCCGGTAGAAGAGATCGCTCACGCTCGCACGCTCCACGGCGCGGCCGGCGTACATCGTGAGGACGCGGTCGGCGAGCTCCGCCGCGAGCGACAGGTCGTGGGAGATGAAGATCGTCGCGAAGCCGAGCTTCGCGCGGAGGTCCCGCAGGAGGTCGATGATCGCGCGCTGCGTGAGGATGTCGAGCGCCGTCGTCGGCTCGTCGAAGATGACGAGCTGTGGCCGGAGGAGCAGCGCCACGGCGATGCAGACGCGCTGGCGCATGCCGCCCGAGAGCTCGTGCGGGTACGCGCGCAGGACCCGGCCCGCGTCGAGATGCACGAGGTCGAGGAGCTCGCGGGCGCGGTCGCGGACCTGGCGCGCGTCGCGCATGCCGTGCGCCCGCGCCGTGTCGAGGAACTGGTCCCAGATGGTGAGCACCGGGTTGAAGGAGTTGAGCGCCGCCTGGAACACCATCGCGCACTCGCGCCAGCGCCAGCGGCGCAGCTCGTCCGGCTCCATCGTCCGCACGTCCTCGGTGCTCCCGTCCGCCGCCGTGTACAGGATCCGCCCGCTCGTGACGTGCGCGGCGCGCGAGAGCCCGATGAGCGCGACGGCCAGCGTCGTCTTCCCGGATCCGCTCTCGCCGATGATCGCGAGCGTCTCGCCGCGCGAGACCGTGAAGGAGACCTCGCGCACCGCGCGGGCCGGTCCGCGCCGCGTCGGGTACTCGACGGAGAGGTCGTCGACGGCGAGGACGGGCGCGGTCACGAGCGGCGCAGGCGCGGGTCGAAGATGTCCTCGAGCGCGGACACGAAGAACACGAGCGACAGCTGGAAGAGGACGATCATCGCGATCGGGCTCGCGATCGACAAGAACGAGTCGCGGAAGTACAGGGCTCCCTGGTTCACCGCGAAGTAGATCGTGATCGCCCAGTTCTTCCCGGAGAGCGGCACGAGGCCGAGCACGACGAGCCCGACGATCAGGTAGATCGCCGCGGTCACGCCGAGGATGAAGTGGATGACGATGTACGAGCGCATGTTCGGGAGGATCTCGCGGAAGACGATGTGCGGGAGGCCGAGGTCGAGCGCGCGCGCCGCCTCGATGTAGTCGCGCTCCCGGAGCGAGAGGACCTGCGCGCGGATCTGCCGCAGGAGCGCCGACCACGTGAGCGCCGCGAGGAGCAGCGCGAGGACGACCACGCCGTCCGGGCGCAGCAGCGCGGCCGCGACCACGAGCACGGGGAAGTGGGGGATCGTGAGGACGACGTCGTTGACCGCGACGATCACGGCGTCGACCTTGCCGCCGACGGTCGCGGCGATCGCGCCGAGCGCGACGGCGGTGAGCGTGGAGAGGAAGCCCGTGAGCGCCGCGGTGACGAGGATCTCCCTCCCGCCGTGCACGAGCTGGTTGAGCACGTCGCGTCCCGCGTAGTCGGTGCCGAGCGGGTGCGCCGCGGACGGCCCCTGGTACACGGCGGTCACGTCCGTCGCGTCGAGGACCGGGACGAAGACCGGCACGACGAGCGCGAACAGGATGAAGAAGACGATCCCGGCGAGGCCGAGGAGCCCGACCGGGCGGCGGGAGAGGAGCCGGAGGAAGTCGACGGTCGACTCGACCCAGCCGGGGAGCGCGCGAGCGGCGCCGATGCCGGCGGCCGCCGCGGTCATCCGGACGCACCCCCCGGCCGGCCGATCCGCGGGTCGATCTTGCTGTAGACGAGGTCCGCCACGAGGTTCGCGACCACGACGGAGGCCGTGATGACGAGGAGGATGCCCTGCATCACCGGGTAGTCGCGCTGGGCGATCGCGCGGTCGAGGCGGTAGCCGACGCCCGGATAGACGAGCAGCGTCTCGATGAGGATCGAGCCGCCCACGATGAACCCGGCCGCGATGGCGAGCTGCTGGACGAGGGGGAGGATCGCGTTGCGGCCGACGTAGGCCGTGGTGATCCGCGCGTCGGACAGCCCGCGGGCGCGCGCGGCGGCGACGTAGTCCTCCTCGAGCGAGCCGAGGGTCGCGCTCTTCATCGAGAGGACCCAGTGTCCGATGTGGACGAGGAAGAACATCAGGATCGGCAGCGAGGCGTGGTACAGGACGTCGCCGATGAACTCGAGCGTGAAGCCCGGCGCGATCCCGGGCGTGGTCGCGCCCCGCATCTGCGCGACCGGCAGCCAGCGCAGCTGCACGCCGAAGACGACGATGATCATGACCGCGAGCAGGTACGGCTGGATCGACGAGACGATCGACGAGCCGGTCACGAAGAGGTTGTCGAACCAGCCGCCGCGGCGGTACGCCGCGACGAGCCCGATGAGCACGCCGACGATGAACGAGAGGAACGTCCCCACGCCCACCGCGAGGATGGTCCACGGGAGGACGGCGAGGATGATCGAGGACACCGACGTGCCCGACGAGAGGAACGAGGCGCCGAGGTCGCCGCGCGCGAGGTGCTCGAGGAACGAGAGGTACTGCTCGTGGACGGGCGCGTCGAGGTCGATCGCGATGAGCGCGCCGACCATGCCGCGCGCCTCCTCGTAGGTCATCGCGCCGTCGCGGGTGAGCTCCTCGATCTTGATGTCCACGGGGCTTCCCGGCATGAGACGGATCAGGCCGAACGTGAGCGTCGTCGTGATCCAGATCGTGAGCACGGCCTTCGTGAGCGCCCGCATCGCCGGCGACCGCCAGGTGCGGCCCAGCCAGCGGCCCGCGGTGCGATAGCGACCGTACGGGAACGTCTGGGCATCGAGCCTCGCACCGGCGGGGCCCGCGGTCGTCACGCCCCGGAGGTTAGCGCCACGAGGTCCTCGATCCGGAGGTCGGCAAGCGAGGACACGCGCAGGTCCGCCGGCGAGAGGTCGAGGCGTGCGGTGAGCGCGTTCGGCACGGCGACCACGCGCATCCCCGCCGCCTTCGCGGCGAGGACGCCGTTACGGGAGTCCTCGAGCGCGACGGCTTCGTGGGCCGCGACGCCGAGCGCGGCGAGCGCGGCGAGGTAGAGGTCGGGGGCGGGCTTCGCCCGCATCCCCTCCTCCCGGCAGACGATCGCGTCCCAGTGCTCGCGGAAGCCGAACCGGTCGAGGTGGCCGCACACCCACGCGTCCGACGAGCTCGACGCGACCCCGAGCCGAAGGCCGCGGCCGCGCGCGGCGTCCACGAGCTCGCGCACGCCGGGCATGAGGTCGAGGCGCAGGATCATCTCGGTCCGCCGCGCGTTCCGGCGCGCGCGGATCGCCTCCCAGTCGTGGTCGCCGGCGACGCGCTCGCGCAGGTAGGCGAGCGCGTCGAACCAGCCGCCCTCGCGTCCCAGGTAGTCGAACCACTTGTCGAGCGGGAGCTCCTCGCCGTGCTCCCGGTAGATCTCGGCCCAGGCCGTGTAGGACGGCGTCTCCGTCTCGAGGAGGAGCCCGTCGAAGTCGAAGACGAGCGCGCGCAGGCTCACCGCTGCGTCGCGTACCCCCGGTAGAGGCGCGCCGTCGCGCGCAGCGCCTTCCGGTAGTTCGCGAGGACGATGTGCTCGTTCGGCGCGTGCGCGCCCGCGCCGGGGTGGGCCATGCCGAGCGTCACGTTCGCGAGCCCGCCGCGGTGGCAGACCTCCCACATCGGGCTCGTCCCGCCGCTCGTGGGCACGAGCATCGCCTCCTTCCCGTACGCCTCCTCGGCGGCCGCCTTCGCCGCGCGCACGAGCGGGTCGTCCCGGCGCCCGCGGTACGGGCGCGTGCCTTCCTTGCCCTCCACCTCGACGTCGCCGAAGCCGCGCCGGTCGAGGTGCGCGCGGAGGAGCGCCTTCACGCGGGCCGGGTCCTGGTCGGGCACGAGGCGGAAGTCGATCTTGCACGACGCGACCGACGGGAGGACCGTCTTCGTGCCGTCGCCCGTGAAGCCGCTCACGATCCCGTCGATGTTGCACGTTGGCTCGAACTGCGCGCGGATCCGCGCCTCGCCGTCCGCGATCCCGAAGGCGAACCGCTCGATGCCGAAGATGCGCTTGATCTCCTCGGCCTCGAACGGGAGCGACGCGACGTGCGCGCGCTCCTCGGCCGTCGGCTCGCGCACGTCGTCGTAGAAGCCGTCGATGAGGATCCGCCCGCGCTCGTCCATGAGCGTCGAGAGGGCGTTCACGAGGCGCCAGGCCGCGTTCGGGAGGTACGTCGCGCCGCCGGAGTGCGCGTCGACCGCGAGCGTCCGCACGCGCAGCTCGACGTAGCAGATCCCCTTTCCGCCGAGGAGGAGCTGGGGCCGGCCGGTGCTGTCGATGCCGCCGCCCTCTTTCAGAGCGGCTGTCCCATCCGTCAGCCGAGGATCGCTCTGGAGCATGCGTGCGAGGTTCGGGCTCCCCGACTCCTCCTCGCCCTCGATGAGGAACCGCACGCGTATGCCGAGGTCGCCGAACGCGGCGCGGTGGGCCTCGAGCGCCTGGATGCGCAGGAGCAGGTGCCCCTTGTTGTCGTCCGCGCCGCGCGCGTAGAGCGCGCCGTCGCGGACGGCCGGCTCGTACGGCGGCGTGCGCCAGAGCTCGAGCGGGACGGCGGGCTGCACGTCGTAGTGCTGCACGCAGATGAGCGTCCGCTGCCCGGCGCCGATCTCGCCGACGACGAGCGGTGGGACGCCGTCCACGCGGATGAGGCGCGCCTCCGCGCCCGCTGCGCGCAGCCGCTCCGCGCACCAGGCCGCCGCGGACTCGAGCGCGGCGGGAGCGTCCGCCTCGGACGGGATCGCGCAGAGATCGCGCAGCTCGTCCGTGTAGCGCTCTCTCCGCTCGTCGATGAAGCGCGCCAGGGCATCCGTCACGTACCCACCCCTCCCTAGACTGCCGCCATGCCGGAGGAGCGCAAGTTGGCGACCATCCTCTTCGCCGACATCGTCGGCTCGACCGAGACCGGCGCGGCCCACGATCCCGAGGTCGTCCGCCGCGAGCTGTCGCGCGCGTTCGCGGAGATGAGACAGATCCTCGAGCGGCACGGCGGGACGGTGGAGAAGTTCATCGGCGACGCCGTCATGGCGGTGTTCGGCGTCCCCGTGGCGCACGACGACGACGCCGACCGCGCCGTCCGTGCCGCCTTCGCGCTCCGTGACCGGATCGCGGCGCTCAGCGCCGGCGGCCGGATCCCCCTCGAGCTGCGGCTCGGCCTGAACACGGGGCAGGTCGTCGCGGGCACTGGTGGCGAGACGCTCGTCACCGGTCCCGCGGTGAACGAGGCCGCGCGCCTGCAGCAGGCCGCGGCGTCGGGTGAGATCCTCGCGGGTGCGCTCACGCGCCGGCTGACCTCCGGCGGCGTCGAGTACGGACCGGTGCGCCGCGTCGAGGCGAAGGGTGTCGGCGAGCTGGAGGTCGCGCCGGCGGAGCGGCTCGCCTCGGCGGTCCCCGAGCAGCATCGCGGCATCGCGGGCCTCCAGGCGCCGCTGATCGGTCGCGACGAGGAGCTGCGCCTGCTGGTCGACGCGTACCGGAAGGTCGAGCGGGAGGAACGCGCGAGCCTTGTGACGATCTACGGCGACGCCGGTGTCGGCAAGTCGCGCCTCGTGCGGGAGCTCGTGGAGGCGCTCGGCGACGCCCGCGTGCGAAGAGGCCGCTGCCTGCCGTACGGCGAGGGCATCACCTTCTGGCCCGTCGTCGAGATCCTCCGCGCTGACGCCGGTATCACCGCGCAGGACACGTACGAGCAGGCGACGCTCAAGCTCCGCGCGGCGGTGCTCGCGGCGTTCGGCGAGGCGACCGACGACGCCGACGCCGTCGCGCGGCGGCTCGCCGTCCTCGCCGGCATCGCGCGGGCCGAGGACGCCCTGCCCGAGGTCGCGGCCGACGGCGTACCGAACGAGCTTCGCTGGGGCCTCCGGCGCTACGTCGAGCTCCGGGCCGCCGACGAGCCGCTGACGCTCGTGTTCGACGACATCCAGTGGGCCGAGCCCGCGCTCTACGGGCTCATCGAGCACCTGGCCGAATGGACGCGCGCGCCCGCGTTCCTTGTCTGCCTCGCGCGTCCCGAGATGCGTGAGCGGCGGCCGGGATGGGGAGGCGGCCTCCTCAACGCGGCGGCGATCCGGCTCGATCCGCTGTCCGAGGACGAGTCGCGCCGGCTCATCGCCCGGCTGCTCGACATCGACGACCTTCCCGAGGGCGTTCGCGCGGAGGTCGTGCGGCGAGCGGAGGGCAACCCGCTCTACGTCGAGGAGTTCCTGCGCATGCTCATCGACGCCGGAGGCGTGGCCCGGCGCGGGGGCCGGTTCGTCGCCACGGCGTCCCTCGCGGAGCTCGAGGTCCCGCCGACGCTCCGTGGCCTCATCGCCGCGCGTCTCGACGCCGCACCGGCGGCGGTGAAGCACGCGCTGCAGCGGGCCTCGGTCGTGGGCAAGGTCTTCTGGCCGGAGGCCGTGGCCGCGCTCGGCGGGGTCGAGGGCCGGGCCGACGACGTCCTCCTCGAAGCCGCGCGCCGCGAGCTCGTCGCCGAGCTGGACGAGCGTGGCCCCGGCGGCGGCCGCGCCTGGACGTTCAGGCACATCCTCGTCCGCGACGTCGCCTATGTGTCCCTACCGAAGGAGGAGCGTTCGCGCGCGCACGACTTGTTCGGCCGCTGGCTCGAGGCCGCAGCCGGGGCGCGCCTGGATGAGTACGCGGACATCGTGGCCTACCACGCGGAGCAGGCGTTCCTCCTCGCCCACGAGCTCGGCGACCCCGCCGCCGCCGACCTCGGACGCCGCGCGCTCGAGGGGCTCATGGCGGCCGGACGAAAGGCGCGGCAGCGCGCCGACGCGCATGCGTCGCTCGCGTTCCACCGCCGCGCCCAGGCGATCGCGCAGGCGACCGCCGCGCCGGCGGCCGAGCGCGTGGCGGCGGCCGGCCTCGCCGCGTCGGCGCGTCTCCAGATCGAGAGCAGCGACGAGGCGCTCGCGGAAGTGCGGGCGCTGCTCCCCGAGGCGCGGGCCGCGGGTCCGAGCGAGGCGCTCGTGGCCCTGCTCGTCGACACGAGCTTCCGCACGTTCGACGACAAGGAGCAGGCGTTCGCGCTCGATCGCGAGGCCGTGGAGGTCGCGCGTGCGCTCCGTGACCCGGAGACGATCGCGTTCGCCCTGTTCCAGTCGTCTTGGACGCCATGGGGCGTGGGCGATCTCGACATGCAGCGGCGCTGTCTGCTCGACGCCCTCGAGCACATGCGCGCGAGCGGGGCACGCCGCATGGAGTTCGGGTGCCTCGCCTGGCTCGCGAACAACGGGTACATGCGTGGCGACTTCGCGGCCGCGCACGCGTACCACGAGGAGGCGGCGCGGCGTGTCGCCGAGGGCAGCTCGCCGCTGCAGCGGATGTTCCTCACGCGGCAGCGCGGGGGATGGGCGTTGTCGAGGGGCGATCTCGCGACGGCCGCTTCGCTCGAGCGCGACCAGCTCCGCCAGGCGCAGGACCTCGGGCTACGGAGCCAGATCGGCGTCGCCCACATGTGGCTCGCGAGGGTGCTCCGGGACTCCGGCGACCTCGCCGCCGCCCGCGCCGCGCTCGAGAGCGCGGTGGCGATGCTCGCTCCTGCCGCGGAAGTGGCGTTCCGCGCCGAGGCCCGCGCGCAGCTCGCCCGGGTGTGCGTCGCGATGGGCGACCTCGAGGAGGCGCGCGCGCAGGCGGATACGGCGCGTGCCGAGGTCGAGGCGGATGACGCGTTCACGCAGTGCACGAGCCGGAGCGCGCTCGCACAGGTACGCGCGTTCGAAGGTCGGGCCGTCGAGGCCGAGGGTCTGTTCCGGGAGGCGCTCGAAGGCATCGCGCGGACGGGCTACCGCGCGCTCCACGCGGAGTACCGGCGCGACTACGGCGCCTTCCTTCTCGACCAGGGACGCGTCGCGGAAGCGCGCCGGGAGCTCGAGGCCGTGCGCGCGTTCTTCGGCTCGGACCTCGTCGCGCTCGAGCGGGACAAGACCGACGCGCTCCTCCGTCGTGCGGCGGAGGCCGAGAAGGCGGCTCGTCGCTAGGACCTAGAGCTTCTTCACTTCCGCGACGAGCTGGGTGAGCACCTCTTTCGCGTCGCCGAAGACCATCTGCGTCTTCGGGTCGAGGTAGAGCTCGTTGTCGATGCCGGCGAAGCCCGGCCGCATGCTGCGCTTGACGACGAGGACGTTCTCGGCCTTGTCGACGTCGAGGATCGGCATCCCGTAGATCGGGCTGCTCTTGTCGGCGCGCGCCGCGGGGTTCGTCACGTCGTTCGCCCCGATGACGAGCGCGACGTCGGTCCGCGGGAACTCGGGGTTGATGTCGTCCATCTCGACGAGCTGCTCGTACGGCACGTTCGCCTCCGCGAGGAGCACGTTCATGTGGCCCGGCATGCGGCCCGCGACCGGATGGATCGCGTACTTCACCGTGGCGCCCTTCTCCTGGAGGAGGTCCGCGAGCTCGCGCACGCCGTGCTGCGCCTGCGCGACCGCGAGCCCGTAGCCCGGGACGATGACCACCTGCCGCGCGTACGCGAGGAGCGCGGCCGCGTCCTCGGGCGTCGCGGTGCGCGACGTCCTGCCGTCGTCCGCCCGGCCGGCCGAGCCCGCGGCGGCCGCCGCGCCGAACGCGCCGAAGAGCACGTTCCCGAGCGACCGGTTCATCGCCTTCGACATGAGGCGCGTGAGGATCGTGCCGGACGCGCCGACGAGCGTCCCCGCGATGATCAGGAGCTGGTTCCCGAGGACGAACCCGGCCGCCGCGACCGCGAGGCCGGTGTACGCGTTGAGGAGCGAGATGACGACGGGCATGTCCGCGCCGCCGATCGGCAGCACGAGCGTGACGCCGAAGATGAGCGCGAGCACGAGCGCGGCCCAGAGGAGCGTCTGGCCCGGCAGCACCTCGGTGCCGAACGCGACGCCCCAGAGGATGAGGATCGCGGCGAGGAGCATGCCGCCGAACACGATGGCCGTGAGGGCGCGCTGGAACGGGTAGCGGTACGCGCGCGGGTCGATGACGCCCTGGAGCTTCGAGAACGCGACGAGCGATCCCGAGAACGAGACGGCGCCGATCATCAGCGCCAGCAGGATGCTGATCGGCACCCCGATGCCCTCGAAGCCGTGCCCGGTCGACGGGTCGGTGTCGTGGAGGAACTCGAGGATCGAGACGACGGCCGCGGACCCGCCGCCCGCGCCGTTGAAGAGGGCGACCATCTGCGGCATCGCGGTCATCGGGACGGCCCGCGCGCCGTAGACGCCGATCGCCGTGCCCACGGCCATCCCCGCGACCACGACGGCCCAGTTCACGTTCTCGAGGACGAAGAACGTCGCGGCGAGCGCGAGGAGCATGCCCGCGGCCGCGATGCGGTTGCCGAGCACGGCCGTCTTCGGCCCGGAGAGGCCCTTGAGGCCGAGGATGAACGTCACCGCGGCGACGAAGTACGCGATCGCGACGAGCGTCTCCCGGTCCATCAGCGCTTCGGCCTCCGGCCGAACATCTGGAGCATCCGGTCGGTCACGACGAAGCCGCCGACGACGTTCACCGTGCCGAGGACGACGCCGAGGAATCCGAGGAGCGTCCCGAGCGGGCCCGGCACGGCCGACGCGACGAGGAGCGCGCCGATGACGATGATCCCGTGGATCGCGTTCGCTCCGGACATGAGCGGCGTGTGGAGCGTCGACGGCACCTTCGAGATCACCTCGAAGCCCACGAAGACCGCGAGGACGAAGATGTACGCGCCGAGGAGCGCCGTCTCGCTCATGCCTTCTCCACGACGCCGCGGACCTGCTCGTTGACGATCTTCCCCTCGTGCGTGACGAAGGCGCCCTTCGCGATCTCGTCCGCGAGGTCCACCTTCAGCGCCCCGTCCTTCATGAGGTACTGGAGGAGCGACGTCACGTTGCGCGAGTAGAGCTGGCTCGCGTGGTAGGGGACCGTGCTCGGGAGGTTGGTCTCTCCGACGAGCGTGACCCCGTCCTTCACCACGACCTTGCCCGCCTCCGTGCCCTCGACGTTCCCGCCGGCCTCGGCGGCCATGTCGACGATCACGCTGCCCGGCCTCATCGCGCGGACGGTGTCCGCGGTGACGAGGACGGGAGCCTTCCGTCCGGGCACGAGCGCCGTCGTGATCACGACGTCCGCGGCGCGCACGCGCTCGGCCATGAGCTCGCGCTGCTTCTGCTGCTCCTCCGGCGTGAGCTCGCGCGCGTAGCCGCCGCTGCCCTCGGCCTTGATGTCGATCTCGATGAACTTCGCGCCGAGGCTCTGGACCTGCTCCTTCACGACGGGGCGCGTGTCGAACGCCTCGACGACCGCGCCGAGGCGCCGCGCGGTCGCGATCGCCTGGAGCCCCGCGACGCCCGCGCCGATGACGAACACGCGGGCCGGCGTCACGGTGCCGGCGGCCGTGGTGAGCATCGGGAAGAAGCGCGGCAGGTGCTCGGCCGCGAGGAGCACCGCTTTGTAGCCGCCGATGTTGCTCTGCGACGACAGCGCGTCCATCGGCTGGGCGCGGGTCGTGCGCGGGATCGTCTCCATCGCGATCGCCGTCACGCCCTTCTGCGCGAGCGTTCGCACGAGCGCGTGCTGCGTGAGGGGCTGGAGGAGGCCGATGAGCGTGACGCCCGAGCCGAGGCGTTCCATCTCGGCGTCGGTCGGCCGCTGGACCTTCGCGACGATCTCAGCCGCGTACGGATCGCCGATCGTCGCGCCCGCCTGCTCGTACTCCGCGTCGGTGAAGCCCGCCGAGGTCCCGGCAGCGCGCTCGACGACCAGGTCGAGCCCCGCGCGCTTCAGGTCGCGGATCGATCCGGGCACGACGGCGACACGCCGTTCGCCGGGCATGGTCTCTCGGGGGACGCCGATCCTCATTGGGTGCGACGAACGCTAGCAGGGATGCGCCGCGCGCGTTCGGTCGCGCCCGCGCGCTCTCTTAGCCGACGAGCCCGAGCGCGCGCCAGAAGGGGATCGCCACGACGATCGCGGCGAGCCGGATCGCGAGGAGCGCCGCGCCCATGACCGTGCCCTGCCGGTCGTCGAACGCCTCGCGCCCCGTCGCCTCCCGGTACATCAGGTACTCGAGGCCCTGGTAGGGGAGGATCCACATGTTCGCCATGAGGAGCACGACGATCCCCGCGACCCACCCGCTGATCCCGAGCGCCGGCGCGGCCGGAACGAACGCGAGGATGAGGAGGAACATCGTCGGCCTGCTCGGGAGCACGATGCGGCTCACGGCGGTGACGAGCGCGATCGCGATGACCGACACCTCCGGGCCAAGGGCCGCGACCGGCGCGATGCCGCCGGCGACCCACTTGTCGACGCCGCTCCGGCCGAGGACCTCGCCGGAGCCGAGGAGCACGCCGAAGAGGATGAGGAAGCCCCAGTCGATCCCGGTGCGGAACTGCGTCCGGTCGAGGACCGTGCCGGTGACGACGACGAGCGCGGCGAGCGCGACCCACGCGGGCTCGATGCCGAGCGCGCGCTGCGCGGCGAGCCCCGCGATGAGCACGGCGACGGCCGCCGCCGTGACGACCTCGCCGCGGGTGATCGGACCGAGCACGGCGCGCTGGCGCGCGAGCGCGTCTCCGCGGATGGTGCCCTCGCGCTCCGGGCGGAACAGGAAGAGGAGCACGACGAGGCTGCCCGCGAAGCACGCGACGCCGACGGGTGCCGCCGCGACGAGCCACGTCGTCCAGTCGAACCGGGCGCGCTCCGCCGGCGTGAGCAGGTCGAGCAGGTAGAAGTTCGTCGCGAAGCCGGTCAGGAAGATGTTGCTGAAGTACCAGTAGCCGATGAGGCCGGCGAAGGCGAGGCCGGCGCTGCCGCGCGAGCGCGCCTCGTAGCCGAAGGCCTGTCCGAGCTCGCGCGTCACGCGCGCGATCGCCGCCACGCGCGCGACGGAGACCGGCACGAGGGGCGTGATGACCGCTCCGCCCGCGAGGAGCGCGAGCACCTGGCCGCGGTAGGTCGCCGGGAACGCGCGGAGCGATGTGAGCGCCGCGCGGAAGAGCAGACCCGTACCGGCCATCGCCGCGGCGACGGCGAGGACGCCGAGCACGAGGAGCCACGAGGTGCTCGTGAACCCGGCGAAGACCACGGCGGCCGGAGCGAGGCCGAGCACGCCCCACGCGGTCGCGAGCGCGACCGCGACGGCGAAGTCGGGGATCACGTCCACGGTCCACGCGATCGACGCGCCGCCCAGGACCAGGAGCGCGTGCCAGCCCTCCGTCGAGAGGCCCGCCGGCGCCGGGAGCGCCCAGAGGAGCGCCGGCACCGCGAAGGACAGCGCGGCCGCGGCCGCGCGCCGGCGCGAGCCGCCGCGCCCCCGGGATGACGCAGTGACGACGGGCCTGCTCTCCGTGGTCGGGAGCGGCGCGCCGATGAGCCCGCGCTGCCGGCGGTCGAGGAGCTCGGCGAGGGAGCGCGCGACGACGAGCCCGACGTCGGGGCGCTCGCGCACCAGGTCCTCGAAGCGCGCGCGCGGGAGACGCCAGAGGAGCGCGTCGGTCGACGTGCGCGCGGTCGCCGTGCGGCGGTCGAGGAGCATGCCGAGCTCGCCGAACTGCGCCGGCGCTTCGACCTCGGCGACCTGGACGTCGCCGTCCTCCGACGCGATCGTGAGCGTCACGCAGCCCTGCGCGAGGAGGTAGAGCGCGTCGGCGGCCTCGCCCTCCTTCATCACGAGCGCGCCGCCCGGCACGTGCCGCTCCTCGAGCGCGCCGGCGAGCCGCGCGAGCGTCACGCGGTCGAGCCCGCTGAAGAAGGGGACGGTGCGGAGGAGGTCCTCGGGCGCGACGGCGGAGGCTATGCGCCCTCGCGGCGCTGGACATGGCGCGGATCCAGCGCGTCCCGAAGGCCGTCGCCGATGAAGTTGATCGAGACGACCGCGAGGAAGATCGCGAGCCCTGGGAAGACGGCGAGCCAGGGGGCCTTGTCCATGTCGCTCGTCGCGTCGCGCAGCATGTTCCCCCACGACGGCGTCGGCGGCTGGATGCCGAGGCCGAGGAACGACAGCGTGCTCTCGCTGATGATCGCGCTCGCGACGCCGAGCGTCGCCGCCACGATGATCGGGGCGAGCGAGTTCGGCAGCAGGTGGCGCAGGATGATGCGCCGGTCGCCCGCGCCGATCATCCGCGCCGCGACGACGAACTCGCGCTCCTTGAGGGACAGGAACTGCGCCCGCACGAGGCGCGACGTCGTCATCCAGGAGAGCAGCCCGAGGACGATCACGACCACGGTCACCGTCATGCCCTTGAAGAAGACGCCGAAGAGGATGAGCAGGAACAGGCGCGGGAAGGAATACATCATGTCGACGAGCCGCATGAGGACGGAGTCGATCCAGCGCCCGTAGTACCCCGCGACCATCCCGACGAACGTCCCGAACGAGATCGCGACCGTGACCGCGAGGAACCCGACCGCGAGCGAGACGCGGCCTCCGTAGAGGATGCGCGTCGCGAGGTCGCGCCCGAGGCTGTCCGTGCCGAACGGGTGCACCGGCGACGGCGGCTCGTAGATGTCGAGGAGCCGCGTGCGCTCGGGGTCGTACGGCGAGACGAGCGGCGCGGCGGCGGCGAGCAGCGCGAGCGCGACGAGCACGAAGATGCTGACGAGCGCGAGGCGGTGCGCCATGAACCGCTCCGCAGCCAGCCGCCACTGGCTTCGCGGCTTCGCGACCGGTGCCGCGAGGGCTCCTGGCTTGAGAGCGATGTCCGCCATGGCTCAGCTGAACCTGATCCGCGGGTCGAGGTAGCCGTAGAGGACGTCCGCCACGAGGTTCGACAGCACGATGAGCGTGCTCGAGACCGCGAGGATCCCCTGGAGCACCGGGTAGTCGGAGCGCGTCGCCGCGTCCCAGAACAGCCGGCCCATGCCGGGCCAGCCGAAGATCTGCTCGGTCACGAGCGCGCCGACGAAGAGCTCGGGCAGGTCCAGGGCGACGATCGTCACGAGCGGGATCGCCGCGTTCTTGAGCGCGTGCCGCAGCACGAGGACGCGCTCCGAGAGCCCCTTCGCCCGCGCGGTGCGCATGAAGTCCTGGCCGATCGTCTCGAGCATCGACGCGCGCAGGTAGCGCACGTGGCCGCCGACCTGGACGAGCGAGAGCGTCATCACCGGGAGGATCAGATGCCGCACGCGGTCCCCGATGTCCTGCTCGAGCCCCGGAGTGCTCATGCCGCCGAGCGGCAGCCAGCGGAGCTGCAGGCCGAACACGATGATCAGCAGCAGCCCGAGCCAGAACGTGGGCGTGGACAGGAACGCGAACGTCGCGCCCGTGACCGCGTGATCGAAGACCGAGTACTGCTTCACGGCGGTCATCACGCCGATCGGGATCGCGAGCAGCAGCACGACGACGAACACCGTGCCCATGAGGTAGATCGTGTTCGGCAGGCGCTCGCCGATGAGCTGGAGCACCGGCTGGTGGCTCGCGAACGAGTAGCCCCAGTCGAGCCGCAGGAAGTTGCCGATCCACGCGAGGTACTGGACCGGGAGCGGCTGGTCGAGGCCGAACGCCTTCTCGAGCCGGAGGCGGTCCGCCTCGGTGAAGTCGGGGTTGCCCTCGTACGCGGCGAGGGGCCCTCCCGGGGTGAACTTGAGGATCGCGAACGAGACGACGCTGATCGCGAAGAGCAGCGGCAGCGCCTGGATCAGCCGCCTGACCACGTACCGACCCATGGCGCTGCCGCTCCCTGCTACTTCTTCTTCGCTATTTCTTGAGGTACCAGTCCTCGGTGTTCCAGGTGAATCGCTGCCACGTATTGGCCTTCCAGCCGCGGAGCTCGACGCTGCGCGCGTCGAGGTCCTGCCGGTCGTACAGCCACACGATCACGTACGCCGCGTTGAGCTGCTTCATTGCCGTCGCGTACGCCTGCTTCCGCTTGTCCTGGTCGAGCGTCGCGCCGGCCTCCTCGATCGCCTTGTCGGCGACCGGGTCCTTGAACCGCGTGTAGTTCTGGCCGGAGCAGTCCGCGCGCGTCGGGATGTTCTTCGAGTGGTAGCGCGGGAAGATCGTCGAGTGCGGGTCGATGCCCGGCGACGAGGCGTAGATGAGCATGTCGAACGTCCCGAGCTTGCGCGGGTCCTTGCCGGTGCACGAGCCCGACAGGATCACGCTCGACGGCTGGTTCTGGATCTTCACCTCGATGCCGATGGCCTTGTACTCGTCCACGAGCACCTGCTGCACGCGCTCGCGCAGCTGGTTGCCCGAAGTGGTCGCGAGCGTGAGGGACGCGCGGACCCCGCCCTTCGAGCGGATGCCGTCCCCGCCCTTCGCCCAGCCCGCCTTGTCGAGCGTCTCGTTCGCCTTCTTCTGGTCGTAGGCCTCCTGCGGCTCGCGGTACGCCGCCCAGCCCTGCGAGACCGGGGACGTGCCCGGCTTGCCCTTGCCGAAGAGGAGCTTGTCGATGAGCTGCTGCTTCGGCGTCGCGTAGAGGATCGCCTTGCGGACCTCGATGTCACCGAGGACCGGGTGGACGCTGTTCGGGTCGGTGAACTCCTCGTTCTTCGCGGTGTTCAGCTCCATGCGCTCGACGCTCGGGCCGGGGACGGCCTGGAGCGCGAGCTTGGGCTCCTTCTCGACCTCGGGCGTCTGGGACTCGGTGAGGTTCCACATCGCGTGGACCTCGCCGGCCTTGAGCTGCGCGATCGCGACCTCGCTCGACGGCACGCTCTTGAACACGATCTTGTCGAGGTATGGCTTGTCGGGCGCGCCGCGGTAGTTCGGGTTCTTCTCGAGCGTGATCGAGTCGCCGGCCTTGAAGTCGGCGACCTTGAACGGGCCGGTGCCGATCGGCTTGCGGACGTACTCGGTCTTCGAGATGTCCGCTTCCTTCTCGAGGAGGTGCTTCGGCATGAGCGCGGGGCTCGTGCCCCCGAAGTTCAGCGGGTACGGGGCGTAGATCGACTTGTAGTGGACGACCGCCGTCAGCTCGTTCGGCGTGTCGATCGACTCGATCTCCGAGAAGCCCGTCCGGTTGTTCACCTTGGGGTCCTTCATCGTGATCTCCCAGGTGAACTTGATGTCGGCGCTCGTCACCGGGGCGCCGTCCGACCACTTGAGGCCGGGCTTGAGCTCCCACGTGACGTCGAGCTTCGTTCCCTTCACGACCGCGCCGCCGTTCCCGACCGTCGGGATCCGCGTCGCGAGCGTCGGCACGTACTCGCCCTCGTTCGTGGTCTCGGCCAGGCCCTCGAGGACGCCGTAGTTCACGATGTCGGTGACCGTCTGGTTCGCGTAGTGCGGGGCGAGCGTGGATGGCTCCTGCCAGATCGCGACGATCGCGGTGCCTCCCCTGACCGGCGCTTCCGCCGGGCCGGTCGGCGCGCCGGTGGCGCCCCCACCGGTCGGCGCCGGCGCGCATGCGGACGCGGCGAACGCCAATGCCGAGATAAGAGCGAGCGCCCTCTTCATCTGTCCCTCCACAGCCCTCGTGGCAGGCGGCCATTATTGACCGGTGATCCGCGACCTAGAAGGGGCGGAGACGAGCGGCCGGAACCCCCCGAGGTGGCTGCTTCCGGCCGGTAGCGCCGCGTGCGTGGGCGCGTTCATCGTCGCGCTCCTTACATTTCGCCCTGCGCCGCCCCCGGAAGTCGCCTCTCCCGGTGAGTTGATGCTTGGTCCCTCGGTCATCGCGCAGGTCACGCCCGCGCCCGCGCGCCCCGTGGGCCCGTCGCTCGAGCTCCCGCAGGGAGCGTTCACGGCGGTAACGCGTCTCAACCTGTCCGGGATCACGGGGCTCGTGCCAGCGAGCGCCGCGGAGGCGGGCGTGCAGCTGCGCTACCGCCTTTCCGACGGACGCTCGCTCCTGCTCACGCGATCGCGCGACGCGCTCGCGGCGCCCGGCCTGCCGACGCCGGTCCAGGTGCGGGGACGATCCGGTCACCTCGTCGCGACCCCGGGTCAGCCGCTCAGCCTCATCTGGAACGAGGCGCCGTTCCACTACGCGCTCGCGTCGAGCGCGCACTCGGGATCCGAGCTCGTCGCGATCGCGGAGCGCCTCCGCTGAGGCCGCGGCCGCCGCGCGCGGTCGTTCGCGCGTACTCGCGCTTCCACGCGTGGCTCCTCGGCGCGACCCGCGGCCGGATCGGCGGGCGGCTCGGACGGACACGCGTGCTCCTGCTCGAGACACGCGGCAGGAAGAGCGGCGAGGCGCGCCGCACGCCGGTGTACTTCGTGCGCGACGGCGCCGACGTGATCGTCGTCGCGTCGAACTGGGGCCGCGACGACGATCCGGCCTGGTACCGCAACCTCATGGCGCGGCCGGACGACGCCGCGATGGTCGTCGACGGGCGGCGCACGGCGGTGCGGCCCGAGGCCGTCGCGCACGCGGACCGCGAACGCGTCTGGAAGGCCGCGGACGCCGCGTACCCGCAGTACGCGGACTACCGCAAGTGGACGCGGCGCGAGATCCCGCTCGTGCGCCTCATGCCGCGCTAGGCGGGTGCCCGCTCCTTCAGCGCGATCACGTTGAATGCCGGGATCGGACGCGTGAGGCCCTTGAGCTCGAGATCCGGCAGGCGCTCACACTCGACCTGATCCTCGACCGCGGCGTGCACGCGCTGGCTGATCACGATCTGGCCGTCCTTCGCCTGCCCCGCGAGCCGCGCGCCGAGGTTCGTGACCGCGCCGACCGCTCCGTAGTCGAAGCGGCCCTCGAAGCCGATCCGCCCGAGCGTCGCGTACCCGAGCGAGATCCCGACGCCGAAGCCGAGCGTGTAGCCCTTCTTCTTCCACGGCCGCGAGATCTCGCCGAAGCGCTCGCGCATCGCGACGGCCATCCGAACGGCCCGGAGCGGCGCGTCCTCCTGCGTGATCGGGTCGTTGAAGAACGTCATGAACCCGTCGCCGGCGAAATGCTCGAGCGTGCCCTCGTGCCGGAACACGAGCTCGCCCATCGCCGCGTGGTACGTGCGGAGGACGGCGAGCGCCTCCTCGGGCTCGGAGGTGTCGGTGAAGGCGGTGTACCCGCGCAGGTCGCAGAACGCGACCGTGATCTCGCGCCGGTGCGGCTCGAGCGCCGACTCCGCGCCCTGCGACGTCACCATCTCCGCGATCTGCGGCGACAGGAAGTGGCGGAGCCGGCCGAGGCGCGCGAGCTCGTCGACCTGGTCGCGCACGCGTGCCTCGAGCGTCTGGTTCCAGTGCTCGAGCTCGCCGCGCTGGCGCTCGACCGTGTCGTGGTACCGCTTCACGCGCAGGAGCGAGCGCACGCGAGTGAGGAGCTCGGTCTGGTCCCACGGCTTCGGGAGGAAGTCGTCCGCGCCGGCCTCGACCGCCTTCTTCTTCTCCGGCAGGTCGCTCGCCGTGACCATGACGATCGGCAGGAACTGCGTCGCGGGGTCCGCGCGGACGCGGCGGCAGACCTCATAGCCGTCGATGCCGGGCAGCATGATGTCGAGGAGGACGAGGTCCGGCTTCTCGGTCAGCACCTTGAGGAGCGCGTCCTCGCCCGTCGCCGCCGTGACGACCGTGTAGCCCTGCGGCGCGAGGACGGCCTCGAGGAGCCGCAGGTTCTGCGGCACGTCGTCGACGGCGAGGATCTTCGCGGGCTCGGTCACGCCCGCAGGTAGCCTCGCACCTGGTCGGGGAACACCTTGATGTCGATCGGCTTCGCGATGAAGCCGTCGAAGCCCGCCTTGTCGAAGCGCTCGCGGTCGTTCGCCATGACGGAGGCGGTGAGCGCGACGACGGGGATCTTCGACGTCGCGGCGTCCTTGCGGATCCGCTCGAACGCGGTGATCCCGTCGATCCCCGGCATCTGGATGTCCATGAGCACGAGGTCGGGCTGGTGCTCGCTCGCCATGCGGATCCCGGTCTCGCCGTCCGTCGCCTCGACGGTGCGGAAGCCCGCGAACCGGAGCACGTCGCGCGCGAGCTTCATGTTCTTCTCGTTGTCCTCGACGATGAGGATCAGCTCGTTCGCCATCTACCTCTTCGCGTCCCCCTTCAAGAGCGGCAGCGCGAACGTGAAGGTACTGCCCTTGCCGACCTCGCTGTCGACCCAGATACGCCCGCCGTGGAGCTCGACGAACTTCTTCGAGAGCGTGAGCCCGAGGCCGGTGCCCTCGCGCGCACGGCCCTCGCTCGTCGCGGCCTGGTGGAACTCCTCGAAGATCTTCTCGCGCTCGGCCTCCGGGATCCCGATGCCCGTGTCGTGCACGGCGACGCGGACCTCGCCGTCGTCGCGATGTGCCTCGACCGCTACGTGGCCGCCGTCCGGCGTGAATTTCACGGCGTTCGAGAGGAGGTTGTAGACGATCTGTTTTACCTTCCGCTCGTCCGCGCGCACGCGGTCGACCTTCCCTCTGACCCTGAGGTCGACCTTGATGCCGTGCCGCGCGGCGCGCTCGCGCACCATCGTGACGCCGTTCTCGAGCGCCTCCTTGAGCGAGAACTCGCCGACTTCGAGCTCCATGCGGCCGGCCTCGACCTTCGAGAGGTCAAGGATGTCGTTGATGAGCGAGAGGAGGTGCCGACCCGACGAGAGGATGTCCTCGAGGTACTCCTTCTGCCGCGCGTTGGGCTCGCCGAACATGCCCTGCGCGAGGACCTCGCTGAAGCCGATGATCGCGTTGAGCGGCGTGCGCAGCTCATGGCTCATGTTCGCGAGGAACTCGCTCTTGTGCTGGTTCGCGAGCTCGAGCTGGCGCGACTTCTCCTGCGTCTCGCTGAAGAGGCGCGCGTTCTCGATTGCGATGACCGCCTGGTCCGCGAAGGTCTCGACGAGCCCGATCTGCTCACGGCTGAACGGCCGCGGCTCCGTCCGCCACATCGCGATGACGCCGAGCGCCTTGCCCTCGTGCAGCAACGGCACGGAGAGGAGCGTCCGGAAGCCCCCCAGCTTCTGCGCGTCCAGGTACGTGTAGGTCTCGTCGGTGAGGACGTCGTGGATGTGGACCGTGCGACGCCCGATGAACGCGCGGCCGGTGGACGACCCCGCGTCGTCCGCCGCGATCGGATGCGCTCGCTGCCACTCGTGCATCACCTCGGCCTTCGTGCCGATGGCGGCGACCATCCGCAGGACCGGCCCCTCGGCGCGGTAGATGAAGCCGTTCTCCGCGCCGGCCAGGCGCGTCGCGTGCGCCACGACCGTGTTGAGCACGCCCGCGAGGTCTAGGCCCGAGCTCGTGATCTGGTTCAGGACCTCGGCGGTCGCGGTCTGCCGCGCGAGGGCGTCCTTCGTCTCGTTGAAGAGGCGTACGTTCTCCATCGCGATGGCGGCCTGATCCGCGAACGTCTCGACCAGGCGCATCTCCCGCTCCGTGAACGGACGCACGTCGGTGTGGAAGACCATGAGCGTGCCGATCGCGCGGCCCTCGCGCATGAGTGGCACTGCGAGCCGTGTCAGCGGACCGTCCTGGGGCAGCTCCGGCCGCGTGCGCACATCCGCCACGTACTGCCGTCGCCCTGTGCGGATGCTGAGCGCGGCCAGCGTGGTGCCGCCGAGGCGCGCGTAGCCGGGGCGCGGGCTCCCGTCGGGCAACGCGGGGGCGAAGAGCGGGCCGTTGCCGGCGAGCCAGCGGATCTCATCCCCGTCGACCCGTCCGAGCTGCGCCGAGTCCGCGCCGCTGAGCGCTACCGCACGCTCGACGATCGTCTTGAGGACCGTGTCGAGGTCGAATGCCGAGCGGCTGATCGATGCGAGCACATCGGCGACCGCCGTCTGCTGCTCCAGCGCCTCTCTCGTCTCATTGAACAGGCGCACGTTCTCCATCGCGATCGCGGCCTGGTCGGCGAAGGTCGTCACGATGGCGACGTCGGCGTCCGTGAACGGCTGCACGTGCGTTCGCCAGAGCGACAGCACGCCGACGACGCGGCCATCTCTCAGCAGCGGCACGCCGAGCATCGACCGCAGGTTGCCGACGCGCTGGTGCTCGCGCAGCGCGTAATCGGGATCGGCGCTCGCGTCGTCGATGCGGACCGCGCGACCCTCGGCCGTGACGCGTCCGGTCAGGCTGCCGCGGTCGTTCGGGGCGATCGGATGCTCCTCGTTCAGCCGGCGCAGCTCCTCCGGGATCTCGTACCCCGCGGCGATGCGCAGGAAGCCGTCGTCGTCCACGCGGTAGATCACGCCATGCGCGGCGCGGCACAGCCGCGCCGCGCGCTCGATCACCGTGTTGAGGAGCGTCGGGAGATCGAAGGCGGAGCGTCCGATGGCGGCGAGCACCTCGCTGACGGCGGTCTGCTGCTCCAGCGCGTCCCTCGTCTCGTTGAAGAGGCGCACGTTCTCGATCGCGATGACCGCTTGATCGGCGAACGTCCGCAGGAGGTCGAGCTGCCGGTCGGCGAAGGGACCTGGTACGGAGCGCCGGAGCAGGATCGCGCCGATCGCCTTCCCCTCACGCATGAGCGGCATCGCGGCGGCGGCGCGATGACCCGTTCGCCTCGCGAACTCGAGGGTGATCGGATAGTCGGCCGCGGCTGACGGTTCCTGGATGTCGGGGACGTGGACGAGCGCTCCGTCGACGATGGCGCGTCCCGTCATCGACGTGCGGTCCACGGGCCAGACCGCCTCGCGCTCCGCGTAGACGGGCCCCTCGTGTGCGACGGCGCGGAAGTGCCGGCCTTCGACGAGGAGGACCGCCGCGTCCTCGGCGCCACAGAAGCGCACCGCGTTCCGGGCGATCGCGTCGAGCACGGGCTGGTCGCTCGTGGGCGAGCCCGCGATGGCGCGGAGGACCTCACCGGTCGCGGTCTGTCGCTCGAGCGCCTCTCTCGTCTCGTTGAAGAGCCGCACGTTCTCGATCGCGATCGCGGCCTGGTCCGCGAACGTGCGGAGCAGCCCGATCTGCTTCTCGGTGAACGGGCGTACCTCCGTCCGGCGGAGCGTGATCGCGCCGAGCGGAACGCCTTCCCGGAGGAGCGGCGCGGCGAGGACCGTCCGCAGGCCGAGCTCTCGCGCGCCGCGCACGCCGGTCGGCCACTCCTCCTCGCTCTCGGCGGCCATGTCGTGCACGTGGATGACCTCCCGGTCGACGATCGCCCGGCCACGGACGGAGCCGCGGTCGATCTTCCACGGCGGGAGCGACCGCGCGATCGGGCCGTGCCGGGCGACCTGCTCGAAGAGGCCGTCGGCCCGGATGAGCCCGACGCCACAGTCCTCTGCCGCGCAGTAGCGGGCCGCGCTCCGCGCGATCGCGTCGAGCACGGGCTGGATGTCGCCGGGGGAGCTCGAGATGACCTGGAGGATCTCGCTGATCGCGGTCTGCTGCTCAAGCGACTCCTTCGTCTCGTTGAACAGCCGTACGTTCTCGATCGCGATCACCGCCTGGTCGGCGAACGTCCGGGCGAGGTCGATCTGCCGCTCGGTGAAGGGGCGCACCTCGGCCCGCCGCATGACGATCGCACCGACGGCCGTGCCCTGGCGGAGCAGCGGCGCGGCGAGCGTCGTGCGATGCCCGAACTTCGTCGCGAGCTCCTGGGTGCGCGGGTACGTGTCGTCCGCGAGCGGATCCTCGACCTGGAGCACGCGTGACTCGAGGATCGCCCGCCCGGCGATCGCTCCGGGCTCGATCGCGACGACCGTCGGGCGGGCGCTGTCGTGGCCGGAGACGATGGTCCCCGCGTGCGCTCGGGACACGAGCCGATCACCCTCGCGCAGCAGCACGATCACGTCCTCCGCGGCGCAGAACCGCTGCGCGCTCTCCGCGATCGCGTCGAGGACCGGCTGGAGCTCCGTCGGCGACGTGGACATGACGCGGAGGATCTCGGCGGTCGCGGTCTGCCGCTCGAGCGCCTCCTTCGTCTCGTTGAAGAGCCGGACGTTCTCGATCGCGATCGCGGCCTGGGCCGCGAGCTGCTCGACGAGCCCCACCTCGCTCTCCCTGAACCCGCCGGGGCGAGCTCGGCCGAGGCGGATGGCGCCGATCGGCTGGCCGTCCTGGAAGACAGGCACCGAGAGCCGACTGCGGCTCCACGTCTCGTGCTCGGGCTGCGCCCCTTCCATGAGCGACGCGTCCGTGGCGAAGTCCGGGGTCTGGTGCGATCGGCCGTCGAGGATCGCCCGCCCGGGCAGCGTGCCGAAGTCCAGGCCGAACCTCCAGCCGAGCGGGACCCCTTCCGGCGGCGGCGGCCAGTTGCCGGCGCGCGCCTCGCTCAGGATCTCTTGACCGGCCCTGCGGTAGAACGCCGCCTGCTCCGCGCCGCACAGCCGCATCGCCGCTTCGAGGATCACGGTGAGGACGGGCGCGACATCGCCCCGGGCCGCGGCGATCGCACTGTGGATCTCCGCCGTGGCAGTCTGCCGCTCGAGGGCGGCCTTGGTCTCGTTGAACAGACGCACGTTCTCGATCGCGATCACCGCCTGGTCGGCGAACGTCCGGGCCAGGTCGATCTGCCGCTCGGTGAAGTGGCGCACCTCGGCCCGCCGCATGACGATCGCGCCGACCGCGACACCTTGGCGCAGCAAGGGGGCCGCGAGCGTGGTGCGGTGGCCGTACCGCTCCGCGAGCTCGCGGGAGCGCGGGTACGAGTCGTCGGCGAGCGGGTCCTCCACCTGAAGGACCTGCGACTCGAGGATGGCGCGTCCGGCGATGGCTCCGGGCTCGATCGTGACGACAGTGGGGCGGGCGCTGTCGAGGCTTGTGACGATGGTCCCCGCGTGCGCTCGGGACACGAGCTGATCGCCCTCGCGCAGCAGCACGACCACGTCCTCCGCGGCGCAGAACCGCTGCGCGCTCTGGGCGATCGCGTCGAGGACCGGCTGGAGCTCCGTCGGCGACGTGGACATGACGCGGAGGATCTCCGCGGTCGCGGTCTGCCGATCGAGCGCTTCGGCCAGCTCACGCCGGCGACGCACGGTCCGCTCGCCGAGCCTACCCAGCGCGACGCTGCCGGCGAGCAGCGCGGCGAGCAGCGCGACGCGCAGTGCGCGATCGACGGCGAGGGTGCGTTGGAGCTCCGCTCGTTCCGCCGCGGGATCGATCGCGGCGATCACGCGCCATCCCGTATCGCCGACCGGTGCGGCGGCGGCGATGCGAGGCGAGCGTGCGATCGGGTCGTCGCGCTCGACGGCGCCGGCAGCGGTGAGCGCTGGATCGGCCGTCAGATCCGCGCCGCTGATCGGTGGCTCGAGCGCTCTCGCGGCGAGGATCCCAGCGCCGTCCGTTAGGTACAGGTCGTCGGGCGCGGATGCGTGGGGGCGAAGCAGCTCGGCGAGCGGTGCGTTGGTCACTTCGACGACGAACGCGCCGGCGAACGGCGTGAGCCCACCCGGGATCGGCGCGACCATCTGGATCGCGGGTCCGGCGCTCGGGCCGACCGATCGTTCTACGTACCCGTACTCAGGCCTGCCAGACGATGGCCCGCCTGCCGTCGCCAGGCGTTTCGCGCGGAGGAATGTGGGCAGGTCCGTCACGGCGGGCCCCGGGATCCGGCCTGCGCCCGTACCTCCTGCACCCTGTCCCCCAGGGCCAGATCCAACGCCTGCGCCGACGCCGACCGGCCGACCGTCGGCGTCCACGAACCACATGCTCGAGCCGCCAGCGTCCAGTCGCGCCCCGCCGACCGGACGGAGCGCGCGCAGTGTTGTCTCGAACGCGCGCTCGAGAGTCGCCGTGTCGCGCGCGGTCACCGCCGCCCGGACCACGGGATCGTTCGCGGTAACGAGCGCGATGTTTCCGATCTCGCGGAGCCAGGCGTTCGCGACACCCGCGCCGCGGCGTGCCGACTGCTCCGCTCGCTCCCGCAGCGACGCCTCGAGACGCTCCTTCGCGTCGGCAGCCGCCACCTCGTCCAGTACGGCGATCGGCAGCGCGATGACGAGCGCGGTGAGCAGTGGCACGTACCACCACCGCGCGAACAGGCGCTCGACGACAGGCGCGAGCTCCCGGCGCAAGGCCGCCCTCCTCTACCTCAGGCGGCGAGTATCCGCGCGCACGCTTCGTAACGGAAGCGTCGGGCGCACAACGCCCCCGACGTTGCGGCGGCGACGCGCCCGTCCTTACCCTTCGGCGCCATGGCCGAGCCGGAGGGGATCTGGGAGACGCTGCGGCAGCGGCTCGACTACGCCTCGTTCGTCCCGCGCCTCGTCCCCGATCTCGTGCGCTCCGACCTGCGCACGCGTGCGGGCGAGCCCTACGTCGTCATCAAGAACCCCCACGGCGACAAGGGCGCGGGCACGTACCTCCGCCTCGAGGCCGCGGACGCGGCGCTCCTCGAGCTGATGGACGGGAAGCGCACGATGCAGGAGATCCTCGTCGAGCACCTCGAGCGGACCGGCTCGTTCGCGCTCGACCGCCTCGCGCGGCTGACGAGCGCCCTGCGCATGAACGGCTTCTTCGGCGAGGAGCCGCCGCTCGTCTACGAGAAGCTCCGCGCGCGCCGCCGTCCGCTCCTCGACCGGCTCTCTCTGCTCATGCGCCGGCTGATCCTCTGGGACGTCGCGCGGTGGGAGAACGCCGAGGCCGTGGTCGACGTCGTGTACCGCCTCGGCGGCCGGCTCTTCTTCACGCGGCTCGGCGCCCTCGTCGCGGTCGCCTTCAGCGCGTACGGCCTGTGGCTCTGGGCGCAGGAGGTCCGCGCGCCGCGGCACGACCTCGTGAGCCAGGACGGCTCGTACACGCTCGGGATCCTCATCCTCGTCGTGCTCCAGGTGATCTCGATCTCCGTGCACGAGGCGGGGCACGCGCTCGCGATCCGCCACTACGGCCGGCGCGTGCGTCGGCTCGGCTTCGCGATCTACTACCTCTTCCCGTGCTTCTACGTGGACGCGACGGACATGACGCTCGCGTCGCGCCGCGAGCGCGTGGTCGTGTCGCTCGCCGGTCCCGTCGGGGGGCTGCTCACGGCGGCGGTCTGCGCGGTCGTGACCGCCACCGCCGGCGACTCGCTCGCGGCCTCCCTCGCGTTCAAGGCGGCGAGCCTGTTCGTCTTCCAGTTCTTCCTGAACCTGCTGCCGATCCTCGACCTCGACGGCTACAACATCCTCGTCGACGCGCTCGACATCCCGCTGCTGCGCCAGCGGGCGGTCGGCTTCGTCCGCGGGCGCGCGATCCGCAAGATCCGCCGCCGCGAGAAGTGGACGCGCGGGGAGGTCGGCCTCGCGGCGTTCGGCGGCTCGGCGATCCTCATCTCCTTCCTCATGCTCTTCATCGCGCTCTGGCTGTGGCAGACGCGAGTGCAGGCCGCGACCAGCGAGCTCGTCGCGATCGGGCCCGTGGGACTCCTCGGCCTCGCCCTCATCGTCCTCGTCTTCGTCGGTCCGCTGCTCGTGGCGCTCGCGGGCCGCGTGCTCGGGCTCGGCCGCGTCGCGACGAGGTCGTTCACGTCGCGCCGCCGGAAGGCGAAGCAGCTCGAGATGGAGGAGCGGATCACGACGCTCGGCCGCATCCGCTTCCTCAACGGCCTCCCGCGCACCGCGCTCGCCGCCATCGCGTCGCACCTCGAGGTGCACGACGTGGAGGCCGGCGAGGCGGTCTTCAGCGCGGGCGACGTCGGCGACCGCTTCTACATCGTCCGCTCGGGACGCGTCGAGGCGGTCTCGCCGGAGGGGCAGGTGCTCAACGTGATCATCCCGGGCGAAGGCTTCGGCGAGCTCGCGCTCCTCGACCGCGCGACGCGGAGCGCGACCGTGCGCGCGACGGAGCCGACGGTGCTGTGGTCGCTCGACCGCGGCCACTTCGAGCGCTGGGTCGCGGAGCGCTACGAGATCGCCGCGCGGATCCGCGCGTCGCGCGAGGAGCGCGACCGGCTCGTGCGCCTGCCCTTCTTCAGCGGGCTCTCGCGGCAGCAGCTCGAGCGGATCCTCCCGCGCATGCGCACCGTCCGAGCGAGCGCGGGCGAGGAGGTCGTGCGCGCCGGCGAGCCCGGCGACAGGTACTTCGTCATCCATACGGGGACGGCGCGCGTGACGCTCCCCGACGGCACGCACGTGCGCGACCTCGGACCGGGCGACGGCTTCGGCGAGCTCGCGCTCCTCTTCGGCGGCCCGCGGACGGCGACCGTGACCGCCACGAGCGACATGACCCTCGGCGCCCTCGGCCGTCGCGACTTCGCCGAGCTCGTGAAGCAGTCGGGCGAGACCGCCGGCACGTTCCGCCGGCGCACCGCGCACTATGTCGGCGCCGGCATCGGTGCCACGGTGGCGAGGGGGTCGTAGGTAGATGGACTGTTTCATCTGCGAGAAGACGGCGGTCGGCGCGTGCCGCTTCTGCGGCCGCGGCGCCTGCCGCGAGCACGCCCGGACGCACCCGTTCCTCCTGGACGTCTTCCGGGGAGACCGGCACAAGGTCCTGCGGGCGCTCGTCGTCGAGGACGCGATCCACTGTGGCGTCTGCAAGCCGAGGGGCGAGCCCGTGGAGCTTCCTGAGCTCGAGTAGGCCGTCTCTGTAACGCCGGCTTCCCTCGGAGGTCGGCGCGATGACGCTCGGGCGTGCCCGATCCCATCGACCGCCGCCGCGGACGCGCGCAGGGTCCGCCCTAAGACGAGCATGGAGGTAGGGCGATGAGCGACAAGATGGACGTGAGCGGGAGCGTGGCGACGGGCAAGGCGCTCGACGACGTCCGGCTCGGGGCGGCCATCCCCGCCGGGGACCCCACCGCCGTGTCGGCGGCGGAGGCGTGGCCGGAGCACGCGCTGGCTCGGCTGAACGAGGCGCAGGGGGCGGCGGAGCTCGATGCCTCTGCGGCGGCCCAGTGGCCGGAGCACGCGATCACGCGCGTCTCGGCGGCGGAGGCCGGGTCCCGCGAGGGCGACGCGTACCTGACGGCGGACGAGGCCGGCCGCGACGCGGGCACGGAGTCCCTGGCCGACGACCTCGTGATCGTCGACGTGCCGGTGTGCGAGCAGTCACTCGAGCTCTAGGAACGGGCCCGAGGGAGCGGTCGAGCGGAAGACGCGGACCGCTCCCTTTTTCGTCGCCGGCGGCGTACAGTTCGCGCTTCGCAAGGGCAGGGGAGGGAAACGTTCGAAGGATCACAGTCCAGGCGTTCGCCGGCCGAACGTTGCCGCGCGCGTCCGGGAGGACGCTTCCCCCCAACAGCCCGGTAGGGCGAAAGGAACGGTTCAGGGAGATATGAGCAAGCAGGCACTAGGGCAGGTCGTGCAGCGCGCGATCAGTGACGCCGCCTTCCGGCGTCAGCTCCAGAGCGACCCGACGGGCGCGCTCAAGGGCTTCGACCTCACGGCGGACGAGCGCGCGGCGCTCCGCGCCGGCGACGCGTCCAAGCTCTCCTCGCTCGGCGTCGACCAGCGCATGAGCAAGGCGTTCGCGCTCGGCGAGGCGAGCCAGGTCTCGCGGGCCCCGAGCGCCGACACGCGTCTCGCCTCGGCGACCGACGGGGGCGGATCCGACAACGCGGAGGCAGGGATCTGGGGCGACCAGTCCGGCGCGCGCGCGGCCTCGGCCTCGGACGCGACGAGCGACTCCCAGGCGCGCCTCGCGGACATCGACGCGAAGATCAGCGGCATCCCGAGCGGCACCGAGAACTGGCGCGCGGCCGACGTCGAGGGCTCGCCGGAAGCGGCGCGCTCCGCGATGGACGCCGCGGCGGGCAGCGACTCCCAGGCGCGCCTCGCGGACATCGACGCGAAGATCAGCGGCACCCCGAGCGGCACCGAGAACTGGCGCGCGGCCGACGTCGAGGGCTCGCCGGAAGCGGCGCGCTCCGCGATGGACGCCGCGGGCGGCAGCGACTCGCAGGCGCGTCTCGCGGACATCGACGCGCGCTTCAACACGGCCGACGCCGCGGACGGCAGCGACTCGAGCGCCGGCACGGCGTACGTGACGGCGGACGAGGCCGGCCGCGACGCGACCGGCATCGCGGGCGGGCGTCCGCTCTTCGCGACCTCGAGCGCCGAGGCCCAGGACGGCTCCGGCGGCAGCTTCTCGATCTCGGCCGACGAGCAGGGCCGCGGCGACGCGACGGCGGTCGCGGGCAGCGACTCGAACGCGACCTCGGCGCAGATCACGGCGGACGAGTTCGGCCGCAGGGCCGCGGCTTCCGCCGGCGACAGCGACGCCGCGGGCGGCACGGCGTACATCACGGCCGACGAGGCCGGTCGCGACTCCAGCGCGCTCCGCTCGAGCGACGTGGCTGCCCGCGAGGGCGACGCGTTCCTCACGGCGGACGAGGCCGGCCGCGACTACGTCCCCGAGGGCGGTTCCCTCTCGCGCAACATGGCGACGGACTCGGCGGACATCCAGCGCGAGATGCTCGAGGGCGGCAGCGGTGGCGGCTCGCCCGAGCACTCGAGCGACGGACCCGAGATCCAGCCCTAGACGCGGCATCCTCTCTGTCCCGGAAGCGCGGCCCCCACCCCCGGGGGCCGCGCTTCTTCCTTTAGTAGCGGATGTCCTTCTGGAGGGCCGCCGGGTCGAGGATCTCGATGTGGCGGCGGCCGATGCGGATCGCGTTCCGTTTTTCGAGGTCGGCGAGCGCCCGGTTCACGGACACGCGCGTCGCGCCGACGAACGCGGCGAGGTCCTCCTGCGTCATGTCGAGCTGGCGCTTCCCGCCCGAGAGCTCCGAGATGTCGAGGAGGCACTTCGCGACGCGGCCGCCCAGGTCGAGGAAGACGAGGTCCTCGACGCGGCCGCTGGACCGGCGAACCGTGCGCGCGAGGTGGGCGAGCATCTCGCGCATCGCGGCCGGGTAGCGCTCGAGCGCGGCGAGGAAGTCCTGCCGGCCGAGCGTCAGCACCTCGGTCTCGGTGATGGCCGTGACGGTCGCCGACCGCGGCGCGTCGTCGAACAGCGCGAGGTCGCCGAAGATGTCGCCGCCGCGCTGGATGCCGACGACGACCTCGCGACCGTTCTCATCGGGGAGCGAGATCTTCACCGTGCCGGCGACGATCACGAAGAGGTGCGCCGCGGGGTCGTCGCGGTGGAAGATGACCTCGTCGCGAGCGAAGCGCCGCGGCCGCATGCGTCCGGCGAGCGCGACGCGCTCGTGCGGAGGCAGGGCGGCGAAGAGCGGCGTGATCGAGAGGTGCTCGGCGAGCGCGTTCGTGTCCATGGCCGGTGAGCCTCCCTGTGTCCCGGCGGGAGACTAGCCCTCGCGCTACGCCTTGACGAGCGCCTCGAGGCGGGGCTTCACCTCGCGCATCAGGCGCTCGGCGCTCTCGCGGTCGAAGGGCGCGCCCATGCCGAAGATGAAGCCGCGGGCGCCGGCCTCCCACTGCTGCCGAAGCCGCTCGACCCACGCGTCGACGTTCGGGACGCCGGGAAGCGGCGAGGCGGGCGCGTTCCCGGCGGGATGGCGGTGGCGGCCCTGGAGCTGCCGCAGGCGCTCGCGCAGGTCGCCCTCGCTCTCGCGGATGAGGATCGTGCCGCCCGTCGTCGGGAGGATCTCGCCCGGGTCGCGCCCGACGTCGGCGCAGTGCCGCTTCAGCGCGCCGATCTTCCGCGCGATCACCTCGGGCGTCCCGAACCCGTGCCACATGTCCGCGTAGCGCGCGGTGATCCGCAGCGTCACCTGCTCGCCGCCACCGCCGATGAGGATCGGGAGCGCCTTCTGCACGGGCCGCACGCCGAGGCGCGCGTCGCTGAGCTCGTAGTGCTTGCCCGCGAACGAGGTCCGCTCGCGGCGGAGCAGCGACCGCGCGACGCGCGCCGCTTCGCGGAGCTTCGCGAGGCGGATCGGTGCCGTGTCGAACGGGATCCCGTACATGCGGTGCTCGCCCTCGTGCCAGGCCGCGCCGAGCCCGAGGATCGCGCGGCCGCCGCTGATGTTGTCGAGCGTCGCCGCCATGTTCACCAGCACGGCGGGGTGGCGGTACGTGTTCCCCGTGACGAGCATCCCGATCCTCACCCGCTTCGTCACCGCGCCCCACGCCGCGAGGACCTGCCAGCCTTCGAGGTTCGGGCCGCCGACGTCGCCGTACAGCGGGACGAAGTGGTCCCAGGTCATGAGGGAGTCGTAGCCGAGCGAGTCGACGACGAGGCCGAAGTCGCGGAGCTCGTCCCAGGTGCAGTGCTGCGGGTGGAGCTGGATCCCGAAGTGGATGGGTATGCGGCCGAGGGTAAGCGAAGCCGCCTACGTCGTGGCGGCGGCGACCTCCTTCAGCGCGGGGATGACCTCGCGTCCGTAGACCTCGAGGATCCGGTCCTCGTCGCCGCTCATCAGGTAGAGGTTGAACTGGCTCACCCCGGCCCTCGCGAGCTCGCGGAGCTTCGCGACGTGCGCGTCCACCTCTCCCACGACCCCGAAGCGGTCGACGGACTCGTCGTCCACGAACGCGGCGTTCGACGAGCCCGACTCCGCGTGGTGGCGGTAGTCGTAGCCGGGCCGGCCGCGCACGTAGGCCGTCAGGTCCTCCGGCAGGCCCTTCTCGCCGTACCGCGCGACGAGGTCGACGACGTGGTTGCTGACGAGCGCGGGGAACCAGCGGACCCGCTCGCGCACGGCCTCGGGCTTGCCGATGTGGGCCGGCGCCGCGCACATGACCCGCACCGCCTTCGGGTCGCGGCCCGCGGCGACCGCTCCGTCGCGGAGGAGCCCGACGCACCAGCGGACGAGGCTCGGGTCGGCGATCTGGATGACGGCGCCGTCGGCGATGCGCCCGGTGAGCGCGAGCGCCCTCGGGCCGTACCCCGCGATCCACACGGGCAGGCGGTACGGCTCCGCCCAGGTGAGCTGGAGCGGCACGCCGTCGCGTTCGGTGCGGCGGCCCTCGCACAGGTCGCGGATGAGCGTGGTCGCGGCCTCGAGGTCCTCGAGCGTCGTCGGACGCTGGCCGATCACGCGGCGCGCCGAGTCGCCGCGCCCGATGCCGAGGTCCATGCGTCCTTTGGAGAGGATCTGGAGCACCGCGAGCGAGCTCGCGGTCACCGTCGGGTCGCGCGTCGCGGGATTCGTGACGCACGTGCCGAGGCGCATGCGCTCGGTGCTCTGCGCCATGAGCGTGAGGAGGGGGTACGGCTCCTTCCACAGGACGTGGCTGTCGAAGATCCAGCCGTACGTGAACCCGTGCTTCTCGGCGAAGCGCGTGAGCGCGACGAGGCGGTCGAGCGGCCAGTCGGGCTTGAGCGTGAAGCCGAATTCCAGGCGGCGGAGCGTAGCAGCGCGGTGCTAGCGTGCGGGCACGAGGGAGGTGCCCGGGATGACGAAGGTGAAGGCGGCGCTCGCGCAGGTCGCCTGGACCGGTGACAAGCGCTCGATGGTCGAGAAGCACGTGAAGTACATCGAGCAGGCCGCGAAGGACGGCGCGCAGGTGATGTGCCTGCAGGAGCTCTTCTACGGCCCGTACTTCTGCCAGGTGCAGGACACGAAGCACTACTCGTACACGGAGCGCATCCCGGACGGCCCCACGACCACGCTCATGCGGGAGCTCGCGAGGAAGCACCGCATCGTGCTCGTCGTCCCGATGTACGAGGAGGACCAGACGGGCATCTACTACAACACCGCCGCCGTCATCGACGCCGACGGGAAGTACCTCGGCAAGTACCGGAAGACGCACATCCCGCACGTGAGCGGCTTCTGGGAGAAGTTCTACTTCCGCCCCGGGAACCTGGGCTACCCGGTCTTCGACACCGCGGTCGGGAAGGTCGGCGTGTACATCTGCTACGACCGCCACTTCCCCGAGGGCGCGCGCATGCTCGGGCTCAACGGCGCGGAGATCGTCTTCATCCCGTCCGCGACCTCACGCGGGCTCTCGATGCACCTCTGGAAGATCGAGCAGACCGCGCACGCGATCGCGAACGGCTACTGGGTCGGCACGATCAACCGCGTCGGCAAGGAGGCCGAGTTCGGGCCGAACGACTACTACGGCACGTCCTACTTCGCCGATCCGCGCGGGAAGATCGTCGCCGAGGCCTCGGACAAGGACGAGCAACTCCTCTGTGCGGAGCTCGACCTCGACCTCATCCGCGAGGTCCGCAACACCTGGCAGTTCTACCGGGACCGCCGTCCCGACATGTACGAGGACCTCGTCAGGCCCTAGGGAGGTACCGCGATGAGCACCGTGATCGACCGGCCCGCTACGGCGTCGTCCACGCGGGCGAAGATGCTGATCGGCGGCGAGTGGGTCGACGCCGCCGACGGCCGCACGTTCAAGGTGACCGACCCCGCGCATCGCGGCCGCGTCGTCGCGGAGGCGCCCGTCGCGGCCGCGGCCGACGTCGACCGCGCGGTACGCGCCGCGGCGGCCGCGTTCCCGAAGTGGAGCGCGACGCACTGGAGGGACCGCGCCGCCGCGCTTTCGAAGGCCGCGGACGCGCTCGAGGCCCGCGCGGAGGAGATCGCGCGGCTCGTCTCGACCGAGACGGGCAACGCGATCCGCAACATCTCCCGCCCCGAGGTGAAGAGCGTCGTCGAGGTCTTCCGCTACTTCGCCGGCGTCGCGAGCGAGACGAAGGGCGAGACCGTGCCGCTCGGCGAGAGCGTGCTGTCGTACACGCGCCGCGAGCCGTACGGCGTCGTCGGCGCGATCGTCCCGTGGAACGTGCCGCTCGTCCTCTCTGCGGTGAAGATCGGCCCCGCGCTCATGGCGGGGAACACGATGGTGCTCAAGCCGTCGGCGGACGCGCCGCTCGCCGTCCTCGAGCTCGCGAGGGTCTGCCAGCAGTTCCTCCCGCCCGGCGTGCTCAACGTCGTGACCGGCCCCGGCGACGAGACCGGCGCCGCGCTCGCGCAGCACCCGCTCGTCCGGAAGCTGTCGTTCACCGGCAACACCGAGACGGGGAAGTCGGTCATGCGCGCCGCGGCCGAGCGGATCGTGCCGGTCTCGCTCGAGCTGGGCGGCAAGAGCCCGCAGATCGTCTTCGCGGACGCGCACCAGCCTGAGGTCGTCGACGGCGTGATCGCCGCGATGCGCTTCACGCGGCAGGGGCAGTCGTGCACGGCCGGCTCGCGTCTCTACCTGCACGCGAAGGTCTTCGACGCGTTCCTCGCGGACCTCACGGCGAAGCTCGCGACGCTCCGCGTGGGCGATCCGCTCGACGACTCGACCGACATGGGCTCGCTCATCAACGAGCGCCAGTGGAAGAAGGTGACCGGGTTCATCGACGAGGGCGCGAAGCAGGAGGGCGCCCGGCTCGCGATCGGTGGTCTGCCGCCGCGCGAGGGCCCGATGGCGGAGGGCTACTTCGTCGGGCCTACGGTCATCGCGAACGTGAAGAACGACTGGCGCGTCGCGCGCGAAGAGGTGTTCGGGCCGGTGCTCGCCGCGATCCCGTGGACCGACGAGGACGAGGTCGTGCGCTGGGCGAACGACACGCACTACGGGCTCGCCGCGTTCGTGTGGACGCACGACATCGGGAAGGCGCTGCGCACGGCACACCGCATCGAGGCGGGCTGGGTGCAGGTGAACCAGGGCGCGGGCCAGTCGCCGGGGCACTCGTACGGCGGGTACAAGCAGAGCGGGATCGGCCGCGAGTACTCGCTCGAAGGGATGCTCGACGGGTTCACGCAGCGCAAGAGCGTGACCGTCAACCTCGCGCTCTAGTGATCCTCGAGGTCGGGCACGGCGACGTCCCCGCGCGGGCACCGCGTGCCCTCCTCGGGGCGGCCGCCGTGGCCCTCGCGGCGGCGGCCGCGTCATCCTCGCCGGGACCGCTCGTCGGCGCACCGGCGATCGAGCTGACCCGCTTCCCCGACCGCTACCTCAACGAGCCCGTGGTCCTCGCGGTCGCGACGTCCGTGGCGGTCCGCGGCACGACCGGCGTAGTGACGCAGGACGGCGGCGCGACGACGCTCATGTGGACCGAAGGCGGGACGGTCTACCGGCTCACGTCGCGCGGCGCCACCGTCGACATGCTCGTGCGCGTCGCGGCGCACGTGCGTTGACCAGGTCAGATCGGCTCGACCCGCGTTCTTGATGATCCCCCTGTGACGCTCGACGCACCAGGACCATCAGGGCGTTGGCGCGCCTGCGACCCGCCTCGATGCTTCTCCACGACGTGACCGAGATCGACCCGCGCCTCGTCGCGCTGGGTCTCGCGCCCGCTTCCCCCGAAGCGCCACCCGTGCCAGTGCCGGCGGCGGAGCCGCTGCCGGTCGTGGAGGTGGCGCGAACGGTGGCGCCCGCGCCGGTCGCGGCGGCGGTGTCCGTCGCCGTCGCGCCGCCGCCTCCGCCGCTACCCGTCGTCACGGTCGCCGCCTCGCCGCCTCCCGTCGCGTCCGTCGTCACGGCGGCGCCCGCACCGGCCACTGTCGCGTCCGCGCCCGTCGCCGTCCCACCGCGGCAGCGGATCGCGCCCGCCGTCCCGGTGTCCGGGCCCGCGCTCCTCAAGCTGCCGGTCGAGGTCGGGTTCCCCGCCCGCGGCGGCGAGCTCACGGTCACATCCGACGCGCTCATCGTCACGGGCCGAAAGCCGGTCACGCTTCAGCGCGAGCAGATCTCGTCGATCCGCGCGTCGCACGGTCAGGTGATCGTGTCGGGCAGCGCGCCCGAGCTGCGGTTCCGGCCCGTCGTCGACGGCATCGCGGAACCGACCGTCGCGGCTCCGCTCGCGCGCGTGATCGAGGAGGCGCTCGCGGGCCGCTTCAGTCGCAGCGGCTCGGCGTTCATCGAGCTCCAGAACGCCGGCGACGGCCTCGTGGACCGGTTCCATGACGAGGACGACCCGCTCATCCCCGCGCTCGTGGGGCTCGTCCTCCTCCTCTGCGGCGCCACGCTCGCGGCGATCCTGCCGCACGTGTTCGCGCTCGGCGTCACGAGCGGCTCGGTCCCGCCGGGCGCGTTCCTCATCGAGTCACCGGTGTCGCCGTTCGATCCGCGCGTGCTCGTCGCCGCGGTCGCCGGCGCCGGGCTCCTCGCGTCGCTCGGGGTGCGTCTCGGCATGGGCGCGCCCGGGCTCATCTGGGCGCGCGGCACGCTGCGCGGCTGGCACAAGGACCGCTACCCGGCGGTGCGCGCGGTCCGGCGCGCGCTCGGCGGCGTCGTGCAGTTCCCGGGGGTGCTCGCGGCCGCGTTCCTCTTCTGCCTCGTCGCGACGCTCCCCTCGGCGCGGACGCAGGTGGCCATCGATGCGAGCGGGATCCGTCTGGTGCGCGAGCTGCCGTTCCTCGACGAGATCCGCACGTGGCGCGACGTGACCGACGTGGCGATGGATCCGCCCGACGTCGACCCGCTCCGCTACGACGTGGACGTGCGGATCTTCTTCACGGGCGGCGCCGTCGACACGCAGGGCAAGTACGTGCTCGGCGGCACCGAGCTCCAGCTCCTCCAGCGCGCGTCCGCCTGGCGCGCCGCGGCGCGCTAGTCGCGCGTCGCCGCGCGGCGCGGTCATCCGCGCGGCCGACGACCTAGGATGCGCCGCGCAGGAGGGGAGCGATGTCGAAGACGCTCATCACCGGCGGTACCGTCGTCACCGCGGCCGACACCCAGAGAGCGGACGTGCTCGTCGTGGACGAGAAGGTCGCGGCCATCGGCGGTGACCTGAAGGCGGGCGGCGCGAAGCGCATCGACGCGAAGGGCATGTACGTCATCCCCGGCGGCATCGACGTCCACACGCACATGGAGCTGCCGTTCGGCGGCACGTTCGCGTCGGACGACTTCGAGACGGGCACGATCGCGGCGGCGTTCGGCGGCACGACCTCGATCGTGGACTTCGCGGTCCAGGCGATGGGCGGCACGCTCGCGAAGGCGCGCGACGAGTGGCTGAGGAAGGCTCGGGGCAAGGCCGTCATCGACTACGGCCTCCACATGATCGTGCGCGACGTCTCGGACAAGGTGCTCCGCGAGATGGACGCGCTCGTCAAGGAGGGCGTGTCGTCGTTCAAGCTCTTCATGGCGTATCCGGGCGTGTTCATGGTCGACGACGCCGCGATCTTCAGGGCGCTCGAGCGCACGGGGGAGAACGGCGGCCTCATCTGCATGCACGCGGAGAACGGCGGCGTCATCGACGTCCTCGTGAAGAAGGCGCTCGCGCAGCGGAAGACCGAGCCCAAGTGGCACGCCCTCACGCGGCCGCCCGAGGCCGAGGGCGAGGCGACCGGGCGCGCGTTCAAGCTCGCCGAGATGGCGGGCGGCGTGCCCCTCTACGTCGTCCACCTCTCCGCGGCGCAGGCGCTCGAGCAGGTGCGCCTCTTCCGCGACCGCGGCCTCCCCGCCTACGCGGAGACGTGCCCGCAGTACCTGTTCCTCTCCTATGACAACTACGAGGAGCCCGGGTTCGAGGGCGCGAAGTACGTCATGTCCCCGCCGCTCCGGCCGAAGTGGCACCAGGACGAGCTCTGGAAGGGGCTCGCGAAGAACGACCTCCAGGTCGTCTCCACCGACCACTGCCCGTTCTGCATGAAGGAGGGCTTCGCCGGGCTGCCGAAGCAGAAGGAGCTCGGGAAGGGCGACTTCTCGAAGATCCCGAACGGCGCCCCGGGGGTCGAGACCCGCATGTACCTGCTCTTCGACGGCGGG
>DASSSF010000059.1:0-3576 GCA_035708565.1 Candidatus Limnocylindria bacterium
CGCGGCTCGACGTGTGGAAGATCGCGGCGACCGCCTCCTCCAGCATGCGGAGGGCGACCGAGCTGAAGAACAGCATCGACACGATGCTGATCACCCGGGTGGAGGCCTCGTGCTGGAGGAACGTCTGCGCGGCCTGCACGATGGCGTCCGCGTGCGAACGCCGTCAGCTCCGAGCGCAGCATCCGGAGGATGCGGGCCTCGTCGAAGAGGAGCGAGAGCGCGGCGACGGCGAGCGTGAGGAACGGCACGAGGGAGAGCAGCGCGTTGTAACCGACGCCACCCGCCAGGAGGACGCCCCGGTTCCGCAGGAAGGAGCGGAGGACCCGCACGGCGAAGCGCAGCCAGCCGCCAGCGTCCGAGCCACTTCACCGGGGTCCCCACCGGCAGGCCGACACGCTGCTCGGACGCGTGGTCACGGTCCGACCCGGACGCGCGGACCACCTTGCTCGGCCTTGATCCGCCGGAGCGCCAGCACCTCCCGCATCACGATCTGCGCGGCGGCGGCGACCGGCACCGCCAGGATCGCGCCGGCGATCCCCATGAACTCCGCGAGGAACAGGATCGCGAGGAGCGTGACGAGCGGGTTCACGTCCACGGCGCGCCGGTAGATCAGCGGCGCGAGGATGTTCCCCTCGAGCTGACCGTACAGGACGAAGTAGATCGCGGCCGCGAGCGCCTTCCAGGCGCCGCCGGTGGCGAGCACGAACAGGGTGACGGTCCCGCCGGCGACGAGGGGTCCGGCGTACGGGACGAGGCTCGACGCGCCGGCCAGGATCCCGAGCGGCAGGAAGAAGGGGGTCCGGAGGATGACGAGGACCACCGTCGTCAGCGTCGCGTTGATCGCGCAGATCCCGAGGAGCCCGCCGAGGTAGCCCCCCATCGCGCGGTAGATGTTCCACCCGATCCGCTCGGCCCGCTCGCGGTTCGCGGGGCTCATCACCTCCGAGAAGAACGCGGCGGCGAGGTCGCGACCGAACACCAGCATGAACACGGCGAGGAAGACGAAGGCGAGGAGCCCGCCGAGCGCGCTGACGACCCCGCCCACCGCGGTGCTGAGCGCCGTCGCCGCACCGGGGGCCGAGTCGCGAAGCTGCTCGAGGAAGTGGAACCGCGCGTCGAGGGAGGCGAAGAGCGGGGTGCCGAGCAGCTTCCGCCACAGCGCAGGCGCCTCGGAGGAGAGCGCTCTCGCCTGGCTCACGATAGGAGGGACGAGGAGGAGGCCCAGCGCGACCCAGATGACCAGGAGCCCGCACAGGACGAGGGCGATCGCCCAGGGGCGTCCGAGTCGCGGCGCGACCGCTTCGACCGCGTGGTCCATCGCCACCGCGGCGATCGCGCCACCGAGCGTGAGGACGAGAGCGAGCTTGGTCTCGAGGAGGAACAGGACCAGCCCGGCGACGATCGCCACGCCGAAGCACACCGTGAAGACGGTCGCGGGGCTCACCTGCGATCGGCGGAGCATCGGGGCGGGCGCGGGCGCGCCGATGGGGTCGGATGGCACGGGCTGAATCTGCAGAGCGTTCGACCGGAGCGGAACCGGCACGAAGCAGGTCGACCGCCCTGATGATGGGACCGGCGCCGCCGCGTCAGGACGCCCCTCTCGGGTGGGCAGACGAACCGTCCGGGTCCCGCTACGCTCCTCGGCGCGATGGTCGCGGTCGCTGCGTCCCAGGCCGAAGATCGGCGCCACGCTCGTCACGATCGCCGCCGTACCGCCGAAGCTGACGTTCGCGATCTTCGCGAAGTCCACCATCGTGAGCGGCCTGCTGATCGTCCCGGGAACGGAAGGTCAGCTTCGCGGTCGAGCTCGGCAAGCACTGCGCCTTGGCGCTCGCGGTCATCCTCGCCAGCAGGGGCATCGGCGCGTTCATCACGGCCCGGCTCCCGTCACGGCGAGTGCCGTCCAGCCCGTCAGGCGACCTGCGCGGCCCGCAGCGCGGCCACGACCGAGCCGGCGTCCGAGAGCGCGAGGATCCCGGCCATCGCGCGGCGCATCGGCTCGAGGCGCGCGCCGGCGAGGGCTTGCTTCAGCTCTGGGATCGCGGTGGGGACGACGCTGAGCGAGTCCACCCCGAGCGCCATCAGCGCGAGGGCGACGTCGGGCCGCGTCGCGATCTCGCCGCAGACGCCGACGGGCTTCCGTGCGGCCCCCGCTGCGGCCGCCACGCGGGCGATCATGCGCAGGATCGCCGGGTGGTATGGATCGCCGAGGGGCGCCATCCGCGAGTCCTCCCGGTCGACGACGAGCGTGTACTGCATCAGGTCGTTCGTGCCGATGGACAGGAAGTCCGCCTCCTTCGCGAGATCGGCCGCGAGCTCGACGGCGGCGGGCACCTCGATCATCACCCCGAGCTCGGGCGCCCGCTGCGCCCGCGGCTCGTGGAGCTCCGCGAGCGCCTCGCCGACGAGGGTCCTCACGCGGCGGAGATCCTCGATCGAGGTCACCATCGGGACGAGGATGCGAAGCGGGCGGTCCGCGGCCGCCAGGGCGAGCGCCTGCACCTGATCTCGCAGGACGTCCGGGTGATCGAAGAGGACGCGGATCGAGCGATACCCGTGGAACGCGCCGCGCGCCCCGGCGACCTGCCCTCCGGCCACGAACTTGTCGCCGCCGAGGTCGAGCAGGCGGAAGTGGATGGGCCCGGCGGGGCACAGCTCGTACGCCTTGCGGTAGATCCTCACCTGCTCCGCCCGCGTCGGGAACGCGTCGCGGACGATGAAGGGGAACTCGGTGCGATACAGCCCGATCCCCTCGGCGCCGTTCTCGCGTGCGACGCTGAGGTCGGAGGCGACGCCGACGTTCGCGTACAGCGTCACGCGGGCTCCGTCCGCGGTGCGGGCGGGGACGTCGCGGAACTTCGCGTGCTCGGTGCGCGCGCGCTCCGCGCGCCGACGTTCCTCCTCGTACCGGGCCAGCGTGTCCTCGCCGGGGCGCACGACGACGACGCCGCTCGTGCCGTCGATGACGAGCCGGTCTCCCGGCCGCACCGACCGAAGCATGTCCGCGACCCCGGTGACCACGGGAACACCCATCGCTCGCGCGAGGAGGACACCGTGCGAGGTCGCGCCGCCGGTCTCGGTGACCAGCGCCTGCGCGCCTTCGGTCTTCAGCTCGACCACGAGCGACGGGGGGATGCGGCTCGTCAGGACGACCCCCGCGCCGAAGCGTGCGCGGCCGCCGAGCTCGAGGACGTGGTCGAGCAGCCGGCTCCGCAGATCGTCGACGTCGTCGATCCGCTCGCGGATGTAGGCGTCCGGGACGAGGCGCAGCCGGGCCTCGAACTCCTCGAAGGCGGCGTCGATCGCGAGCGGCGCGCTCGCCCCGTGGTCGATCTTCTGGTCGATGTTCTTCGAGAGCGTCGGGTCGTTGAGGAGCAGCAGGTGGGACGCGAAGATGAGGGCGTGCTCCTCGTCGATCTCCCGCGCCGCGGCGAACTGGATCCTCGAGACGTCGTTCCGCGTCTTCTCGATCGCGGTCCGCACGCGGGCACGCTCCGCGGCCGCGTCCCCCGCGGGCAGGGCGCGCGCGGAGAGGTCCAGCCGGTAGGCGCCGCGGAAGACGGCCGGGCCGACGGC
>DASSSF010000060.1:0-49338 GCA_035708565.1 Candidatus Limnocylindria bacterium
ACCCACACGGCCGCAGGCCGCATGGCCTGCGGCAAGGGCGCTACTTGTAGGGGACCCACACGGCCGCAGGCCGCATGGCCTGCGGCAAGGGCGCTACTTGTAGGGGACCCACACGGCCGCAGGCCGCATGGCCTGCGGCAAGGGCGCTACGCTCGCGGCTGAAATGGACATCCAGTTCCTCGTCGAGCGTCTCGAGCAGATGGTGGTGGGTGCGCGGAAGATGCCCCTCACGAGCCAGGTGATCCTGGAGCAGGCCGCGGTCCTCGACCTCATCGACCAGCTGCGCGTCGCGATCCCCGAAGAGGTCCGCCGCGCGAAGCGCATCGACCAGGAGTCGGAGCGGATCCTCGCGCGCGCCCGCGACGAAGCGGAACAGATCCTCGGGGCCGCCCAGGAGCAGGCGGCCCTTCTCCTCCAGGACCAGGCGCTCCTGCGTCAGGCCGAGGCGAAGGCGCAGGAGATCGAGGACGGCGCGCGCGACAAGGCGGAAGAGACGATGCGCGGCGCGGACCAGTACGCGTCCGACGTCCTCGCGCGGCTCGAGGGCGACCTCGAGAAGACCCTCTCCATCATCAAGAAGAGCCTCGAAGTGCTCGAGGAGCGGCGCGCCACTCCCGCCGACTGACATGGCGAAGGACACGCGCCCCATGGACATGCGCATCCCCGTCGCCCCGCTCCTCAAGCATCCGATCGGCACGCACGAGGACCACCACGTCGGCGAGGACCCGATCGACCCGCACGGGCAGAACGCCGAGCTCGCCGAGGCGGGCTTCGTCAGGTTCGACGCGCAGGTGCGTGCGACCCATACCGACCCGGGGATCCTCTTCGAGGGGACCGCCTCCGGCAGCACCGGCCAGCAGTGCAGCCGGTGCCTCCGGCCGATCACGACCGACGTGTCGACGCGCTTCGCCGAGCAGTACTACGCGACGATCGGCGTCACGAGCGGGGAGGCGCTCCCCGAGGCGCCCTCCGACGCGAAGGTCATCGGCACCGACTTCCGCATCGACCTCGCCCCGCTCGTCCGCGAGGAGCTGCTCCTCGCCACGCCGCTCGCGTCGCTGTGCCGCCCCGACTGCAGGGGGCTCTGCCCGGAGTGCGGCGAGGACCTGAACGAGCGGCCGCACGAGCACGAGAGGCCCGTCGACGACCGCTGGGCCGCGCTGCGGAACCTGCACCCGGACGAGGGCTGACCCGATGACCCTCCGCTGCGCTCCGGGCTTTCTTCCCCGGCTGACGCCGGGGAATCAGATGACCCTCCGCTGCGCTCCGGGCTTTCTTCCCCGGCTGGCGCCGGGGAATCAGTAGACTGGACCTCTCACCGAAGGAGGGCTTTCCATTGGCTGGAGAACCGAAGAAACGCACGCCCCATGCGGCGCAGGGCGACCGCCGTAGCCACCTGCGCCTCGTGGCGAAGAACCTGTCGGCGTGCCCGCAGTGCCGGCTGCCGAAGCCGGCGCACCAGGCATGCCCGAACTGCGGCACGTACCGGGGCCGCCAGGTGATCGAGATCAAGTCGAAGGCCCGGACGACCTAGCCGACCGCGATGCGCATCGCGGTCGATGCCATGGGTGGCGACCACGCCCCGGACGAGATCGTCCGGGGCGCGCTGTTGTATCGGGAGGACGGCGGGTCCGCGGAGCTCGTGCTCGTCGGCCGCGAGGACGACGTGCGGCGGGCGCTCGGCAAGGAGCGCGCGGGCGTGACGATCCGCGACGCGCGCGAGGTCGTGGCGATGGACGAGCATCCATCGGCGGCGCTCCGCCGCCGCGCGGACACCTCGATCGGGGTCGCGACGGCGATGGTGAAGGCGGGCGACGCCGACGCGGTCGTGTCCGCGGGGAACACGGGCGCGACGATGGCCGCGGGACTGCTCGTCCTCGGACGCATCCGCGGGATCGATCGCCCCGCGCTCTGCGGCCTCTTGCCGACGACGGCGAACAAGCCCGCGTGCATCCTCGACGCGGGCGCGACGATGGACGCGGACGCGAACAACCTGCTCCAGTACGCGCGCATGGCGACGCGGTTCATGGAGGGCGTGCACGGCGTGCGGAGCCCGAGCGTCGGCCTCCTCAACGTCGGTGAGGAGCCGGAGAAGGGCGACCGGCTTGCGCAGGAGGCGCACGCGCTCCTCGCCGGCGCCGAGGACCTGAACTTCTACGGCAACATCGAGGGGCGCGACGTGATGCGCGGGACGACGGACATCGTCGTCTGCGACGGGTTCACCGGCAACGTCCTCATCAAGGGCCTCGAGGGCGTCGTCGACGTGATGCGCGAGGGGATCCGCGACGACATCTTCGGCGGCATCCTCGGGAAGGCCGCCGCGCTCCTCGCTCTCCCCGGCGTGAATCGCTTCCGGAGGCGGCTCGACTACGGGCCGTACGCCGCGGCGCCGCTCCTCGGCGTGAACGGCGTGTCGGTCGTGACGCACGGCCGCGCGGACGCGTCGATGCTCCGGCACGCGATCCGCGTCGGCGAGCGCGCGGTGTCGAGCCGTCTCATCGAGGCCATCGGCGCGATGAGCGCCGCGACGTGACGACGGAGCCGCGACCGCAGCGCGGCGGGCGCCATCCGGCCCGCCGGCTCGCGCTCCAGACGCTCTTCGAGATCGACTTCAACCGCGCCGACGCGCGGTCCACCTGGGAGCGCGGCCGGTTCCGCGCGGGGCTCACGGACGAGGCCGCCGACTTCGCGTGGCAGCTCGTCGACGGCGTGCTGGCCCACCGGAGAGAGCTCGACGAGGAGATCGGCACGCTCGCCCCCGAGTTCCCGCTCGAGCAGATGAACCGCATCGACCGGAACATCCTGCGGATCGCCCTGTTCGAGCTGCGCGTCGCGGGTGACGCGCCGGCCGGGGTCGTCATCGACGAGGCGGTGGAGCTCGCGAACGCCTTCGGTTCCGAGGCGTCCGCGCGGTTCGTGAACGGCGTTCTCGCCACCGCCGTCGGCTCGGGCCGGAAGGGGTCCGATCGCCCGTCCGGCGGCTGAACCCGACGGCCCGACGACCGCTGATCGACCTCACGGCACCGCCGATTGACGCGAGGTGCCGCTCGCGGCGACACTTTGCGCGGCCAGCGCGGGTCGGGCATGGGTCCCGCTCCTGGTATACGGGCCGGAGGTGACCATTGGTGGCGCAGGCGAACGTCTACGATCGCCTCAAGAAGATCGTCGTCGAGCAGCTCGGCGTCGACGAGGCGGACGTGAAGCCGGAGGCGTCCTTCGTCGAGGACCTCAACGCCGACTCTCTCGACCTCGTTGAGCTGATCATGAGCCTCGAGGAAGAGTTCGGGATGGAGATCTCGGACGAAGAGGCGGAGAAGATCAAGACGGTGGGCGACGCGCAGGAGTACATCGAAGAGCACGTCAGCTAGCCACCGCGCTTCGAATAAGCGACCGAGGGGAGGCAGGGGCCACGTGGCCCCTGCCTCCTCCATTTCTGGAGGACATGGACGAGGAGGTCGGCGGACATCGCTTCAGGGATCCGCGGCTGCTCGAGGCCGCGCTCACGCACACGTCGTGGCAGTTCGACCACCCGCACGAGCGGCCGGTCGAGGACTTCGAGCGTCTTGAGTTCCTCGGCGACGCGGTCGTCGACTTCGTGATCGCCGACGAGCTCTACCGCCGGTACGGCGACGCGCCCGAGGGCGAGCTCACCGAGCGGCGCGCGGTGATCGTCTCGCGGCCAGCGCTCGCGACGGCGGGGGAGCGGCTCGGCCTCGTGGACCGTGCGCGGCTCGGGAAGGCGGTGCGCGAGAACGACCCGCGTTTCGGCTTCGCGACCCGCCTCTACGAGGCGGTCGTCGCGGCGGTCTACCTCGACGGCGGGATGGAGGCGGCGCGCGCCTTCGTGATCCGCTCGCTCGGGGAGACGATCGACCAGCCGCACCGGCGCTCGCCCAAGAGCGACCTGCAGGAGCTCGCGCAGAAGCGCTACCGCACGACGCCGACGTACCGCCAGATAGAGCGCGGCGAGCCGACGCAGGGCGCGCCGTTCGTGTACGAGGCCGAGCTCGACGGCCGCGTCGCGCGCGGCACCGGCCGCTCGATGCGCGAGGCGCAGGAGGAGGCCGCGGCGCGGCTGCTCGAGGAGATCGCCGATGAGCGATGAGCTCCGCGTGATCGAGGGCGGCGCGGATGGACCGCGCGCCGTGCTCAAGTCGCTGTCGATGACGGGCTTCAAGTCGTTCGTGCACAAGACAACGCTCGAGTTCGCGCCGGGGATCACCGCGGTGATAGGCCCTAATGGAAGTGGGAAGTGCACGAGGTTCTCGACACGTGTCGCGATCTCCGACGGATCGCAGCGCGCGATCGGGGAGATCGTCGAAGACGCGCTGTCCACGGGTGACGTCGAGGTCGTCGACGACGGGTTCATCGCGCGGCGGCCGAGGCGGGACGTCGAGGTCGTCACGCTCGACCCGTCGTCGCTGCGGCTCGGGACGCGGCCCGTCACCGCCTACGTGAAGCGGCGCTCGCCCGAGACGCTCATCCGGGTCCGCACGCGCGCAGGCCGCGTCATCGAAGCGACGAAGTATCACCCGCTCTTCACGATCGACCGGGGCGCTGTCCGCGCCGTCCGCGCCGACGAGCTCGCGAAGGGGACGTTCATCGCATCGCCGCGCGAGATCCCGATCTCGGCGGATCGCACGGCGCTCCCGCTCATCAGGACGCTAGACGCGTTCGGTCCCGCGGACAGGATCGATGCGCCCGGCTCGCCCGCGCTCGTCGCGTGGGCGACATCGGTCAGCGCCGACTGGGGGATGTCGCTCTCCGCGCCGACGCGCGAGCTTCTCGCGCAGGCGAGCGCCGGCCGGTCGGTGCCCACGAGCGCGCTGCTTGACGCGGCAGATGAAGCGGGGTCGATGCCCGACCTCGAGCCGGTCATACGGCGGCGGAACGGCAAGAGCATCCGCGTTCCGCTCGGCCTCAGCCCCGACCTCGCGCGGTTCTTCGGCCTCGCGATCTCGGAGGGCCGAAGCCTTCCCGCTCAGCTGTGGTTCGCGAACTCCGAGCGCGCGGTGAACGACGACTACCAGGGGCTCGCGCTGGAGCTCTTCGGTGTCGAGGTCGCGCGGTTCGCTCACGGCCGCCCGAACTTGGAGACACTGATCATCTCGTCGACGGCGGTCATGGTCATCCTCGAGCGCATCTTCGGGATGCGCCATGACGCGCGCTCGGCGTCCAAGGCCGTGCCGGCCCGTATCTTCACGGCACCGGAGAGCGTGCAGTGGGCGTTCCTCTCGGGTCTGTTCGAGGGCGACGCCCACGTGTCGCACCGAACGCGGGGCAGGAAGACCCTCGCGTACGTCGAGTACGCGAGCGCGAGCGAGGTCCTCGCTCGCGGCGTCGTGTCGCTGCTGCTGCGCCTCGGGATCTTCAGCGTCATCCGCTCGAAAGTGAAGTGGGCGAGCAACACGGAGGCGAAGACCCGGCGCACCTACTGGAGCGTGTACGTCTACGGCAATGAGCAGCTGCGCACGCTCGCCGCGAACCTCCGCTTCGTCGGCGAGAAGCGCCACGCGCTCGCTCGCCTCGCAACGCTGCCCGCCGGCGGCAACCCCAATTGGGACGTCGTCCCGACTGCGACAGACCTCGTCCACGATGCCGTCGCGCTCGCGAAGGTCAGCGTCAAGCGGAACCGGGCGGGGCGGCCGAAGCTCGCCGCGTACCAGGAGCGGCGCTGCCACGCGAGCCGCCGGGGGATCCTCGAGGTCTCGGCGCAGATCGAACAGCTCGGCAGCACGCCGGAGGCGGCGCGCCCGATCCTCGACCGTCTCGAGACGCTCGCGACGTCCGACGTGTACTGGGACGAGGTCATCTCGGTCGAGGAGTTCCCGTCGCCAGACGAGTGGGTCTACGACCTATGTGTCGACGAGACGCACAACTTCGTCGCCGAGGATCTCATCGTCCACAACAGCAACGTCGCCGACGCGATCCGCTGGGCGCTCGGCGAGAACAACGCGCGGCAGCTGCGCGCGAAGCGCAATGAGGAGCTGATCTTCAGCGGCAGCGACACGAAGCGCGCCGTCGGCATGGCCGAGGTGCTGCTCCAGCTCGACAACAGCGCGCGCCGCCTCCCGATCGACTTCAGCGAGCTCGAGGTCGGCCGGCGCCTCTTCCGCGACGGCGACGCCGAGTACCTCGTGAACCGCTCGCGGGTCCGCCTCCGCGACCTTCAGGACCTCCTCGCGGGCGCGAACCTCGCCGACAACCCGTTCGTGGTCATCGGGCAGGGCCTCGTCGACCAGGTCCTCGCGCTCCGGCCCGCGGACCGCCGCCAGGTCATCGAGGACGCGGCGGGGACGCGACGCCTCGCGATGCGGCGCGAGGAGGCGCTCCAGCGCCTGAGGCACGCGGAGACCGAGCTCGTGCGCGTCATCGACATCCTCCGCGAGATCGGGCCGCGCGTCGCCGTCCTCCAGGAGCAGGCCGCGAAGTGGAGCGAGTACGAGACGATCCGGAACGAGCTGCGACGGCGCGCGCTCCGCTGGTACCGGTCGTCGTTCGGCGAGACCGCGACGCAGCGCGCGGACCTGGCCGCGAAGCTCATCGGCGTCGACCGCGAGATCGAGCGGCTCACGGACCTCGTCGACGAGATCGAGGGCCTCTCCGCCGGGACCGACGAGGAGCTGCAGGTCGCGCGCTCCGAGGAGGAGCGCCGGCGGATCCTCGCCGCGGACGCGCTCGCGGCCGAGTCCGCGGTGCGCGAGCGCATCGCGGCGCTCCAGGCGGCGGTCGAAGCCGCCTCGGCCGAGCGCGACCGGACGCGCACGACGCTCGCGTCGCTGCCGGCGGAGCTCGCCTCGCTGCGCGAGCGGCGCTCGACGGTCGACCAGGAGACGGCCGACGCCGCGCGCGGCGCGCGCGAGAGCGCCGAGCGCGCGCGGTCCGCCGAGGAGGAGGCGTCGCGCACGCGCGTCGCGCTCGCCGAGGCGCAGGCCGCCCGGATCGAGGCGGAGCGCGCGCGGATGCTCCGCGAGTCCGAGCAGGCGCGGCTCCTCGACGACGAGCGCGCGCTCGCCGCGCGCGACGAGGAGCTCGCGACCGCCGTCGCCGGGCTCGCCGCGGAGCGCGCCGCGCACGAGCGCGAGCGGGAGAAGGTCGGCACCGAGCTCTCTCACGCGAGGGACGACGCGGCGGACCACGACCGCTTGGTCGAGGCCGCCGCCGGCCGCGCCGGCTCCGCGCGCACCGAGCTCCAGCGCATCGAAGGCGACCTGGCGCTCCTGCGGGGTCAGACCACCGCGCTCCGTGACTCGGCGGAGCGCGTGCGGCGCGAGCTCGCGGCGCGCGAGGGCGCGGACGGCGACGCGCCGCTGCCTCGCGGGCTGACGTGGCTCCACGAGCAGCTCGCGATCCCGCCCCAGCTCCGCGACACGTTCCGCGTCGCGCTCGGCGAGCGCGTCGCGCTCGCCGGAGGCGAAGCGCTCTTGCCGCTCGGCGAAGCGCGGGAGGTCACGCTGCTCGTGCCGAGCGAGGCTCGCATGGAGGACGCCCCCGAGGGCACGACGCGCCTGACCCAGATGCTGAAGCTGCCGGCGGAGGTCCGGCGGGTCGCCGGCGCGCTCTTCGACAACGTCTTCTTCGCCCAGGACACGACCCACGTGTTCGCGGCCGCGCGCACGCTTCGGTCCGGCATCGTGGTGGGCCCGTACGGGCCGGGCCAGCACGCGGTCGCCACGCCCGGCGCCGTGCGCATCGTCCGGAGCGACGACGCCGCGCGGCGGGCCCTCGAGCAGCTCCGCGGCATGGCGGCGCGCCTCGGCGACGAGCTCGCGGCGTCCGAGCGCGCGCTCGAGCGCACGGTCGCGGAGCGGGACGACGCCGAACGCCGGCTCGTCGAGGCCGAGGACCACCTCGCGGCCGCGCAGCGCGAGCGCGGGGCGCGCGAGCGCGTGGTGGACGAGCTCGCGTCGCGCGACGCGGACATCCGCGACCTGATCCGCGCCGGCGAGGCGCGCGCCTCGGCGGTCGAGCGCGAGCGCGCCGACGTCGCCGCGAGGCGGGAGCGGATCGTGGCGGAGCGCGCAACGGCCGTGGACGCGCGCGCCGCCGCCGGTGCCCGCGCGTCGGCCGCCGAAGCGGCGGAACGGGCCGCCTCCGACGCGCACGCGAGGGCCGCCGGCGCGGCGGAGGATGCGCGGCTCGACGCCGCGCGGAACGAGGCGCGGCGCGCGTCGCTCGTGCGGCTGCGTGACAACCTCGACGAGCAGGTCGGCGCGACGGAGCGCCGCATCGCGGACGAGGAGTCGCGCCTGCGCGCGCTCACGGCCCAGGAGCGCGAGGACCGCGAGCGGCTCGAGGCCGCGCAGCGCGACCTCGGGCGCGCCGCCGCCGACGCGCGCGAGGCGGAGCGCTCCGCGGAGCTGGCGCGCGAGCGCGCGCTCGCCGCCGAAGGGTCGCGCCGCGAGTCGGAGCAGCGCCTCGCCCGCTCGCGCGAGCGGCTCGCGGAGCTGCGCGGGGAGCGCGCCAAGCTCGCCGTGGAGGAGGAGCGCTCGACCTCGGCGCTGCGGCTGCTCGAGGAGCAGGTCCGCGCCGAGCTCGGCCTGCCCGAGGACGAGCCGCTCCCGGACCCCGAGAGCATCGGCATCGAGGAGGTCGAGGACAGCGCCGAGCGCGCCAGCACGATGCGCGACCTCCAGCGCCTGCGCCGCCGCCTCATCGCCCTCGAGCCGGTGAACCCGCTCGCGGCGACCGAGCTCGCCGAGGTCGGCGAGCGGCACTCGTTCCTCTCGTCGCAGCGGGCCGACCTCGACAAGGCGATCGCGGACCTGCGCTCGCTCGCGGACGAGCTCGCCACCGCGATCGCGGAGCAGTTCTCCGCGACGTTCCAGGCGGTCGACCGCGAGTTCGGCATCTTCTTCCAGCGGCTCTTCAACGGCGGCCAGGGCTCGCTCCGCACGAGCGACGACCCGGACGATCCGGGCATCGAGATCTACGCGCGGCCGCCGGGCAAGCGGATCGGCAGCCTCCAGCAGCTCTCCGGCGGCGAGCGCGCGCTCACGGCGACCGCGCTCCTCCTCGCGATCCTCCGGGTCAAGCCGGCGCCGTTCTGCGTGCTCGACGAGGTGGACGCGGCGCTCGACGAGCGCAACGTCGGCCGCTTCACGCAGGCGCTGCGTGAGCTGACCGACCGCACCCAGTTCGTGGTCATCACGCACAACCGCGGCACCATCGAGGCGGCCGACACCCTCTACGGCGTCTCGATGGACGAGGGCGGCGTCTCGAAGGTGATCTCGCTGCGGCTTGCCGACATCGACGAGCGGGCGGGGTAGTTACGATCGTTGGCCCCGGGCGGCAAGCCGCTTGCGAAGCATCCCCGCCGAGTGCAGTGGCTCGAAGTGTTCCTCGACCGGCTCGACGACCGCGAGTGCCGCGTCTGCGGCGCGTCGCTGCGTGACGCGCGCACGGTCGTCGAGCGATCGGCCGAAGGCCGCATGACCGCCGTCCTCTACTGCCGCACCTGCCGCGCGCGCAACCTGGCGGGGGCCTCGAAGGCCGCCTGACCGCGCTCCGCCAGACTGGACCCGTGGCGCTGGACCAGGGCCTCGCGCGCACGAGGCGCGGCTTCCTCGATCGGCTCTTCGGCCGCAAGCCCGAGGAGAAGGTGACCGACGAGTGGCTCGAACTGCTCGAGGAGAGCCTCCTCCGCGCCGATCTCTCGGTGTCGCTCGCCGACTCCGTGATGCTCCAGGTCCGGGACGTCGTGCGCGACGGCAAGGCGACGACGGTCCCGAAGGTGCTCGACGCCGTGCGCGACGCGCTCGTCGCCGTCCTCGACCGCCCCGCGCCCGCGGCGGGCGGAGGCCGCCCGCGGGTGATCCTCGTCGTGGGCGTCAACGGCAGCGGCAAGACGACGACGGCGGCGAAGCTCGCCAAGCGCCTTCGCGACGCGGGCGAGACCCCGCTCCTCGCCGCCGCCGACACGTTCCGCGCCGCCGCGACCGAGCAGCTGCGCACGTGGGCCGAGCGGATCGGCGTGCCGCTCGTCGCGGGGACGCCCGACGGCGATCCCGCCGCCGTCGTGTTCGACGCGGTGAGCGCCGCGGCGTCGCGCGGGAACAGCGTCGTCGTCGCCGACACGGCGGGCCGCCTCCACACGAAGGGCCAGCTGATGGACGAGCTCGGGAAGATCGTCCGCGTCGCGGGGCGCGCGCGCGAGGGAGCGCCCGACGAGGTGCTCCTCGTGCTCGACGGGACGCAGGGCCAGAACGCGATCGTGCAGGCGCGCCAGTTCACGCAGGCCGCGAACGTCACGGGGCTCGTCGTCACCAAGCTCGACGGGACCGCGAAGGGCGGCGCGGTGTTCGCGATCGCGGACGAGCTCAAGATCCCCGTCCGCTGGATCGGCGTCGGCGAGAAGGCCGACGACCTCATCCCGCTCGACGCGCGCGCGTTCGTCGACGCGATGCTCCCGCGGGCCTGAGCGCGCGGCGTGCGATGCTCGGGAACGTGTCCCGACGCCTCGTCTCCGTGAACGTGGGCCGGCCCCGGCCGGTCGAGCGCCTCGGCACGCTCCGGCGGAGCGCGATCTGGAAGGAGCCCGTCGCCGGCCGAGTGGCGGTGCGAGGCGTGAACGTCGAAGGCGACGACCAGGGGGACCGCCGCGTGCACGGCGGGCCGGACCAGGCCGTCTACGCGTACGCGCGCGAGGACTACGAGTGGTGGGAGCGCGAGCTCGGCCAGGCGCTCGCGCCCGGCACGTTCGGCGAGAACCTCACGACCGAGGGCGTCGACGTGAGCGGCGCGGCCGCCGGCGAGCGCTGGCGGGTGGGCTCGGCTGTCCTCGAGGTGACGAAGCCGCGCCTGCCGTGCTGGAAGCTCGGGATGCGCATGGGCGACGAGGCGTTCATCGACCGCTTCGCGCAGGCCGCGCGCTTCGGCGCCTACCTCCGGATCGTCCGGGAGGGCGAGGTCGGTGCGGGCGACGAGATCGTCGTGGAGCGCAGCGGCGCCGGAGCGACCGTGCGTGACGTCGGCGTCGCGAAGTGGCGGCGGAGCGCCTGATGTTCGAGCAGCTCTCCGACAAGCTCACGGCCTCGTTCGCGAAGCTCGCGGGGAAGACGAAGATCACCGAGGCCGACCTCGACGAAGCGATGCGCGACGTGCGCGTCGCGCTCCTCGAGGCCGACGTGAACTTCAAGATCGTGCGCCAGCTCGTCGCGACGGTGCGCGAGCGAGCCGTCGGCGAGCAGGTCGTGGGCTCCGTCACGGGGCCGCAGCAGGTCGTGAAGATCGTCCACGACGCGCTCGTCGAGATGCTCGGCGGCGAGACGTCCCCGCTCGCCCGCGCGGAGCGGGCGCCCACCGTGTACGCGCTCGTCGGCCTTCAGGGCTCCGGGAAGACGACGACGGCCGCGAAGCTCGCGAACGCGATGCGGAAGCAGGGGCGGAAGCCGCTCCTCGTCGCCGCTGACCTCCACCGGCCTGCCGCCGTCGAGCAGCTCCAGGTGCTCGGCAGGCAGCTCGACATCCCGGTCCGGGTCGCGGCGCAGGCCACGCTCGCGAAGGACGTGGCCGGCGCGATCGCGGCGGCGCCGTCCGAAGGGCGCGACCTCGTCATCGTGGACACCGCCGGCCGCCTCCACATCGACGACGCGATGATGGCCGAGGTCGAGTCGATCGTCGGCGCGGCCGCGCCGCACGAGGTGCTGCTCGTCGTCGACGCGATGGCCGGGCAGGACGCGGTGGAGGCGGCGAGCGCGTTCAAGGCGCGCCTGCCCGTCACCGGCCTCGTGCTGACGAAGATCGACAGCGACGCCCGCGGCGGCGCGTCGCTCTCCATCCGCGCCGCGACCGGCATCCCCGTGAAGCTCCTCGGCACGAGCGAGCGGCTCGACGGGCTCGACGTGTTCCACCCGGACCGGCTCGCGCGGCGGATCCTCGGGATGGGGGACATCCTCACGCTCGTCGAGCGCGCGCAGGAGCACGTCGACAAGAAGGACGCCGAGGAGCAGGCGAAGCGCCTCCTCGAGGCGCGCTTCACCTTCGACGACTTCTACAAGCAGCTGCAGCAGCTGAAGAAGATGGGCCCGCTCACCGACCTCCTCAAGATGATCCCCGGGATGGGCGGCCTCGCGGCGCAGCTGCCCGAGGGCGACGAGGCGGAGCGGGAGATGAAGAAGGTCGAGGCGATCATCTCGTCGATGACGCGCGCGGAGCGCGTCGACCCGACGCTCCTCAACGGCTCGCGCAGGCGCCGGATCGCGCTCGGCTCCGGCACGAGCGTCCAGGACGTGAACCGCCTCGTGAAGCAGTTCGCCGAGATGCAGAAGCTCATGAAGCAGATGGGCGGCATGGCGAAGGGCGGCAAGCTGCCGCGGCTGCCGGGAATGCCGCGGCTCTAGCGGCCGAGCAGGCCGAGACCGGTGAGCAGCGCGAGGCGCATTGGAACGGGATCGCCGAGGACGCTCTGTGCGACGTAGATCGCCGACGTGACCTCGCCGCAGCTGCCCGCGTAGCAGACGTGCTCCTCCGCGGCGCGCGTCGACAGCGGAGCCGGACCGAACGCGTACGCGATGCGAGCCGGCGGCGCCACGACGAGCCACAACCGGAGCGGGCTCACCTTGTCCGCGGCGACCGTGGGCGGAGGGGCGACGGGTCCGTGCCCGCTCCGCTTGGGGTGCACCGTGTTCGTCGCGATCAGATGCGGCGTGCGCGGGCAGACGTCCACCGGCGCGCGCGGCATGGCCTGGAAGGGCCCGAGCGCCCATGCGGCGGCGAGATCGTCGAGACCCGTCTGCGCCGCGGCTCGCGCCGCGCCCGCGTCCGCACCTTCGACGAACACGCACACGCCGAGCGCGGGCCGGACGATCCCGGGCAGATCCATGCCCGAGGGTGCCGAGGCGCTCGGACGGCAGCCCGAGTCGCGTAGCGCGATCTCAGGAGCCCCTGGCTCGTCGGTCTGAACGCTCAGGCTCGACGCGGTGGCGACGAACTCCCGGAGGTCCGGTCCGCGGAGGCGCACCCAGGTCGTGCCCCGCGCCGCGCCGGTCGCCAGCCGCGCCATGCACGAGTCGGCGCCGTGGATGCCGGACCCGGCGATCGGTACGCGGAAGAACGCCGTACCGTCGCGGCGGTCGACGCGTAGCGAGTACGGGCGCGGCCCGTCGAACGCGAAGACCACCCGGAACTCTTCGGGCGCCTCCCCAGGGTCGACTCCCCAGCTCGTGCCCACCGGGCCGGGCGAAGCGCTCGGTGGAGCCGACGCCGGCGGCGTCGGGCTCGGCGCTGCGCGGGTGCCGTCGCAGCCCGAGACGATGAGCGCCGCGAGGAGGAGCGCTCGCCCGATCATCACGCGTAAGAGTGTGCGCTGCTACCATTGAGGCCTTGCGCCGCAAGAGCGGCGCGTCTTGTTGTTCGGAGGGAGCCCCGATTTGGCAGTACACATCCGCCTGCGCCGCGCGGGCAAGACGAAGGCGCCGACGTACCGCGTCGTGATCGCCGACTCGCGCGCGCCGCGTAACGGCAAGTTCATCGAGAACATCGGCCACTACGACCCGCGCGCCGAGCCCGCGAAGCTCGTCATCGACGCCGACCGCGCGCGCCACTGGATCAGGAACGGCGCCCGCCCCACGGCGACCGCGCGGACGCTCCTCGTCCGCAGCGGCATCCCCGAGAGCGAGGTCCCGCCGACCGTCCGATGAGCGACCCGACGCCGCCCGCGCCGTCGAGCGCCGAGGCCGCGCTCCTCGAGCACGTCGCGAAGCAGCTCGTGGACGACCCGGCCGCGGTCGTCGTCTCCGAGGCGCGCGACGGGCAGTTCCTCAAGCTGCACCTGGCGGTCGCCGAGAACGACGTCGGGAAGGTCATCGGCCGCGGCGGGCGCATCGCGAAGGCGATCCGCGCGCTCCTCAAGGTCATGGCCACCCGGGATGGATCGAAGGTCAGCCTCGACATCGACTAGCGCCGACGACGTGCTCGTCGGCATCGTGCGCGGGGCGCACGGGCTTCGCGGCGAGGTGAGGGTGGACGCGTTCACGGACGTGCCGACGAGGTTCGCTCCTGGCTCGCGGCTGGGATCCGACGCGGGCGTCCTGATCGTGGAGTCGTCCCGGCAGGGGCCGCGCGGCCTCATCGTCCGCTTCCGCGGGTTCGCGGACCGGGCGAGGGCGGAGGCACTGCGCGGCCAGGAGCTGCGCGTGACGCGCGCCGCCGCGCGCGAGGCGGTCGGCGGCGCGTACCTCTGGGCCGACCTCATCGGGCTGCGCGCGCGGACGCCGTCGGGACACGATCTCGGGCCCGTCACCGAGGTGCTCCGCGCGGGGGAGACGGACGTCATCGTCGTGCGCCGCGCCGATGGCACCGAGCTCCTCGTCCCGGCGATCGGGTCGGTCGTGCGCGAGGTCGACGTGGACGGCGGCGCCATCGTCCTCGAGCCGCAGGAGGAGCATCCCTAGATGCGCATCGACGTCCTGACGCTCTTCCCGCGGATGTTCGAGGGACCGTTCGCCGAGAGCATCGTCGCGCGCGCCCGCGACGCGGGCCTCGTGGACCTCCGGATCCACGACATCCGATCCTGGACCACGGACCGGCACCACGTCGTCGACGACACGCCCTACGGCGGCGGCGCCGGCATGGTGCTCAAGCCGGAGCCGCTCGCGCGCGCGATCCGCGAGGTGAAGGGCGCCGACGGCCACGTCGTGCTGCTCTCGGCGCAGGGGCGCGTGTTCGATCAGGAGGCGGCCAGGCGCCTCGCCGCGCTCCCGCACGTCGTCCTCGTGGCCGGCCATTACGAGGGCGTCGACGAGCGCGTCATCGATTCGGACGTGGACGAGGAGCTCTCGATCGGCGACTTCGTGCTGACGGGCGGCGAGCTGCCCGCGATGGTCATGGTCGACGCGGTCGCCCGTCTCGTCCCGGGCGTCATCGAGCAGGCATCGCTCGCGCACGAGTCGCACACGGACGGGCTCCTCGAGGGACCGCACTACACGCGGCCGGCGGAGTTCGAGGGGAAGAAGGTCCCGGGCGTCCTGCTCTCCGGCGACCACGCGGCGATCGCGCGATGGCGCCGCGAGGAGTCGATCCGGCGCACCGCGGAGCGGCGCCCCGACCTGCTCCCGCGCGCGGAGCTCACGGCCGCCGAGCGCGCCCGCCTTCCGGCTCCACGCGGCGCGCGCCGCATCGTCGCCGACGCCGAGCTCGTCGAGGCGTACCGCTCGGGCGTGGGCTCCTATCGCATCGCCGCGCGCTTCGGCCTCTCGCCCGCGACCGTGCGCGCGCGCCTGCGGGCCGCGGGCGTGCGCCTGCGCGCGCCGCGCTCCACGCTCCGCGGGCCGACGCCGGCCGAGGTCGCGCGCCTGCGGAAGACCGGCCTCACGGTGCGCGAGCTCGCGAAGCACTTCGGCGTCTCGCACGTCACGATCCTCGACCGGCTGAAGCGCACGTCGAGATGAGACCGCTCGGCGCGATCGCGCTCATCGCGGCGTCGCTCGTCGCGGTGGCGGCCGTCGCGTTCTACGTCGTGCGCACCGGGACGCCGCCGGCCGGCACGCCTCGTCCGACGGCGACGGCAACGGCGACCGGCGCCGCGCAGACGGCCGGCCCCGCGTCGGTCGCCCCGGACTTCCCGCTGCGCGTGTACTTCGCGCGCGACGGCATGCCGCCGGTCGCGGCGACCGTGCGCGTGGGGCCGCCCGGCCCGCGTCCGGAGGACCGCATCGGCGCGCGCCTCAGCGCGGCGATGAACGCGCGCTCGGGCGACGTTCCGGCGGGAGCCTTCAACCCGCTCGCCGGACCGCCCGGCACGTCGGGCACGACGACGTCGGTCGGCGTGCGCGTGACCGGGGACGTCGCGGCGGTGGCGCTCGGGAGGACCCCGGACTGGGTCGTCCGCGGCTCGGCGCAGGAGCGGATCTTCATCCAGCAGCTCGTCTACACGATCACCGAGGAGCCGGGCGTGCGGCGCGCCCTCGTCACGAAGCCGGACGGCTCCCCGTTCGTCGTCGACCAGACCGTGCTCGACCGTCCGCTGTCGCGTGAGGACGTGCACGGGTACGACATCGGCAACGACGACACCGAGGTCGTGAACTCCGGGAGCGAAGGCGTCGTCGCGGACCTCCCCGGCGCCGGCGCGGTGAAGTGGTCGGTGGACGAGGTCGCGCAGGCGCACGCGCGCGTGACCCTCGAGCTGCGGTCCGTCGCGGGCGCGCCCGCGCCGCAGCTGAGCGTGCGTCCGGAGCCGGTCACGACGGCACGCGAACCGAGCGACGGGAAGTGGCGCCTGCTCGTAGACCTGCCCGACGTGCGCTGGACCGACCCGGGGACGGGCGTGCTCCAGGTGGATCGCACGCCGCTCCGCAAGGTGACGGTGGCGCCGGGACCGAGCGGTCGCGGCGTCAGAGTGTCGATCCACCTCGACGACCTGCGGCCGTGGCGCGTGATCTTCGTGCCCGGTTCGCCGAACCGGCTGCTGATCGACGTGGGCGGCCACCCGCAGGCGGTCACGCAGTCGGTCGCCGTCCACGCGCCGGTCGCGGGTGCGGAGACGGGCCGGCAGTTCGGCGTCACCGGCGTCGTGCGCTCGTTCGAGGCCAACGTGCAGTGGCGCGTGCGCGACTCGGGCGGCGCGGTCGTCGCGCGCGGGTTCGGGACGGCGACCGAGGGCTCGGGCGCCGTGTGGGGGATCTACGACCTCCAGGTGTCGCTGCCGCCCACGGTGAGCGGCAACGTGACCCTCGAGGTCTACTGGGGAAGCCCGCGCGACGGCAGCGACGTCGGGACCGTCGCGATACCGCTCCGCGTGCGCTGACCAGCGCCCTGCTGGTAGACTGACCGAACCCCGTGCAGGACACCCTTGTCATGAATGACGTACTGAAGACGCTTGCCCAGGAGCAGCAGAAGGCCGATGTCCCCGACATCCGTCCGGGTGACACGGTCCGCATCTCCGTTCGCGTCGTCGAGGGCAACCGCGAGCGTCTCCAGAACTTCGAGGGCACCGTCCTCCGAGTGCGCAACGGCGGCCTCGACCAGCAGGTGACCGTGCGCCGCATCGCGAGCGGCATCGGCGTCGAGCGCACCTTCCTCGTGCACTCGCCTCGCGTTGAGAAGATCGAGCTCGTCCGCCGCGGCCACGTCCGCCGCGCCGCCCTCTACTTCCTCCGCGAGCGCGTCGGGAAGGCCGCGACCATCAGGGAGAAGCGCCGGGGCTAGACCCCGCGACCTTCGCGATCCCCGGCCAGCACGCGATCGTCGGATGATGGCGTCATGCCGTCGCTCAATCCCGAGAAGCGCCTCTGGGCGGAGGGCCACACGCGCGTCGTTGGCGTCGACGAGGTCGGCATGGCCGCGCTCGCCGGTCCGGTGGTCGCCGCGGCGGTGCTCGTGACGCCGGAGGTGAAGCTCATCCGCCGGGTCAAGGACTCCAAGGTCCTGACGCGCGTCCAGCGCGAGGAGCTCGTGCCGGAGATCCGCGCGCGCGTCGCGCGCGTCGGCATCGGCGCGGCGTCGGTGCGCGAGATCGACCGGCTCAACATCTATCACGCGAGCCATCTCGCGATGCTCCGCGCGCTCCGTCAGGTGGGCGAGTACGACTGGGTCCTCGTCGACGGCCGGCGCATCGTCGACCCGAACTTCGCGCCGGGCCGCCACACGGAGATCGTGAAGGGCGACACGAAGTCCTTCGCCATCGCCGCGGCGTCGATCGTCGCGAAGGTCACGCGCGACCGTCTCATGGAGAAGCTCGGCGCGCGGCACCCGGGCTACGGCTGGGAGCACAACTGCGGCTACCCAACGATCGACCACCGCACCGCGCTCCGCGAGAAGGGCGTCACGCCGTTCCACCGCCGGGACTTCGGGACGGTCCGCTACCTCACCCTCGGCGAGCAGCTCCACCTCATCGCCGGACTGTCACCGACTTAGCGTTCAGGCGCGCATTCGATCTGGTAGCGTCCTCGCTCGTGCCTGCCTCCACATCGGTCTCTCTGCGTGAGCTCGCGCCCGCCGACTACGAGCCCGTCGTCGAGCTCGGGAACCGCACGTTCCCGGACTACCCGTGGTCGGTCGAGGACATGCGGCACGGGGACGAGACCTGGGACAACGAGAAGCTGTTCCGCCGCCGCCTCGTCGCGGAGGTCGGCGGCCGCATCGTCGGCTTCGGCGAGATCGCGCACCGGCGCTGGGCGTTCGTCGCGGACAAGTACCGCGTCGATGTCTGGGTCGGCACCGACGACCGCCGCCAGGGCATCGGCTCGGCGCTCTACGACGCGCTCGAGCGCACCGCGCGCGAGCGGGGTGCCCGTGTGCTCACCGGCTCGACGAAAGAGGAGTGGACCGACGGCGTCCGCTTCGCCGAGACGCGCGGCTACAGGGAAGTGAAGCGCGACTGGGAGTCGCGCCTCGACGTCGGCACGTTCGACATGGAGCGGTTCGCGGGGGCGCCCGCGCGCGTCGCCGAGCAGGGCATCCGGATCGTCACGCTCGCGGGCGAGATGGCGCGCGACGGCGAGGTCGCGCTCCAGCGCGCCTACGACCTCGACGTCGACTGCACGCGCGACGTCCCGATGACGGACGCGTTCACGCCCCAGCCGTTCGAGACGTGGCGCAAGGAAGTGATCGAAGGCCCGAGCGCGCTGACGGAGGCGTTCTTCATCGCCGTCGACCGCGACGGCCGCTACCTCGGCGTGTCCAACCTCTGGCTCGCGAAGGAGGACCCGACCTTCCTGTGGCAGGGGCTGACCGGCGTGCGCCGCGACGCCCGCGGCCGCGGCATCGCGATGGCGCTCAAGCTCCGGACCGTGGAGTACGCGCGCGCGACGGGGCGCCGCGAGATCAAGACCTGGAACGACCAGCGCAACCGGCCGATGCTCCGGATCAACGAGGCGATGGGCTTCGTGAAGCAGCCGGCGTGGATCGAGTACGACAAGGGGCTCGCGCGATGACGACGACGCTGTCGAACGTCCGCGCGTTCGCCCCGTCCGACCTCGAGCGCTACGTGGAGGTCGCGAACGCTGCGTACCCGGAGTACGGCTGGACCGTGGACGAGGTGCGGCACGAGGACGAGAACTGGGACCACGCGAAGTACTTCAAGGCGCGGCTCGTCGCGGAGGAGGACGGCGAGGTGGTCGGCGTCGGCGAGGCCGCGCACGACCGCTACCACTTCGTTCCCGACACGTACTGGATCGACGTCACGGTCGACCCCGCGCGCCGCGGCCGCGGGCATGGGACCGCGCTGTGGACCGCTCTCCTCGCGATCCTCACCGAGCGGCGCGCGAAGCGCCTCCGGGACGCGGTCAAGGAGTCGATGGCCGAGGGCGTGCGCTTCGCCGAGCGCCTCGGCTTGCGCGAGATGAAGCGCGACTGGGAGTCGCGCCTCGACGTGCGGGCGTTCGACGAGGCGCCGTTCGCGTCCTCGTTCACGCGGATCGCGGAGCAGGGTATCCGCATCACGACGCTCGCGTCCGAGCTCGCGAAGGACCGCGACGCGGCCCTCCGGACCGCCTTCGAGCTGCGCGAGGACCTGCGCCGCGACGTCCCCTCGCTCGACCCGGCGAGCCCCACGGACCTCGAGCTGTTCGTCAAGGGGAGCATCGACAGCCCGACCGCGCTCCACGACGCGTACTTCATCGCGGTCGGCCGCGACGGACGATGGCTCGGCAACAGCGATCTGTGGGCGTCGCTCAACGATCCCTCGTTCCTGTGGCAGGGGCTCACCGGCGTGCGCCGCGAGGCGCGGGGGAAGGGCGTCGCCATGGCGCTCAAGCTCATGACCGTGCGTTACGCGAAGGAGCACGGGAAGCGCGAGATCAAGACCTGGAACGACACGCAGAACCGCGCGATGCTGCGCATCAACGAGGCGCTCGGCTTCGTGAAGCAGCCGGCCTGGATCCGCTACCAGAAGGACCTCGCTGGCACGTAACGGCCGGCTGCCTGCTCCGATGATGGGGGTGGGATGGGCACCCGCGGTCACCTGAGCCGCAGCAGGGCGCTCCTTCTCATCGCGGCGGCCGTCATCGCCGTGAGCGCGGTCGCGGGCGCGCCCGCCGCCGCGACGCACGGCTGGCACGCCGCGTGGGTCGGGCAGGACCCTTGGCCGGTCCTCGTGCCGGGAGCGGTCACGTCGTACACGTTCCGCTTCCGCAACACCGGGACCGAGACATGGCAGCGCGGCGTCCCAGGGCGGCAGGTGAACCTCGCCGCCGGAGGCGGCGACGAGCAGTACCTGCGGCGTTACGCGGGACCCGGGTGGCTCTGGTGGGACCGTCCGGCGACGACGAACGAGGCGACGGTCGGCCCGGGGCAGATCGCGTCGTTCACGTTCAGCGTGCTCGCGCCGGCCGACGGGCTCTCGATCCGCATCTACGCGCACCCGGTGCTCGAGGGCGTGCAGCACCTCGAGGACGAGGGCGCGTACGTCCTCGTGACGGGCTCCCACGGCTTCCACAGCCGTTGGGTCTCGCAGTCGCCGTATCCGACCGTGGATCCGGGGCAGGTGACGCCGCCGATGACCATCGCCTTCCGGAACGCCGGCACGCGCGCATGGGTCCGCGGCGTGTTCGGCCAGCAGGCGAATCTCGGCCTGAACGGCGACGACCGCACGCTCGCGCCGTACGCGGTGAGCTGGCCCACGCCCGACCGCGTCGCCATCCAGAACGAGCCGCGCGTCGAGGTCGGGCAGGTCGGCACGTTCACCTTCCAGATGCGCGGGCCGGCGCAGCCCGGCGTGTACCAGCTGCACCTCCGGCCCGTCGTCGACGGTGTGACCTGGATGGAGGACGAGGGCGTCTTCATGTACGTGACCGTGCGCGGCGCGGTCACGCGCGTGCCTACGCTCACGGCGACCGTCATCCAGAGCGGGCTCCGCATCCCGTGGGACGTCGCGTTCGCGCCGGACGGGCGCATGTTCGTCACCGAGCGCGTCGGGAACATCCTCGTGTACGCGAGCGCCGCGCCCGGCGCGCCGCAGGTGGCGAACATCCCGGTCCCGAACATCCGCGCCTCGGGCGAGGCCGGCGCGATGAGCATCGAGCTCGACCCGGGCTTCGCGTCGAACGGGCTCTTCTACGTCTGCGCGTCGGTGACCGACTCGGGACAGTGGCTGAACCAGGTCCTGCGGTTCCGCATCAGCGGGAACAGCGCCGCGCTCGACCTCCACGTCATCCGCTTCGGCATGCGCGCGAACACGAATCACGACGGCTGCCGCGTCCGCTTCGGCCCGGACGGGAAGCTCTGGGTGACGATGGGCGACGCGGGCAACACCGCGAACGCGCGTGACCCGAACTCGCTCAACGGAAAGGTCCTCCGCGTGAACAGCGACGGGACGATCCCCGCCGACAACCCGGTCATGCCCGGCGCGGCCGGCCGCACGGCCGTGTACACGATGGGCAACCGCAACCCGCAGGGGCTCACCTTCGAGCCGGGCACCGGACGGCCGATCGAGGTCGAGCACGGCGACAGCACGCACGACGAGATCAACATCCTCCGCGCCGGCGCCGACTACGGCTACCCGATCTGCCGCGGCCCGTGCGGCGACCCGCGCTTCGTCGACCCGGCCTGGTCGTCGGGCAGCGTCACGATCGCGACGAGCGGCGCGGACTTCGCGCGCGGTCCGCAGTGGGGCGCCTGGGACGGCTCCCTCTTCGTGGCGCAGCTCGCGCAGACCGACCTGCGCCGCTTCACTATCGCGGGGGCCGTCGCGACGGAGCGCGAGACCCTCTACAACGGCACGTACGGACGCCTCCGCACCGTGCGGCAGGGTCCGGACGGCTCCCTCTACATCACGACGAGCAACGGCACCGGCGACCGCGTGATCCGCATCACGCCCTCGTAGCGCTACGCTGCGCCGCCATGCGGCGCCCTGACGGCCTCGTCCTCCTCGTCTTCGCGGCGATCGTCCTCATCGGTGGGACGAACTTCGTCGCCGTCCGCTTCAGCAACCGGGAGCTCGCGCCGTTCTGGGGCGCCGCGCTGCGCTTCGCGCTCGCGTCCGCGACGCTGCTCGCGGCCGCGCGGATCGCCGGCTGGCGCCTGCCGCGGGGCCGCGCGCTCGCCGGCGCGCTCATCTACGGCGTCCTCGGCTTCGGCGTCTCGTACGCGCTCATGTACAAGGCGCTCGTCGTCGCGCCCGCGGCGCTCGCCGCGGTCCTCATCGCGCTCGTCCCGCTCGAGACGCTCCTCCTCGCGTCCGCCGCCGGCCTCGAGCGCCTGCGGCCGCGCGCGCTCGCCGGCGCGCTCGTCGCCGTCGCGGGGACCGCCGTCGTGTTCGGGGACCAGCTGCGCGCGGACGTCCCCGTCGCCGCGGTCGTCGCGACGGTCGCCGCCTCGCTCGCGATCGCCGGATCGGGGGTGGCGGTGAAGGCGTTCCCGCGTGTCCACCCCGTCCCGACGAACGCGGTCGGGATGCTCCCCGGCGTCGCGCTGCTCCTCGCGCTCTCGCTCGGCGCCGGCGAGGCTCAGGCGCTGCCGTCGCGGCCCGAGGTCGTCGCCGCGCTCGTGTACCTCGTCGTGCCCGGCTCGATGGGCCTCTTCATCGGCTTCCTGTACGTGCTCGAGCGGTGGACCGCGTCAGCGACGTCGTACGCGACCGTCCTCTTCCCGCTCGTGACCGTGGCCGTCGGCGCCGCGATCGCGGGCGAGTCCGTGAGCCCGACGTTCCTCGCGGGCACGGCGCTCGTCATCGCGGGCGTGTATCTCGGCGCGCTGTCGCGGACGGCGGCCGCGCCGGTCCCGGCGCAAGCCCCGGCCGATCCCCCGGGTGGTGGACGGCCGGCGCAGGCTCGGTGACCAGGGCGAGCGGCAGGCGGAGGCCGCCCTCGCGGCCGACGGCCTCAGGATCCTCGAGCGGAACGCGCGGACGCGGTACGGCGAGATCGACCTCGTCTGCCGCGGACGCGACGGCTACGTGTTCGTCGAGGTGAAGACGCGGCGCGAGGGGTCGTTCGTCTCGCCCGAGGAGGCCGTCGGTCCCCGGAAGGTCCGGCGGCTGTCGCGCCTCGCGCTGTCGTGGCTCGCGCTCCACGGCTGCCGCGACGCGCCGTGGTCGCTCGGCGTCGTCGCGATCGTGGCGGGAACCGGACCGCCCCGGCTGCGGTATGTGCGAGTGGACCGGATCTAGGATCGATGACGTGATCGCCGCCGCGACCGCGCTCTGCTTCGCGGGGCTCGTGCTCTCGCTCGTCGGCGGCATCTGGGACGTCTCCTGGCACCGGCTCGTCGGCCGCGACAGCTTCTGGAGCACCCCGCACCTCTACCTCTACGGCGGCGTGGCGCTCACCGGTCTCGGCGCGCTCGCCGGCGTGCTCGGCCCGTCGCGCGGCGCGGACCTGCGGATCGGCCCGCTGCGGGCCGACCGCGCGTTCGCCGTCATCGGGCTCGCGTCGCTCGGCGTGATCCTCACGGCGCCGATCGACGACCTGTGGCACCTGCGCTTCGGCCGCGACGTCGACATCTGGAGCCCGCCGCACGTGCTGGCCGTCGCGCTCGCGGCGGGGCGTCCGCTCGGCCTCGCGGCGGCTGCGGACCAGCGCTGGATCCGCGCGGTCGCCTGCGCGGTGCTCGTCGCCACGATCGTCTTCGGCCTCAACTTCTACTACTTCGCCGACCCGACGCGCGAGGCGTTCGTCTATCCCGTCCTCGTCGCCGCGACCGTGCCGCTGGCGCTGGCCCTGGCCGTCACGACGATCGGAGGCGCGTGGGCCGCGACCGTCGCAGCGCTCGTGTACACGGCGGTCGCCGCCGGGTCGAGCGCGGCGCTCAGCGTGACGGGCTGGATCCCGCCGGCGCCGCCGCCGCTCGTCCTCGCCGGCGCCGTGGCCGTCGACCTCGCGCGGGCGCGGACCTCGAGCGCCCTCGTGATCGGCGCCGCGTTCGCGGCCGCGTTCGTCGCGGCCGAGGGCGCGCGGATCGTCGCGTTCCCGTTCCCGGCCACGGACCTGCTCGGGGAGCCGCTCTTCTTCCAGTACCAGGCGGGAGCGCTCGCCAGAGGCTGGTCGTCGCTGTGGCCGGTCCTCGCGGCCGCCGTCGGATCCGCGGCCGCGGCGGGGGCCTGGCGGCTCGGCCTGCGGGTGGCACGCTGGCTGGGCTCGCCCACGCCGGATCAGCGTCTGCGGAGCACCGAGAGCCCGTCCCCGCGCGCGATCTCCTCGTAGCCCGACGACCGCCAGCGCTCGACCTCGGCGTCGAAGCGCGCGCGCTCGCCGAAGAACGACTGGCGGTCGGCCGCGTCGAGCACGATCACGTCGAACCCGCCGCACTCCGGCTGCGCGGAGTGCTCGTACAGGAACCGGCGGTGCGCGAGCTGGGCGGCGACGTGGTCGGTCGCGAGGACGCGCGCGTCGGCCGGGATCGCCGCGACGGCTGCCGCGACCGCGTCGTACCGCGCCTCTCGGGCGAAGCGCGAGGCGTCGAACTTCGTGCCGAGCGGGACGTCGGCGTAGAGGAAGGCGAAGAGCGCCGACGCGGCGAGCATCGCGGCGGGCGCGAGGTCGCGCACGCGCCCGCGGAGGCGCGCGAGGCCGATCGCGGCGGTGCCCACGGCGAGCGGGATGAGCGTGGCCGCGTAGTGCGTCTGGCCGGTGTACTGGTGCTCGTGGTCCGAGAGCAGCGTGTACCCGAGCGGCGGAAGCACCACGACCGCGAAGCGGAGCGACGCGACCGTGAGGCCGAGCCCCGGCCCGAACAGCGTGAGGAGGTAGCGCAGCTTCATGCGCCCGTCCGTCGCGAGCACCGCGAAGGTCCGGCCGGGGTCGGTGAGCACGGTGCGCAGGATCTCGACCTCGGTCGCGCCGAGGCTCGCGTAGAACGACGTGTAGCGGTACTCGCCGACCGCGAACGACGGGATCACGTACGCCACGGCGGTCACGAACCACGCGACCGACGCGACGAGGAGCACCGCGGCCGGAAGCCACGCGCGCGACAGGAGGAGCACCGCGACGAAGCCCAGCGCCACGAGCGGCACCTCCTCCTTGACGAGGAACGCCGCGACGAGCGTCGCGACCGCGAGCCAGTGGCGCCGGCGCACGACGAAGAGGAGCGCGACGCCGAGCGGCACCGGCGCGAACGCGATCTCGTGGAAGTCGAACAGCGCCATCCAGGTGAGCGGCGCGATGAGGAGGTAGGCGATGACGGGCGCGATCCGCTCGAGGCCAGGGCGGAGGAGCTCGCGGCTGATGAGGTACAGGGGGACCGCGCCGACGCCGAGGGCGGCCGTCTGGATGACGAGGAGCGTCTCCGCGCGCGGGAAGACCGCGTAGAAGGGCACGAGCGCGAACAGGACCGGCGCGAAGTGGCCTCCGAAGAACGACGTCGGCTGGCACACGCCGCGGTCGAGCGTCGACTCGAACGGCCGGCCGTTCACCGTGTTCCAGAAGACCTGGTCGAAGACCGCGAGGTCGTAGGCGGTCGAGTGCCACGTGGCGTGGCGCAGCACCGCGAGCGCCGCGTAGAGGATCGTCCACGCTACGACGATCGCCGTGACGACCGCGGTCTCGCGGCGCGCGAGCCGGCTCACGGGCGCTTGGGCCGCCACGCCGGCCACCCGTTGCCGGCGACGGTGCCGGTCCGCTCGTAGAGCTCCGCCACGGCGTCGCCGACCTTCACGAGCTCGGGGCCGACGGCGAAGAAGGGGTCCTGCGTGTCGTGCCCGGCGATCGCGGCGGGGTCGAGCGGCGGCGTGGCCGCGCTGTCCGCCGACGCATCGAGGATGAGCGCGGGCCGGCGCTCGCGGATGGCGCGCACCAGCTCGTCGACCGTCTCGGCGGTGCGGTAGCCCTTCGCCGAGAGCGGCGCGTACTGGTAGACGAAGCGCGTCGGCGAGCGCCGCTCGGCGAGCACGAGCACCGCGGCGCGCGATCCCCAGACGAGGACCTCGTCGCCGGACGCCGTGTTCTCGCGGAGATACGCGACCGCGGCGGCGTTGATCCCGTCCTCACGGCTCGCGAACACGCGCGCGCCGAGGAGGGCCGGGCGGACCGCGAGCGCGAGCGCCGCGAGGAGCGCTGCCACGGCGACGAGACGCGCGGCCGGGATCCGCGTCCGCCGCGCGAGCGGTGGCGCGACGTGGCGGCCGAACGCCGCGAGCGCGTACGCCGAGAGGATGCCGATCGTCGGCAGCGCCGCGAGCCAGTAGTACTCGTGGAGGCGTCCGGTCGAGGAGCCGAAGAACGCTTCCAGGGGAAGCGCGATGAGCGCGACGTCGAGCGCGCGCCGCCCGTCGGTCTGGCGCGGCAGCGTGCGGCGCCAGCGGAGGGCCGCGGCGGCGCCGGCGAGCGCGAGGAAGAGCGCGCCTCCCGATCCGAGGAGCCGCGCGCCATAGCGGAGCGACTCCAGGCGGCCCTCGAGCGTCGCGCCGCGCGCGTAGCCCGCGTTGAAGGCGACGGCCTGGTCCCACGCGTCGCCGAGGGCGCCCGCGGCGAGGAGCGCGACGCCGGCGGCGGCGAGGGGCGCCGCGGCGCCGATCCCGAGCGCGACCGCCCGCCGGAGCATCGGACGGAACGCGGCGCGACGGGCCCGCGAGCCGAGCATGTGCAGCGCGATCGCGATGAAGAGCCCGAGGCCCGCGGGAGTCACGAGGGCCGCGACGCCCGCCGTCGCGCCGAGCGCCCACGTCCGCCAGGTGCGCCGGCGCCGCTGCTCCTCCGCGAGGAAGAGCGCGAGGGCGGCGAACTGGAGCGGCGCGAGGAACGCCTGATGGAAGTTGGCGAACGCGCCTTCGAACAGGAACGCGCGCGGCGCCGCGAGGAGCCACGCGCACGTGCCGAGGAGCGCCGGCCAGGCGCCGAAGGCGCGCGTGAGCACGCGGAGCGACAGCACCGCCGCGCCCGCGTGCGCGAGCGCCTGGAGCGCCCAGACGCCGACGAGCGACGTCCCTCCGAAGAGGAGCCCGAGCGCGTCGAGGTAATAGAGGAGCGGCGTCTTGTGGTCCCAGACGTCGCGGTAGGGGAGCCCGCCGTCGAGGATCGTCCGCGCGGCGTAGAGGAAGACGCCCGCGTCCTCCTGCGGGCTCTTGCCTGCGGGGAAGTTCGGGAGGTGGATGAGCAGGGCCAGGAGCGCGACGGCGGCCGCGTGGCGTGTCGTCAATTCACGCGGATGATGTCGCGCCCTGCTCGGAGGCGCGCGGCCTAGCCGCTCGCGAGAGCGCCGATGAGCTCGCGGAGCGAGGGACTGCGCCGATCGCGCTCGGAGAGCATCGGCGCGCCGTCCGGGGTCTCCCGGACCTCGGGCCAGGCCACGGCCGCCCACTCGTCGTCCCAGCGGAACCCCAGCTCATCCGTCCCGTCGTACTCGTTCGTCACGAGGTACAGGAGCGTCAGATCCTCGAGCGCGAGGAAGCCGTGCGCGACACCCGAGGGGATCGTCACCGTCTCGTCGGCGCCGACCTCGCGGGTCGTGACGACGGGGTCGGCACCACCGGACGTCGGCCGAACGTCCACGAGCGCGACGAAGGCGCGCCCTCCGAGCACGATCCAGTGATCGAGCTGGCGCCGGTGGTAGTGCAGGCCCCTCAGGACGCCGGCCGCCGACGTCGACACGTTCGCCTGGACGAACTGTGCCTCGGGCATGCCCGTGAGCTCGGGCGTGAGCGTCCCGAACCAGCTGTCGCGCCAGACCTCACGGAAGGAGCCGCGCGCGTCCGCGTGGCGTGCCACGCGCGACCACGAGACCCCGGGGATGGGGTCCCCCTCCGTCACGCGGGTGCTGCCGCGAGCATGCTGACGCTGACGTGATCGCGGGTCGCCTCCTGCCAGGGGCGGAGGGCGACGTCCGAGGCCAGCACCGCCCAGGCCGGAGGCGTCGAGTCGCGGCGCCACGTCGATGCGGGCACGTGCTCGCTCGGCACGTCGATACCCATCAGGTCGAGGACGAGCTGCGCCCACTCGGCTCTCGTGGCTCGCCCCGAGTTCACGACGTGGCGGATCCCATACGTGCCGCTCGCGAGCAGCACGGCGATCCCATGAGCCACGTCGGCGGAGTAGCTGGGTGACCCGGTCTCGTCGTTCACGAGCTTGAGCGCGACGCGAGCCTCCTTCGCACGTCTCGCCGCGGCGACGATCTTCATCGGGAAGTCGTTGCCCGGCGGACCGAAGAGCCACGCCGTCCGCACGACGATGACCCCGTCCTTCCAGCCATGGAACGCATCGAGCGCGGCCTCTTCGCCGCGGAGCTTGCTGAGCCCGTAGGGACCCTTCGGGCCGACGGGATCGACCGAGCGGTACGCGCGACGGGGCTCGTTCCCGTCAAAGACCTCGTTGGTCGAGACGACCACGAGGCGGATGCCCGCCTCGCTGGTGGCCCGCGCGAGCTCATCAACGGCCGTCGCGTTCCGGCGGAAGGCGAGCTCGGGCTGTCGCGCGCACGCGTCAACGTCCGTCCACGCCGCCGGATGGACGATCACGTCCGGCCGGCTGGCGACGATCCGGGCGGCGGCACCGGGGTCATCGAGGTCGTACTCCGGGCGCGACCACGCCCGGACCTCACCGGTCGCGGCGAGCTCGCGCACCAGCGCGCGGCCGAGCCTCCCAGCGGCGCCGGTGACGGCGATGCGCATCAGTCGGCGGCGGTCGATGACGCGAGCCGGGCGTCGTACTGGCGGGCGTAGTACTCGTTCCAGTCGCCCGACCGGGCCGAGCGCCACCACGCCTCGTTCTCGACGTACCAGGCCACGGTCCGCGCGATCCCCTCGTCGAATGGCACCCGCGGGCGCGATCCGAGCTCAGCGAGCTTTTCCCCCGACATCGCGTACCGGCGATCGTGGCCGGGGCGGTCGGCGACGGTCCGTACCAGGCTCCATGGCTTCCCGAGCCCGGCGAGCAGAGCCGCGATGACCTCTCGATTCGTCGTCTGGTGAGCGCCGGCGACGTTGTAGGCGTGACCTGACTTTCCGCGCTCGAGCACGACCGCGATCGCGTCGGCGTGATCGTCGACGAAGAGCCAGTCGCGCCGCTGCATCCCGTCGCCGTACATCGGGAGCGGGAGATCGTCGATCGCGTTCGTGATGAACAGCGGGATGAGCTTCTCCGGATGCTGGTATGGGCCGTAGGTGTTCGCGCCTCTCGTCACGACGACGTCGACGCCGTACGTCACCTGGTAGCTGTGGGCGAGGAGCTCCGCCGCCGCCTTCGCCGCGGCGTAGGGCGATCGTGGCGCCAGCGCGTCGGACTCGACGCTCTCTCCGTGCTCGACGGATCCGTACACCTCGTCCGTCGAGACCTGGAGCAGCCGGGGCGCGACGTCGCGCTCGCCGCGCCTCGCGCGGTCCGTCTCGGCGCGCGCGGCCTCGAGCAAGGCATGCACACCCGCGACGTTCGTCGTGAGGAAGCCGGCCGGGTCGAGGATGGACCGGTCCACGTGCGTCTCGGCGGCGAAGTTCACGATCGCATCGGCGCCCCGCGCGAGCTCGCGCACCAGGTCGCGGTCGGCGATGTCGCCGTGCACGAACTCGAGCCGGCGGGCGCGGGCGGGGTCCCCCTCGACCTCGCGGAGATTCGCGCGGTTCCCGGCGTATGTGAGCTTGTCAAGGACCGTGACGCGCGCATCGAGGTCGCGCGCGAGGATCCGGCGCGTGAAGCACGAGCCGATGAACCCGGCACCGCCGGTGACGAGCAGGCGTCGCGACGGCATCAGGCGGACTCGGGTGCGTGCGCGCCTGCGAGCACTCCGCTGAGCGGGACGTCTCCGTGGCCGTTGTGCCCGTTGCCGGAGAGGAGCGGCAGGCTGATCTTCACCGGCGCGCCGGACGACGCCTGCACGGGTGGGACGAGCATGCCCCGACGGGCGTCGGCCTCGACCATCTCAGCCGCGCGAAGCAGCGATGGCACGGTCCCCGCGTCGATCCACTGTCCCGTGTAGCGGTGCCAGTAGAGACCGTCGCGCGGGATGTAGTGATTGAGCACGTCCGTGATCTCGAACTCCCCGCGAGCCGAGGGCTTGAGACGCTCGATCACGCCGAAGACCTCGGGCCGGAGGAGGTACACGCCGATCGGGATGAGGTTGCTCTTGGGGCGCGCTGGCTTCTCCTCGAAGCGGACGACATGCCCGTCGCCGTCGAACTCGGCGACGCCGAAGCGCTCCGGATCGGGGACCTCGTACAGGAGCGTCCCCGCCCCGCAGACGCTGTGGGAGAACTCACGGGCGACGCCGTCGAGCGACGGGCCGCGGAGGATGTTGTCGCCGAGGACGACGCAGAAGTCGTCGCGGCCGACCCACTTCCGTGCGAGACCGATCCCGTGGGCGATACCCAGCGCGCCGCGCTGGTAGCGGTACGTGAGATCGAATCCGAACTGAGACCCGTCGCCGAGCAGCTCGACGATGTCGCCGACGCTCCTGCCGCCGAGGATGAGCAGGACCTCGGTGATCCCCATCCCCGCGAGCGTCTCGAGCGGGTAGTAGATCATCGGCCGGTCGTACAGCGGCAGGAGATGCTTGTTCGTGACCGTCGTGAGCGGATAGAGACGCGTGGCCGTGCCGCCGGCCAGCACGATGCCCTTCATTGGAACCCTCCCCGCGCGCGAGGCGGTGCTTTCCTCGGAGCGTCCGCGTGTCGGAGAGATTGGCCCATCGCGACGCTGAGCGCAACAGAAAGATCCGCACGGTGGGTCCGTTGTCGGGCTGACATCAGCGGCGCTATACATCGAACGTCGCGCTCGTCTACGCACGGTGCATCGTTCCACGATCGTGCGGCATGCGGGATCTTTCGTTGACCTCGCGCGTTGGCGTCAAATACAGTTGCGCCTTCTGAGGAGCCGATCCGCAGCGGGTCGGTCGCGCCAGTCGCAGGGAAGACAGGGGAGCATGGGACAAACGATCCTCGCCGACCGCGCCGGCGTGCGCGCGGATCCTGTCGTGGGCCACGACGCCGACGGTCTTGGCTCCGACGTCGTCGCCGCCGCGCCGACGCCGTCCATGTACGCGCTCTGCTCCCGAGCGCTCGACATCGTGCTGGGGACCGCCCTGACGATCGTCGCGTTGCCCGTCATGGCGGTGGTCGCGGTGCTGGTCCGTCTCGACTCGCCGGGCCCGGTGATCTTCAGCCAACGGCGCGTGGGGCTCGCGGGACGACCGTTCACCTTCTACAAGTTCCGCACGATGCGGGCGGACGCCCGCGCGCGGTTCCCGGACCTGTACGCCTACCGCTACACCGAGGCGGAGATCGAGCAGATGTACTTCAAGATCTTCGACGATCCCCGGCTCACGCGCCTCGGACGCCGTCTGCGCAAGACGAGCCTCGACGAGCTCCCGAATCTCCTGTGTGTGCTACGCGGCGACATGGCGCTCGTCGGACCCCGCCCCGAGCTGCCCGAAATGGTCCGCTACTACCGGCCCGAGCAGCTCCCGAAGTTCTCCGTGAAGCCTGGCGTCACGGGGCTCGCGCAGGTCACCGGGCGCGGCATCCTCCGCTTCCAGGACACGATCGCCGCGGATCTCGAGTACGTTCGCCGGCGGTCGTTCGCGTTCGACATCGAGATCCTCCTGCGGACGATCAGGTCCGTGGTCACACGCGTCGGGGCGTTCTGACATGGCTGCCGCGCCTGACCTCTCCGTCGTCATCGTGAGCTACAACACGCGCGACCTGGTCCTCGCGTCGATCGCGTCGCTCGAGCGGGCGGTCGTGCGCCATACGTACGAGGTCATCGTCTCGGACAACGGCTCGTCGGACGGGACGGTGCAGACGATCGAGGCCGAGCATCCGGACGTGCTGCTCCTCCGCAATGGAGCGAACCTCGGGTTCTCGCGCGCCGTGAACCGCGCGCTGCGCGAGGCCCGCGGCGACGCGGTCCTGCTCCTGAACAGCGACGCACTACCCGACCCGGGGTCGCTCGACGTGCTCGTCGATCAGCTGCGGGCGCTGCCCGATGCCGGCGCGGTCGCGCCGCGCGTCGTGGATCCGGACGGCAGCGACCAGGGAACGGCGCGCGCCTTTCCGACGGCCGCGGCGTTCCTGTTCGGTCGGACCTCTCCGCTCACGCGGATGTTCCCCGGAAACCCGTGGTCGCGGCGGTATCTCGTCGGCCGCGACCGTCGTGACGCGGCGCCCTTCGCCGTGGATTGGGTCTCGGGCGCGTGTCTCATGACCCGTCGAGCCGTCCTGGACCGCGTGGGATCCCTCGACGAGGGCTTCTTCATGTACTGGGAGGACGCTGATTGGTGCCGGCGCGCGAGAGCCGAGGGTTACCGTGTGTACACGGTGCCGGCCGCGCGCGTCGTGCACCTGCAGGGAGGCAGCAGCCGCGGCCGTCCCGCGTGGCTCGTCCTGACCTTCCACCGGAGCATCTACCGCTACTACTCGAAGCATCACGCACGACCGGGGCGGGATCCGCGCCGCGGTGTCGTCGCAGCCGCGCTCGCCGCCCGCGCGGCGTCCGTGATCGTCGCGGGGGCACTCGGCGCGGCGGTCCGCGCGATCATTCCACGAACGCGGAGCGCGAGGGAGGCGAAGTAGGAGATGGATCAGGCAGTGCTGGTCGAAACGGCACGGCGCCGCTGGCGCCTCGTCATCGGGGTCGCGCTCGGCGCGGCCGTCCTCGCGTACGCGGGCTCGTTCATGGTGAGCCCGAGCTACTCCTCGACGACACAGGTGCTGGTCCGGGCCCGCGAGGCTCGCTTCCTGACGTCGAGCGGTCAGGACCTGAGCCGCCAGCCGGGCGTGCTCGACTCCAACCTCGCGAAGTCCTTGAGCCAGACGACCGCGGGGATGGTGAACAGCCGCGCCCTCGCGGAGCGCGTCGTACGTGAGCTCGGGCTCGATCAGCCGCGTCCCGAGGACGTCTCGCTGATCGGCGGCATCCGCAACGCCTTCAAGGAGCTCTACCGGGGCGCGAGCGCGTTCCTCCGGTACGGCTATTACGCGAAGCCGTCCGCGTTCGAGGGCGCCGTCATGGACGTCAACGGCCGCCTGCAGGGCACGCCCCTCAAGGACTCGTACCTCATCGAGATCAAGGCCTCGGCCGAGCAGCCTGAGCTCGCCGCCGCGATGGCCGACGCGGCCGGAGTGGCGCTCCTCGACATGAGCCGCGAACGGTTCCAGAGCGACGCAACGACCTATCGCGACTTCCTCAAGGTCCAGGTCGAGCGCGCGCGTTCCGAGGTCGTGGCCGCCGAGCAGGCCGTGCGCGGGTACAAGGAGGAGCAGCACATCGCCGACGTCGCCGAGCAGCTCAAGCTGACGGCCGCGTCGCAGGACGCCCTCAGGCGGGACCTGCGCTCGACGGAGGTCGACCTCGAGGCGGCGCGCGCCCGGCTCCGGTCGCTCCAGATCGCGATCGGGAGCCTGACGCAGACGGAGACGACGACGAGCAAGCTCGAGACCGGCCGGTCGAGCACGACCACGACGAACGTCGGCCCGAACAAGGTCTATCAGGAGCTGCTCGCCGCGAAGCTCGACGTCGAGGCGGAGGTCGCCGCGCTCGACGCCAAGCGCGAGGCCCTCGCCGTCGCCCTCGCCGGAAGGACGCCGAGCGTCACGCTGCTGCCGCAGCAGGAGGCCCGGCTCCGCGAGCTCGAGCTGCAGCAGTCCGCGGCGACCGACGCCTACAAGTCGGTGCGGTCGAGCTACGAGGCGGCCCTGCTCAACAGCGCCCAGGATGCCGCCGAGTTCACGAAGCTGGACAAGGCCGCGGTCCCGCTCTATCCGGACAAGCCGGTGCGCTGGCTCTTCGCGCTCGTCGGCCTGCTGGCGGGTGTCGTGGCGGGCCTCGGTGTCGCCGTCGCCGCCGACCGCCGTCGCCGCCAGATCATCCCGGCCGCGCGCCTGGAGCCGGTCGCCGCGATCTCGGTCGCGCCGCCGGCGGCCGCCGTGTACAGCGTGCCGGACGAGGGCCTCAGGCAGATCCCGGGCGCCCGCCGATGACCCGGGCGCAGCCTGACCGTACCGGCCGCCTGGCCGGGGCCGTGGCATTGAGCGCAGGCTCGCAGGGCGCCGCGAAGCTCGTCCACTTCACGCTCAACGTGGTCGCGAGCCTCGTGCTCATCAGGGCGCTCGGACCCGCCGGGTTCGGGGATTACGTCTTCGTGATCTCATTCGCAGCGCTCTTCGGCCTCCTCGCTGAGTTCGGCCTGTCCAAGGTCGCGCTGCGGGAGATGGCGCGAGAGCCGGACGCCGGATCCGCGATCCTGGGGACGGCGATCGTGGCGCGGCTCGGACTTGCCGTGGTCGCGGCCGTCACCGCCCAGGCCGTGCTCGCCGTGCTCGGCGTCGCGCCGTCCATCCGCGTCGCGGTCGCCATCGCCTCGCTCGTGTTCGTGACCGACGCCCTCCTCTCCGTCGTCGCGGTGTTCCAGGTCCGGATGGCGATGCAGTACGAGGCGCTCGTGACCGTCGTCGCCCAGGCCATCGACACGACGATCATCGTCGTCCTCGTCGCGTCGGGTGCGGGCCTGTACGCGCTCGTGGCGTCACCGGTCGTGAGCGGCGCGGTGGGCGTCGCGCTCGCGGTCTGGCTCGCGCGGTCGCGGTTCGGTGCGACCGCGTCGTTCGACGCCGGCCGCCTGCCGCGCCTCGTGTCGTCGGCGCTGCCCGTGGGTCTCACGGTGATGCTCGCGGTGATCTACTTGAAGATCGACGGCGTGCTGCTCGGCGTCCTGTCGTCGCCGGACCAGGTGGGCATCTACGGATCCGCCTACCGCCCGATCGAATACCTGCTCCTCGCGTCCGCCATCGTGGTGAACACGCTGTTCCCGCTGCTCGCGCGATGGTTCGCGGCGGATCGTCCGCGCTTCGACGCGCTCTACCGCCGCGGCAGCGAGGCGCTCCTCGTGCTCGTGGTCCCGGTCCCGATCTTCGTCGCGCTCCTTGCCGAGCCCCTCGTCCGCGCGCTCTACGGCGAGGCGTTCGCGAGCGCGGCGGCGTCGCTCCGGATCCTCGCGGTGGCCCTCGTCTTCATGATCGTCAGCGCCTGGCAGGGCTTCGTGCTGCTCGCGGCCGGACGCCAGAGGGTCACGCTCGCGTACGACGCGATCGGCCTGGGCGTGAACGTCGCCCTGAATGTCGTCCTCATCGTCCGCTTCGGTCACCTCGGCGCGGCGTCCGCGGCGCTCGTCACCGCGGTCGTCGTCAACCTGTGCTCGCTCGCGTCCGCGCGATGGCTCGTCGGCGTTTCCATGGATCCGCGGCGTACGGCGCGGATCCTCGGCGCGAACGCCCTGCTCGGCCTCGTGCTGATCGCGGTGTCGGCCGCGGGCGCATCCGTGGTCGTCGCCGCAGCCGTAGGCGCCGTCGCGTATCCGTCCGTGCTCTTCGCCGCGGGGGTCGTGAGGCTCGGCGAGCTGAAGCTGTTGCTGCCCTCGCGCGACGTCGCCGCGCGCGGGCTTGACCCGCTGGAGGCCTGAGTGGTCGCGACGCCCTCGTTCTCGATCGTCATCCCCACGTACGACCGCGCGGACGTGGTCGAGCGGACGCTCCGCCACCTCGCCGCCCTCGACTACCCGGCGGATCTGTACGAGGTCCTGGTCGTGGACAACTCGAGCGACGGCACGCCGGCGATGGTGGAGCGCGTCGCGCGCGAGGCGCGGTGCGAGATCCGCCTGCTCCGGCGTCCCGATCGTCTGCCGGCGGTGAAGCGGAACATCGGCCTCCGCGAAGCGCGCGGGGAGCACGTGCTCTTCCTCAACGACGACGTGTGGAGCGAGCCGCAGCTGCTGCGGGAGCACGCGGCGTCCCACGCCGCGTCGCGCCCTGAGCCGGCGGCCGTCGTCGGCCTCGTGGTCCAGTCATCGGAGATGCCAGCGACGCCGTTCCTCGACGCCTACCGCCCATTCGCGTACTGGGAGATCCAGGACCGCGCGGACCGCGAGGTCGGATATCAGCACTTCTGGTCGATGGATCTCTCGCTGCCGCGGCGGGTCATGCTCGAGCGCAACCTCCTCTTCCATGAGGACTGGCGCGAGATCGGCCACGAGGACATCGAGCTCGGATACCGCTGGACGCGCGCCGGCCTGCGGGTGATCTATAACCCGCGGGCGCGCGTCCATCACTTTCACCCACACACCCTCGACAGCGCGTGCCGCCTCCAGGAGAGCATCGGCCGCGGCCTCCGCGACCTCGAGAGCCTCATCCCCGAGCCGGACCTGCTCGAGCGGTACGGCGTCCTCTCGCTCCGGAGCAGCCCTCGCGCGCTCGTTCGCGGCCTCGTACGGACGGCCCTCTTCAACCGGTGGACGGTGCCCGCGGTCCGGCGGTGGCTCGGGCCGACCGGCCGTGCCGGCGCGCTCCCGTCGTGGCTCTACTGGAAGGTGATGCTCTACCACACGAACCGCGGCTACCGCTCCGCCGCGCCGCGGCGCGTCCCCGCTCTCGAAACGCGACCGGCAGGGGCGATCCGATGAGCGAGCTCGCGGTCGGGACCCGCGCGTCTGCGCAGCGCGGTCTCGGTACCCCGTGGCTCGCGCTCGGGGCGACCGTCGTCGCGGCGGCGATAGCGGTGCCCGTCGCGCAGCTGCCGCTCAAGGGCATGATCGTCGTCGTGGGGGCGGCGGCCCTCGCGGCCGCGCTCGTGCTCGTGCGCGACCGCGCCGTCGCCGTCCTCTTCATGCTGGCCGCGAGCGTCCAGTTCATGTTCCACAAGTCGCTCGGCCCGATCGCGCGCGAAGTGTCGGGCGGAGCGCAGTCCATCTACGTCACGAGCACCGACGTCCTGCTGCTCTTGCTGTTCGCCCTCTGGCTCCTGGAGGGCACGCTCTGGCGAGAGCTCCGCGCCGCGCTGGGGACGCGGACGTTCGTCATCCCCGCGGTGGCGATCGCGCTGACCGTCCCGAGCGTCCTCGTCGCGCGCGACCTCTCGCTCGCCGTCGGTGAGCTCACGCGGATGTCGTGGATGTACCTCCTCTTCGTCTACGTCGCGCTCAAAGTGCGGACGCCGCGGACGCTCGCCTTCGTGATCGCCGGGCTCCTCGTCCTCGCGCTCACCCAGAGCGCGCTCGTCGTCGCCCAGTGGCGCACGGGCAGTTCGCTCGGGCTCTCCTTCCTCGGCGAGGAGAGCGAGCTCGGCGTCCGCACCCTCGACGACGGCGAGATCCCGCGGCCGACCGGCACGGCGACCCACGCCGACTTCCTCGTATCGATGCTCGTCCCGATCGGCCTCCTCGCGCTCAGCCTCGCGATCAACCTGCGCCGCGGCTGGTACCGCCTCGCGTGTCTCGCCGCGGCCTGCGCCGCCTTCGCGCCGATCGCGATCTCCCAGACGAGGGCGGCAGCGGTCGGGGCGGCGGTGGCGATCTCGCTCATCGGCGTCGTGTCGCTCGCCCGCGGGCGGCTGCCCTGGCGGGTACTGTGGGCATCGCTTGCGGTCGTGGCGTTAGGGGCCGCGATCTACTGGGACGAGATCCAGCGCAGGGTGATCGACAACCTGGGCACCGCGCAGTTCCAGAAGGAGATCGCGTCGCGCGTCGAGCTCAACGACACGGCGCTGCTCATCGCGAGCGAGCATCCGGTGCTCGGCATCGGCCTCAACAACTTCGAGCAGGTGCTCGACAGGTACGACGTGTACGGGCTGATCTTCTTCGACAACCCGGTCCACAACCTGTACCTGCTCGTGCTCTCGGAGACGGGGCTCGTGGGCCTCGCCGGCCTCGTCCTGATGGCCGGGCTCGCCGTCCGCGTCGCCGTACGCCTCTCCGCCGTCCGGGACAGGCTGTTGAGCGCGGTCGGGCTCGGACTGCTCGCGACGCTCGTATTCTTCGGCATCGAGGAGATCCTCACGTTCGCGCTCCGGCACGACATGCCGCTCGCGATCCTGTGGCTCCTGCTCGGCCTCGGCGTCGCGTGCCTGCGGATGGACCGTGCGCGCACCCTGGAGACCGCGTGAGCGGGGTGGTGCGCGCGCTGCTCGCGCTCGCGATCGTCGCCGGCTCCGTCGCGGGCGGCGTCCCGGGCCGTGCCGCCGTACCGGCGGCGACGGAGGAGCTCCGGATCGTGTTCGCCGCGCTCGCCCGGACCGAGGGCGAGACAGGCGGCTACCAGGCGATCTACACGGCGTCCGGGAACGGCGGGAACATCCGGCGGATCACCGACGACAAGGACACGTACTACGACTGGGCGACGTGGGCGATGAACGGCACGAAGATCGTGTACACGGCGCGCGACAAGCTCGTCGGCGGTGGCACCGAGGCGATCTACATGATGAACCCGGACGGCAGCGATCCGGTCAAGCTGACGAGCAACAGCTCGCGGAACGCGCAGCCGAAGGTCTCGCCTGACGGCCGCAGCCTTCTGTTCACCTCGTTCTCGGACGAGTTCCCGAAGACGGCGCTCTACCTGATGGACCTCGAGACGCTGCAGGTCACCAACCTGTCCGCGCGCCACGCGTCGGACGCGGGCTTCGACTCGGATCCGCGGTGGACGCCCGACGGGCAGCGCATCGTGTTCGCGAGCTCCCGGAGCGAGTCCGGGCGCGAGCAGCCGACGCAGATCTACTCGATGAGGCCCGACGGGAACGATCGGAAGCGCGTGACGGACGACAGGTTCTACAACACCGACCCGTCGTTCTCGCGCGACGGCCGTTCGGTCGCGATCTCCTCCTACCGCGGGGAAGGCTCGCCGATGCGCGGCGACGGCCGGGACATGTTCGACGTCCAGCTGTGGGACTGGAGCCTCGTGGTCCGCGATGTCGTCCACGGGACCGAGCGCGTCCTGACGGCCGGGAAGAAGTGCGCCCTCCGCATCTTCGTCGAGCCGTGCAGCCCGGCGGAGGGACCGGCGTGGGTACCGATCTGGTCGCCCTACGGGCTGACGATCGGGTATCTGTCGGTGACCGCGGCGAACCGCGCCGGCATCTACGTCGCGCGCGCGGACGGCTCTGGCTACTGGCCGCTCATCGAGCGCGAGGATCTCTCCATAACGTGGTGGGACTGGGCCATCGCGGGCGCCCCGCCGGAGCGCGCGGCCGAGATCGGCAGCCGCGTTCCCCGCGATCGGATCCTCTACACCGGCCGCGTGTACGAGTCGCTCGAGTACGGCGAGCCGCTGCCGCGCCCGCGGCTGTTCGAGGGCCGCACGGACCGATTCGCGAACGTCGAGATCCCCGTCGGCGACGTGCGTCCCGAGCTCGTCCGCTGGGCGCCAGGCCGCAAGCGCATCGTGTTCACAGCGCGCGTGCCGTTCTCGCGCTCCGAGCGGGCGCCGACGCCGCCGCCGCCCCCGGGCGAGCGACGCCGGCCGCACTTCACGCTCGACGCGCACCTCGAGACGTTCGACGCCCCGGCGCGCGAGGACTGGATCGCCGAGCAGCAGGTCTTCGTGATGGACGCGGACGGGGGCGGTCTGCGCCAGCTCACGACGCCGTGGACCGAGGACTGGATGGACGCGATCGTCGAGGGCGAAGCCCGAGGGCACACCGATCCCGACGTCTCCCCGGACGGCCGCTACGTCCTCGTGACGAGCGTGTCCGATCTCACCTTCGAGTCGTTCATCCTTCGCATCGACCTCACGTCCGGCGAGGTCGTGAACCTGACGAGCATGACGGCCGGCGCGCTCCCCGTCGCGGACTCGAAGCCGCGGTGGTCGCCCGACGGCACGCAGATCGCGTTCGTGTCGGCGACCGGCGAGTCGAGCCAGATCTTCCTCATGAACGCCGACGGCACGAATGTCCGCCAGCTCACGGACGACGGTCGGTTCAACGTCGACCCGGCCTGGTCACCCGACGGCAGGTCCATCGCGTACGGGACGTACCGCGGCGAGGGCCAGCCCGTGACCGCGGCGGAGGACCTCGGGCAGCAGCTGCGCGCGCCCGGGATCCGGCTCGAGGACTGGCGCGTCGCGCTCCTCGACGTCGCGACCGGGAACGTCCGTCTCGTGGGGCCGCACGACGGCACGTCCGCGTTCCGTCCGGCCTGGTCGCCCGACGGCCAGTGGATCGCGTACATCTCGGTCGCCGCGGGCCGGCAGACGGACATCCACGTCCTGCCGGCGCGCGGCGGCGGGTCCCGCCCGCTCGGCATCACGCTCCGCACGAAGGAGGAGTCGTTTGACTGGCGATGAGCGCTGCGACGTCAGCGCGATCGTGGTCAGCTGGAACACGGCCGACCTCCTCGACGAGTGCCTGCGGAGCCTCGCCGACGGCACGCCCCCCGGCGTCTCGAGCGAGGTGATCGTCGTCGACAACGGCTCGGCCGACGGCAGCGCTGAGCTGGTGAGGCTGCGGTGGCCGGCGGCCGTGTTGATCGCGAACGCGGAGAACCGCGGCTTCACGAAGGCCAACAACCAGGCGATCGGCGTCGCTCGCGGCGAGTTCCTGCTGCTGATCAACGCGGACGCCGCGCTCGCTCCCGGCGCTCTGGAGCGGATGGTCGACGCGATGCGGCGCGACCGATCGCTCGGCGCGGTCGGTCCTCGGCTCGTGTACGGCGATGGCAGCTGGCAGCGGTGGACGGCGGGACGCGCGCCCGGGCTCCTGTCGCTCGCGAGCTACTTCCTGTTCCTCGAGCGCGCGGCCCGCGGGCGCGGCATCTTCGCGGGTCTCTACCTCGGCCGCGACGTGCGCGAGCGGATGGACGTGGACTGGGTCTCGAGCGCATGCATGCTCGTGCGCCGCGCGGCGATCGACGCCGTCGGACCCCTCGACGAGCGGCTCTTCGTGTACATGGACGACGTCGACCTCTGCCAGCGCCTTCGCGACGGCGGCTGGCGCGTACAGTACGTGCCGGACGCGCAGGCGATCCATCACATGGGCCAGAGCACCAAGCGCCGCACCGGCGCCGCGTCGCCCGAGGCTCTGCGCAGTCTCAATCGGTACGTCCGCCGTCGGTCGGGCCGCTCCGTCGCGCTCGCGGTCCGCGCCATCGAGGCGGCCGGATTCGCGATGCGGACCGCGGCGTGTCTCGCCGTCTGGCTCGCGACCGGGCGCGCGGCGTTCCGGTCGAAGGCGCGCGCGCACTGGCGCTATCTCGTGGTGAGCCTGGAGGGGAGCGGTACATGACACGCGTCGAACACGCGCCTGGACACGCGCACGACCACGGCGCCGGCCTCACCGAGCGCCAGCGCATCGAGGCGCAGGTCTACGACGAGCGCGTCCGGGCGAGCATGGCCGCGCTCACGGACGACGAGCTCCGCGTCGACGCCGCGGCGATCCCGTTCCCGAACCGTGAGCACGAGGAGTTCCTGACGTTCGCGCTCGGCCGGCTCGGCGAGGTGGCGGGCGCCCGGGTCCTCGAGGTCGGCTGCGGTGCCGGTGCGCTCAGCGTCCATCTGGCGCTGCGCGGCGCGCGCGTGACGGGGATCGACGTGTCCGCGGAGAACGTCGCCCTCGCCGAGCGTCGGGCGCGCGTCAACGGCGTCGGCGACCGTGCCGACTTCCGGGCGGTGCCGATCGAGGACGTCCGGGACCCCGACGGCACCTACGACGCGATCATCGGCAATCAGGTCCTCCACCACTTCGAGCTGGACGTCGCCATGCCGAACATCCGCAGGCTGCTCCGGCCCGGCGGGAAGGCGGTCTTCTGCGAGCCTGTCCTCCTCCTGCCCGACGCCGTCCGCCAGCTCCGCGACACGCCGTTCGTCAAGCGCGCGCTCCCGAAGCGTGTCGACACCCCGACCGAGCGGTCCGTGTCGCTCGGTGACGTCGGCATCATCCGCCGGACCTTCCCGGCGGTGCGGTTGCACCCGTTCCACCTCCTCCTCCGCGTGCAGAACTTCGTCGAGCTCGGCGACGCGGCGTTCGAGCGGCTCGCGGCCGTGGACCGCGCGATCCTCCGCTGGACGCCGCCGCTGCGGCGGCTCTCGCGGTTCGTCGTGTTCGAGGCATCCGCATGAGGATCCTCGTGACGGGTGCCGCCGGAATGTTGGGCAGCGCGCTCGTGCCGACGCTCGTGGCCGCCGGCCACGACGTCCGGCCGACGGACCTGCGCGTGGATGCGCCGGCGGCCTGGGGCGCCGCGGGTCCGGCCCTGTCGAAGCTGGACGTGCGCGCGCGCGACGACATCGCGACGGCCATGCGTTCGTTCCGGCCCGAGATGGTCATGCATCTCGCCGCCGAGACCGACGTGGACGTCTGCGAGTCGCAGCCCGATCACGCGTACCTGACGAACACGCTCGGGACGAAGTTCGTCGCGCTCGCGGTCCTCGATGCGGGGATCCCGCTCACGTACATCAGCACCGCGGGCGTCTTCGACGGTAAGAAGGACGAGCCCTACACCGAGCTCGACGAGGCGCGGCCGATCAACGTCTACGGTCGTTCGAAGCTCGAGGGCGAGCGGCTCGCGCAGCTGATCGTGCCCCGTACCTACGTCGTCCGCGCCGGCTGGATGGTCGGCGGCGGCGCGAAGGACCACAAGTTCGTCGCGAAGATGCTCGAGCAGCTCGGTGCCGGCGCGAAGACGCTCTATGCCGTGGGAGACAAGCTCGGGACCCCGACCTACGCGCCCGACTTCGCGCGCTGCCTCACCGCGCTGGTCGCGACCGGCAGCTACGGCCTCTATCACATGGCGTGTCTCGGACGCGGGACGCGCTTCGACGTGGCGCGGAAGATCCTCGACGTGCTCGGGCGGCGCGACGTCCGCCTCGTCGAGGTCGGATCGGACCACTTCAAGGAGCAGTACCCGGCGCCACGGCCGAGGTCCGAGATGATGCGCAACCTCATGCTCGATCTGCAGGGCCTCAATACGATGCGGCACTGGGAGATCGCACTCGAGGAATACCTCAGCGAAGCCTTCGCGGACCTCCGAGCGTCGACGCCCGCGTGATGAGGAAGGAGCCCTATCGGTGCTGAGCAAGACCGCGCCGGAGCCCACCACGTCCTCGCGCCCGACCGCGAAGGTCGCCGTCGTGATCCCGATCCCGAACGATCCCGACTGGACCATCTTCGAGGAGCTCTCCGAGGACGTGCAGATCATCGTCGTCGACGACAGCAACGGGAAGCTCGCTCCCGCGCCGCGCCGGAACGTGCGCGTGTTCGACTACGCCGCACAAGAGCGCGCGATGGGCCCGCACTACGCGGCGCAGCCGCACAAGAGCGCCGCGACGAGGAACTTCGGCCACTGGCTCGCCTTCCGCGAGGGCTTCGACGTCATCGTCGCGCTCGACTACGACTGCCGCACGAAGGCGGGCTGGCTCGACGAGCACCTCCAGGCGCTCGGCCCCGTGACCTCGGCGCCCGCGCTCGCGGGTGCGTGGATCAACTCGATCGAGGCTCCCGGCTTCTACTCGCGCGGCTTCCCGTACGAGCACCGGAACGCCGAGGCGGCCGCGGTCAGCGAGACGACCGCGACCGGCGACGTCAAGCTGAACATGGGCGTCTGGGATCACATCCTCGACCTCAACGGCATCGACAAGCTCCAGAAGGAGCCGCCGTACGACCCCGGGCTTCGCGGCGAGCTGAACTACGTGGCGCTCGGGAACATCCCCGTCTGCGGGATGAACACGGCGTTCGCGGCCGAGCTCACGCCCGCGTACTACTTCCTCCCCGACGTCTGGGTCGACGGCTGGCAGCTGAGCCGCCATGACGACATCTGGGGCGGCTACATCGTGAAGAAGCTGATGGACAAGCGAGGGGACCTGTTCCGCTACGGCCGGCCGGTCGTGGAGCACACGCGCCAGACCAAGCTCGAGCGCGTCGTCATGCTCGAGCACTGGATGCACCTCATGTCACGCGAGTTCTACGAGATCGTGGACGACGCGGCCTCGCGTGTCGCCGTCGGCGGCTACGCGACGATGTACGCGGAGTTCGTCGAGGAGTACCTCCGCTCGCTCGAGCGCAGCAAGGCTCCACGCCATTACGCCGCCGTGTACCGCGAGCTCGGCGACTGGATGCTCCGCTGGAGCGCCTGCTTCCGGTGACCGTGACCGCATCCCGGCCCGCGAGGGACGCCGCGGACCGCGACGCGATCCGCCGGTCCGCCGTCGAGTTCGCGTCCCGGGCGCTCGGCCGCGACCTCGAGCGCCGGGATCGCGACGCGGAATTCTCGCGCGACGAGTGGCTCGCCTGCGCCGCCTTCGGCGTGCAGGGCCTCGCCATCCCGGCCGAGCATGGCGGCAGCGGCGCCGACCTGCGGACGGTGATGGCCGTGATGGAAGGGCTCGGCGAAGGCTGCGCCGACAACGGCCTCCTCTTCTCCCTCAATGCCCAGATGTGGAGCGTCGAGGCGCCGATCGCGCGCTTCGGTACGCCGGAGCAGCGCGCGCGCTACCTTCCAGGGCTCGCGAGCGGCGCGCTCGTCGGCGCCCACGGCATGACCGAGGCGGAGTCGGGATCGGACGCGTTCAGCCTCAGGACGACCGCGACCCGCGTCGACGGCGGCTACGTCCTCCGCGGCAGGAAGACGTTCATCACCAACGCGCCCACCTGCGACCTGGCGGTCGCGTTCGCGACGGTCGATGCGGCGCTCGGGGTCGGAGGGATCACGGCGTTCATCGTCGAGCGCGGTGCTCCCGGCTTCGAGGTCGCGCGCCACGAGGACAAGATGGGGATGCGGACCTCGCCGATGGGGGACCTGGTCTTCGACGAGTGCCGCCTGCCGGCGTCGGCGAGGCTCGGCCCCGAGGGGGCGGGTGCGGCCATCTTCAACTCGTCGATGGCCTGGGAGCGCGCGGCGATCCTGTCGGTCGCCGTCGGCGCGATGGAGCGCGAGCTGGTGCGCTGCGTCGCCTACGCGAAGAGCCGGCGTCAGTTCGGACAGCCGATCGGCCGTTTCCCGGCTGTGGCATCACGCGTGGCCGAGATGAAGGTGCGGCTCGAGGCGTCGCGTGCGCTCCTCGAGCGCGTCGCGACCGTGAAGGACGCCGGAGCGGACGCGACGCTCGAGGCCTCGGTCGCCAAGCTGTTCGTGAGCGAGGCCTGGGTCGCGTCCAGCCTCGACGCGCAGCAGGTGTACGGCGCGTACGGCTACACGCGCGAGAACGGGATCGAGCGCGAGGTCCGCGACGCCCTCGCTTCGCGCATCTACTCGGGCACCTCGGACATCCAGCGGCTCGTCATCGCGCGGTCGCTGGGGCTCTGAGGATGGCGTACGTCCTGTCGCAGCTCCTCTCCGAGAGCGCCGCGGCGCATCCGGGGCGGCTCGCGATCGCCGACGCGGACCAGGAGCTCACCTACGCGGCGGCGGCCGATCGGGTCGCGCGCCTCGCCGGCAGCCTCCGGTCGCTCGGCGTGCGCGTCGGGGACCGCGTCGCCCTGCTGGCGCCGAAGTCGGCGTCCGCGATCGTGGCCATCCACGCGATCCACCGCGCGGGAGCGGCGTACGTTCCGCTCGACCCGGCGGCCCCGCCGGCGCGGCTCGGATACATCCTCGGCGACTGCGGCGTTCGCGTCGCGATGTCGGGCACCGCGGCGTCGCTGCGGCCGTCCGGCGACATCCTCCCTCCGGCCGCGCCGCTGGACGCCGTGGTCGTGCTCGACGGAGCGGCATCGGACGCACCCTCACGCCTGCCCGCTCGGCGGATCGTCGGCTGGGACGACGCGCTCTCGCACGAGCCGGCGCCGGAGGATCCGGGCACGATCGAGACGGATCTCGCGTACATCCTCTACACGTCCGGCTCCACCGGCGAGCCGAAGGGCGTGATGATCTCGCACCGCAACGCGCTCACGTTCGTGGACTGGGCCGCGACGACGTTCGGCGTCCGCCCGGAGGACCGCCTCTCGAACCACGCTCCCTTCCACTTCGACCTCTCCGTCTTCGACATCTTCGCCGCCGCGCGCTCGGGCGCGAGCGTGCATCCGGTGCCCGCGGGGCTGAACACGTTCCCCCTGCGGCTCGGGCAGTGGATCGAGCAGCGCCGGGTGACCGTCTGGTACTCGGTGCCCTCGGCGCTCACGCTGCTCGCGCTCCATGGACGCCTCCGCGACCGCGATCTCTCCGCGCTGCGCTGCGTTCTGTTCGCGGGCGAGGTGTTCCCCCTCAAGCACCTCCAGGCGCTGGTCGCGGCGCTTCCGGGCCCGGGCTTCTTCAACCTCTACGGTCCGACGGAGACGAACGTCTGCACCTACTACGAGGTCGACCGGCGCGAGCTCGCTTCGCGCACGACGCCCGTGCCGATCGGCCGCGCGTGCGCGAACTTCGGGGTCTTCGCGGTGACCGCCGAGGGCGCGCTCGTGAGCGCTCCCGGACAGATCGGCGAGCTCGTCGTTCGCGGTCCCGGCGTCGCGCTCGGCTACTGGGGCCGACCCGAGCGCACGGCGCGCAGCTTCGTCCAGAACCCGCTCCACGACCGGTATCCGGAGATCACGTACCGCACCGGCGACCTCGTGACGCCCGACGAGCGCGGCGACTGGGTCTACCTCGGCCGCTCCGATCACCAGATCAAGAGCCGGGGGTACCGGATCGAGCTCGGCGAGATCGAAAGCGCGCTCTACGCGCACCCCGGCGTGCGCGAGGCGGCCGTCGTCGCGGTGCCCGACGACCTCATCGGCAACCGCATCCACGCGGTCGTCGTTCCCGCGCCCGGCGGGCCGGGCGAGGCCGAGCTCCAGGCGTTCTGCGCCGAGCGGCTGCCGCGCTACATGGTCCCGGAGAGCGTCGAGTTCCGCAGCGCGCTGCCGCGGACCCTCAACGGCAAGGTCGACCGGGTGCAGCTCGCGGCCGTGCCCCGATGACGGGCGTCGAGGGCCGCGTCGCTGCCTTCGTCCGCGAGGAGCTGCTCGCCCCGCAGGGGCGCGCGGGCGAGGAGCTCGGGGCCGACACGTCGCTCTTCCGCACCGGCATCGTCGACTCGTTCGGGCTCCTCTCGCTCGTCACCTTCCTCGAGCAGGAGTACGGGATCTCCGTCCGCGACGAGGAGATGGTGCCGGAGAACTTCGACAGCGTGGCGACGATCGCCGCGTTCGTCGCGCGGCGCTCCGCTGGCAAGGGCGGCGCCACGTGAGCGACGGCGACGAGCCGGCGCCGTCGCTCCGGCACGTCATCGCGGAGGACCTGCGCAGCTTCGCGGAGCTGAAGCGCGGAAGGCTCTCGAGCCTCGTGGGCGTGCTCGACGTGCTGCTGTTCCCGGGCGTGCTCGCCGTGCTCATCTTCCGTCTCGCCGGCGCGTTCCATCGGGCGCGGCTCCGGCCCATCTCACGGCTCCTCTACATCGCGGACCTCGTGCTCTTCTCGGTGGATCTCGCTCCCGGCGCGAAGGTCGGTCCGGGACTGGCGCTGCCGCATCCCGTCGGCGTCGCGATCGCGCCCGACGCCCGCATCGGGCGCTGGGTGCGCATCTTCCAGGGCGTCAGCGTCGGCGGCGTCTCGTTCGAAGATCCCGAGCGCGACGGCTTCCCGACGGTCGGCGACCGCTGCTGGATCTTCAGCGGCGCGAAGGTCCTCGGGCCGATCGACATCGGCGACGACGCGATGATCGCTTCGAACGCCCTCGTGATCAGGTCGGTGCCGCCCGGCGGCGTCGTGGTGGGCAATCCGGCGCGCGTGGTCCGCTACCGCTCCGGCTACGGTCCGTCCGGCGCGGCGCCTTCCGCGGCCGACGGTGCGGGGAGCGTCTGATGCGCATCGCGATCGACGCGACCGCGATCGGGAGCGGACGCGGCGGGGACGAGACCTATCTGCGCGGGCTCCTCGCGGGGCTCGCGGAGGCCGCGGCGGAGACCGATCGCTTCACCGTCTACCTCCGCGCGGCCGTGCCGCCGCCCGCCGCGCTCGTCGCCCATCCCGCGTTCCTGTGGCGATCCATCGTCACGGCGCCGGCGGTCCGGTTCGGCGCCGCCCTTCCGCTCGCGCTGCTGCGCGAGCCGCGTCCCGACGTGCTCAGTACGCTCACGCACCTGCCGCCGCTCTCGACCGTCCCGCGGGCGCTCACGGTCACGGACCTGTCGTTCCGCCACCACCCGGAGTTCTACCCTCCGTCGACGCGCGCCCGGCTCGGGCTCGCGATGCCGCTCCAGGTGCGCCTCGCGCGCGCGGTGCTCACGCTCAGCGAGTTCTGCCGGCGCGACCTCATCGACAGCTATGGGCTCGCGCCCGACAAGGTCTTCGTCGTGCCTTGCGCCATCCTCGCGGAGCCGCGCGCGACCGCGCCGCCGCCTCGGCCGGGCGGCGCGGCCCCGTACTTCGTCTACGTGGGCAACCTCAACCCGCGGAAGAACGTCGACGGTCTGATCGACGCGTTCGCGAGGGCGGCGAGGCACCCCGGCCTCGAGCGCCACGAGCTGCTCGTCATCGGCGCGCGCTGGTTCTCGAGCGGCGCGCCGCGCGCCACCGCGCCGCGCGTCCGCTTCCTCGGCCGGGTGAGCGACGGCGAGCGCGACTCGCTCGTGGGCGGCGCCGACGCGCTCGTCTACCCGTCGCGGTTCGAGGGCTTCGGGCTTCCGCCGCTCGAGGCGATGGCGCTCGGCACGCCCGTGCTCACAACGACGGCCGGCGCCATCCCCGAGACGGTCGGCGACGCCGCGCTCCTCCGCGGGCCCGACGACATCGACGGGATGGCGGAAGCGCTCGTGCGTCTCGCGACCGACGCCGCCCTTCGCGCCGATCTCCGCGTGCGTGGATACGCGCGCGTCGCGCGCTACCGTCCGCGCGGGACGGGCGAGGCGGCGCTCCGCGCCTTCCGCTGGGCAGCCGGCGCCGGACAGCGGGAAGCGCTGGCTCGCGTCACGCGCTGATGCGCGCCGCGCCCTTCCTCGCCGTCCTCGTGCTCGTCCTCGCCGCCTGCTCGAACACGCCGCCGGCCGCGCTGCCCACCGGGGAACCGCCCGCGGGCAGCGCGCCGCTCGACGCGGCGGCGCTCGCGTTCGACTCGGACCGCACCGGCAACTTCGAGATCTTCGTGGCGCGGGTCGACGGCTCGCAGCTCCGGCAGCTCACCGCGGACGCCGCGTACGACAGCTGGTGGGCGCGTATCGCGCCCGACCGCCGTCGCATCCTGTTCTATCGCACGCCGAAGGGCACCCACGACCGCGACTACACGAAGACGTCGCTGTGGATGATGAACGCGGACGGCACGGACCAGCGGCACCTCCTGCCGGCGGGCGGGAACGGCTGGGACATGCATGGCCATGCCGAGTGGTCGCCGGAAGGCGACCGCCTCGTGATGTTCGGCGGCCAGCGGATGAACCCGCAGATCTTCGTGACCGATCTGCGCGGCGGGTCACCGCGCGCGATCACCGCGCGCGGCGGCCAGAACCTGGACCCATCCTGGTCGCCCGACGGGGAGCGCATCGTGTTCGTCGGCTGCCCGGCCGCGATCTGCTTCGAGCGTGACTACGAGGTCTACGTCGTGCCCGCGGCTGGCGGCGAGGCGGCCAGGCTCACCGAGAACGGCCTTCGCGACCACGATCCCTACTACTCCCCGGACGGCCGATCGATCGCGTGGCTGCAGCAGACCGACACCGCGGGACCGGTCGGCGTGTGGAACATCCGACTGATGCTGAGCGACGGATCGCAGCAGCGCGCGGTGACCAACGATCGCCACATCAACAGCAAGCCCGAGTGGTCGCGAGACGGAGCAGCGATCTTCTTCCACCGCTTCGAGGCGGGCGGGGACCGCTGGCGCCTCTTCACGGT
>DASSSF010000061.1:0-28812 GCA_035708565.1 Candidatus Limnocylindria bacterium
GTGCACGCCTTCTGGCTCGACGGGTCGGGGACGAAGTGCAGGCCGTGCGGCGCCGCGGCGGTCGAGAGGTGCAGGTTCACGAGGCCGGGCTGCACGACGGCGCGGCGGTCGGCCGGGTCGATCGCCTTGATCCGCGCCATCCGGGCGAACGAGACGACGACGCCGCCCTCGACGGGGATCGCGCCGCCCGAGAGCCCGGTGCCCGCGCCGCGCGGGACGATCGGGACGCCGTGGTCCGCGCAGTACCGGGCGATCTTCGCGACGTCCTGCGTGTCGCGCGGCAGCACGACCGCGTCCGGCGTCGCCGTGTCGACGGCACCGTCGTACTCGTAGACGAGCAGGTCGTCGCGGTGGCCGAGGACGCCGTCCTCGCCCAGCAGCGCGACGAGGCCGCGCCGGAGCTCCTCGCCTCGGAGCCCCGCGCGGACCGTCAAGGGGCGGTGCGCTCGCGGAGCGCGGTCTCGAGCTCTCCGGCGCAGCGGCGCAGCACGGGCGCGAGCTCGGCGCACCGCTGCTTCGCGAGCCGGTGCGCGGGGCCCGATACGGAGATCGCCGCGAGCGGCGCGCCGAGCGGGCCGACGGGCACCGCGACGCAGCGCACGCCTTCGTCGAATTCCTCGTCGTCGATGGCGAAGCCGCGGGCGCGGATCTCGTCGAGCGCGAAGCGCAGCGTGTCGCGCTCGACGAGCGTGTGCGCGGTGTGCCGGCGCAGGTCGAGCCGCTCGAGGAGCGCGTCCCGCCGTTGCGGCGCCAGCCACGCGAGGAGCGCCTTGCCCGAGCCGGTCGCGTGCAGCGGTACGCGGTTGCCGACGCTCGTGAAGAGCCGCACGGGCTGCGGGCTCGGCACGGTGTCGATGTACACGGCGGCGGTGTCGTCGAGGACGCTCAGGTTCACCGTTTCCCGCGTCGATGCCGCGAGCTCCCGGAGCACGCCGCGCGCGCGCAGGCGAAGCTCGCCGTAGCGGGAGCGGCCCTCGGCGAGCGTCGTCAGCTTCGCTCCCGCGTAGTAGCGGCTCGTGTCGGGGTTCTGGCGCACGTAGCCGCGGCGCAGGAGGGTGGCGAGGAGCCGGTGCGCCGTGCTGACGTGGAGGGACGTGCGCGACGCGAGGGACGTGATCGACACCTCGCCGTCGGCGCTCGCGAGCGCCTCGAGGAGGTCGAGCGCCCGCTCGACGGATTGCACGGAGCGCCGCTCCCGCGCGGCCCGGACCGCGACCACCTCTTTCACCATGTGCGAGCCTCCGTCCGCTTTGCGCAAAGGATACGGCGTCCGGCCGGCGCGGGCGCTCCATATCCTCGGAGGCGGTGGCCTCCTCCGACGGCCGGGCCTCGCTCGAGGCCCAGGCGGCATCGCTCCCGACGACCCCCGGCGTCTACCTCTTCAAGGACGCGAAGGGGCGTGTGCTCTACGTGGGCAAGGCGGACTCGCTCCGCGACCGTGTCCGGTCCTACTTCGGCCCGAGCCTCGAGGTCCGCCACGTCCGCCTCGTTGAGCGCGCGACGCGGATCGAGCACGTGCACACCGGCTCCATCTCCGAGGCGTTCCTCCTCGAGAACAACCTCATCAAGCAGCACAAGCCCCGCTACAACATCCGCCTCAAGGACGACAAGTCGTACCCGTACGTGAAGGTCACGCTGGGCGAGGACTTCCCGCGGATCATCCGCACGCGGGTGCTGGGCGACCGGACGGCGCGGTACTTCGGCCCGTACGCGAACGCCAAGGGCGTGGACGCGACGCTCGACCTCCTCCAGAAGCTCTTCCCGTACCGCAACTGCAAGCTCACGATCCTCGCGGACGAGGAGGGCCGGGGCCGCACCGTGCCACCCTCGGCGCTTCCGAACGGGCGTCCCTGCATCCTCTACGACATCCATCGCTGCACCGCGCCGTGCGACGCGCGGACGACGCGCGACGAGTACCGCGCGTCCGTCGAGCGCTCGGTGCTCTTCCTCGAGGGACGGTACGACGCGCTCTCGCGGGAGACGCGCGCCGAGATGGAGCGCGCGTCCGAAGCGCTCGACTTCGAGCGCGCGGCCGCGCTGCGCGATCAGCTCAAGGCGATGGACAGGACGCTCGAGCGGCAGGAGGTGCACGCCTACGCCGGCGACGATGTCGACGTGCTCGCGGCCGCGCTCTCCCAGGGCGACGCCGTCGTACAGGTGCTGCGCGTTCGCGACGGCACGGTCGTGGGGCGCGACCACTTCTCGCTCGAGGGCGCGGAGGGCGCGACGGCGGCCGACGTGCTCTCGTCGTTCGTGCGGCAGCACTACGCGGCGTCCACGGAGATCCCGCCCGAGATCGCGACGGCGGAGCCCCTGCCGGACGCCGACGCCTTCGTGGCGTTCGCCGAAGAGCGCCGCGGCCGGAAGGTGCGGCTCGTCGTCCCGCAGCGGGGCAAGAAGCGGCACCTGGTGGAGCTCGCGCAGCGCAACGCCGCCGACGCGCTCGACCAGGAGCGCGTCCGCTGGATGGCGGACCGCGAGAACACGCGCCAGGCGCTCGACGACCTCGCCGCGTCGCTCGGCCTCGAGGGACCGCCGCGGCGCATCGAGTGCTTCGACGTGAGCCACGTTCAGGGCACGAGCGTGGTCGCGTCGATGGTGGTGTTCGAGGACGGCAGGCCCGCGAAGCAGGGCTACCGGCGGTTCCGCGCGAGGATCTCCGACCGCAACGACGACTTCGCGAACATGCGCGACGTCCTTCGAAGGCGTTTCAGGCGGATCGTCAGAGAACGCCCTGGGGCGGACGCGGATCTTCCCGGATCGTGGCCGGAGCCCGACCTCGTGATCCTCGACGGCGGAAAGGGGCAGCTCGGCGTCGGGCGCCAGGTGCTCGCGGAGAGCGGGCGCCTCGACGTGCCGATCGCAGCGCTCGCGAAGGAGCGCGAGGAGCTGTTCCTACCGGACCGGCCGGACCCGGTGATCCTCACGCCGCGCTCCCAGGCGCTGTTCCTCGTCCAGCGGATCCGCGACGAGGCGCACCGGTTCGCGGTCACGTACCACCAGAAGGTGCGGTCCCGGCGCGCGGTGCGCTCGGTCCTGGACGAGGTCCCCGGCGTGGGGCCGGCGAAGAAGCGGGCGCTCCTGCGCCGGTTCGGGTCGCTCCGGGCGATGCGCGACGCCCCGACCGAGGAGCTCGCGAGCGTCGTCGGCGTCGGCCGGGCCCTCGCCGAGCGGATCAAGGCCGCGATCTCCGTGTAACGGCCTCGCAGATACGATCACTTGGCTACAGATCGATGAGGTGGCCTTGACGTTCGTTGAGGTCGGTGCTCACGATCGCAAGCGACGTGGCGAACGCGGTGATCGCCTCATGCCCGATCTGCGCCGAGCCGCTTCAGGTCGTGCGCCTCGAGTGCGCCGCCTGCGGTACGAGCCTCGAGGGCTCCTTCGCCCTCGGCCGCTTCCACCGGCTGGCCGCCGACCAGCTCGACTTCCTCGAGACGTTCATCCGCTGCCGCGGCAACTTCAAGGACGTGGAGCGCGAGCTCGGGATCTCGTATCCGACCGTGCGCTCACGGCTCGACGCGGTGATCCGCGCGCTCGGCTTCACGACGCAGGCGGAGCCCGACCGGGACGCCGAGCGCCGCAAGGAGATCCTGAAAGAGCTCGCCGACGGGAGGATCGCGCCGGACGACGCGGCGGCGCTTCTCGAGAACGGTGGTAGTGGGCGATGAGCGAGCACGACGAGAGAGAGCGGGCGGAGCGCGAGGCCGCCGAGGCGCGGGACGAGGCGGAGAGCGCGGAGCGCGAGGCCGACGTCGACCGGGCGGAGGCCGAGGTCGAGGAGGCCGAGGCGACGGTCGAGGAGCTGGCGGACGGCGGGCGCTCACGCGAACGCGACGTCTTCGAGAACGTCGCCGACCGGATCGCCGCGGCGGAGGACCGCCTGCGGTCGGCCCGCGAGCGGCTCGAGTCGGCGCGGGAGGCGTACCACGCGGCGCGCCACGAGCACCGCGCTGAGCGGCACGCGGAGCGCGAGCGCGAGCGCGGGTCGCGCCGGGCGGAGCGTGATGTCGAGCGCGACGCGCGCCGCGAGGAGCGGCGCGCGCGGCACGAGGAGCGCCGGCGCATGCGTGCCACGTTCGGCTTCGCGTCGCGGGGGTTCACCTTCGACCTCGGCGATCTGATCGACGGCGGCCCTGGCGGCGAGGAGTTCACGGATCGGGTGGAAGGCCGGTTCACGGTCTCAGACATGCCGACCGTGCGCGTGCGCAACGTCTCGGGCGAGACGCGGATCTCCGCGGGCGCGCCGGGCGAGGTGCGCGTGAACGCGACGAAGCGCGTCCGCGGCTCGAGCGCCGAGAAGGCGAAGCGCCTGCTCCAGAACATCGACGTCCGCATGGAGCAGCGCCGCGACGAGATCACGGTCAGCCCGCACCTGTTCGATCAGGAGCGCGGCTGGCTCGACCTGTTCCGCGGGGGCCGCGTGAGCGTCGACCTCGAGATCGTGGTGCCGCGGGAGGCGCGCATCGAGGCGCACACCGTGAGCGGCGAGCTGCGGATCGCGGGCACGCGCGGTCCGGTCGAGGCGCAGAGCGTGTCGGGCGACGTGCAGCTCGAGGACCTACAGGGTCCGCTCTGGCTCAAGACCGTCAGCGGGGACGCGACGTGCTCGTCGTACGTCGGCTTCGCCGAGGTGAACAGCACGAGCGGCGACGTCACCTTCGAGAGCGCGCGCCTGCGCGACCTCGACGTCGTCACCGTCAGCGGCGACGTGGACGTCGACGGCGAGCTCGCGCCAGGCCGCGAGCACCGCGTGAAGACGATCAGCGGCGACGTCACGCTCGCGCTCGGACGCGGCGGATACGAGATCTCCTACAAGACGATGAGCGGCGACGTCGACGCGAGCGCCGACGCGAACGTGACGCGCGAAGGCCGCAAGGACCGGCGGGTCGTGCTCGGCGCGCCCGGCGACGAGGTCCGCGTGCACGTGAAGACGGTGAGCGGCGACCTCAGCGTTCGCCGCTCGTCCGCGGAGGTGCCGCACGAGGACGAGGCCGCGGCGGAGACGTCGGCGCGAGCCGGCGCTCCGCGGACGCCGCCGCCCGCTCCTCCCGAGCCGCCGGCGCCCCCGCGCTCGGACGTCCGCGACGTGCTCGACCGTCTCTCGCGGGGCGAGCTCGACGTCGACGCCGCCGCGGCGGCGATCGACGAGGCGAAGGGAGGCCGCTGATGCGAGAGGAAGGGAAGCAGATCCTGCGCCTCCTCGCCGAGGGAAAGATCGACGCGGAGCAGGCCTTCCGCCTGCTCCGCGCCCTGGGAGAGGTGCCCGGCGACGAGCGCCGCCCGGAGCCGCCGCGCGAGCCCGGCGCCCCGCCGGACCTTCGGGGGCGGATCCTCCGCATCCAGGTGGTGTCGGCCGGTAAGAGCAAGGTGAACATCGCCGTGCCGCTCACGATCGCGCGGATGGGGAAGGCCAAGATGGCCGCGAGCGGGATCGTGAGCGGCGCGCTCGCGAAGTTCGGCATCGACCTCGACGAGGTCCTCAAGACGGTCGAGCGCCAGGGCCCGATCGTGGACATCAGCGACAACGAGGACCGCGTGCTGATCCTGGTCGAATGAGCCTCGCGGTCGAGGCGACCGGCCTCGTCAAGGAGTTCGAGAAGGGCCGCCGGACGCTGTTCCAGCGCCTCCGGCGCGAGCCCGACCGGCGCGAGCGGTTCCTCGCGGTCGACGGCATCGACCTCGCGGTCGAGAGCGGCGAGATCTTCGGGATCCTCGGCCCGAACGGGGCGGGCAAGACCACGACGATGCGCATGCTCGCCACGCTCCTCCTCCCGACGCGCGGCCGGGCACGCGTCCTCGGCATCGACGTCGTCGAGCGGCCGCGCGAGGTGCGCGCCCGGATCGGCGCGATGCTCTCCGGCGAGCGCAGCCTCTACTGGAAGCTCACGGCCCGCGAGAACCTCGAGTACTTCGCGGCGCTCTACCACGTGCCGCCGGGCGAGACCGCGGGCCGGATCGACGAGGCGCTCGCCTCCGTGAAGCTCGCCGACCGCGCCGACGACTACGTCGAGCGCTACTCGACGGGCATGCGGCAGCGGCTGGCGCTCGCGCGCGCGCTCCTGCCGGACCCGCCGCTGATCATCCTCGACGAGCCGACCGTTGGCCTCGACCCCCAGGCCGCGCGGGACCTTCGCGAGCGCGTGCGGGAGCTCCGGCGCCAGGGTCGCACGGTCCTCCTCACGACCCACTACATGGAGGAGGCCGACCAGCTCTGCGACCGGATCGCGATCATCGACCACGGCCGGATCGTCGCGCTCGATACCCCGGCGGCGCTGAAGCGGACGATCCGAGCGGACGAGGTCGTCCGTCTCGAGATCGCGCTCGGCGGTGCGGACCACGCGCCGCTCGTCGCGCGCCTGGAGCGCAGCGGCGCCGTCGCGCGCAGCGAGCGCACGAACGGGACGCTCTCGGTCACGGCGCACTGCCGGTCGGCGCGGGACTTCGTGCCGGCCGCGTTCGACGCGGCGCGCGGCGAGGGCGCGACGGTGCGGCACGTCGAGGTGGTGCCCGTCTCCCTGGAGGACGTCTTCATCGCGCTCACGGGGCGCGAGCTCCGCGACAAGTGACGAGAGCGCTCGCGGATCTGCGCGCGTTCGGCGCGGCCGCGACGAAGGAGCTCCGGGTCATGCGCCGCTACCCCACGCTGTACCTCGGGGTCCTGTTCTGGCCCGTGATGCTCCCCGCCTCCTACGTGCTCATGGGCCGCGCGTACTCCGCCGACGAGCCCGCGGCGCTGCGGGCGTTCGCCGAGCGGAGCGGCACGCTCGACGTTCCGGGCTTCATCTTCGTCGGCTTCTTCATGTACATGTGGCTGTCGATGCTCCTGTGGGGGCCGGGCTCGGCCCTGCGGCTGGAACAGGTGCGCGGCTCGCTCGAGGCGCTGTTCCTCACGCCGGTGTCGCGGCTCGTCATCCTGTTCGGTCCCGCGAGCGCGCACCTCCTCCCGCTCGCGTTGAACGTCGCCGTGATGGGGCTCGCGCTGTGGCTCCTGTTCGGCTTCGTGCCGACCCCGTCGGCCGCGGTGAGCGCGCTCGTCCTCCTCGCCCTTTCGGTGCCCGCGATGTACGCGCTCGCCTCGCTCTTCGCCGCGTGGGTGCTCCGCTACGGCGAGGTCGGCCCGATCGTCCAGGTCGTGCGCGGCACGCTCGTGCTGCTCTGCGGCGTCACGTTCCCGCTCGCGCTCCTGCCGGCGTGGGCGCAGGCCGCCGGCGTCGCGTTCCCGACGACGCACATCGTGTCCGCGGGGCGGCTCGTGCTGCTCGAGGACGTCCCGCTCGCGGGCGTCCGCGGCGAGATCCTCGCCACCGTCGCGCTCGGCGCGCTCCTGGCGGCGCTCGCCGTGCTCGTGTTCCGCCTCACCGAGGCGTCGGCGAAGCGCACCGGCGCGCTCAGCAGGTTCTGATGGGCGCGGAGCTCCGGGCCGCGCTCGCGATCGCCCGGAAGGACATCCGCACGATGTTCCGCTACCGCATCGCCGTCGTCGGCCTCGTCTTCAATCCGCTCTACCAGGGCGTGATCCCGGCGTTCCTCTTCGGCGCGTCGTTCGCGGTCGCGGGTAGGGTGACCGGGCTCGAGACGACCGTTGGCAGCGGCGACCTCGCGGGCTTCATCTTCCTCGGCGGCGTCATCTCCGGGCTCGTGGCGTTCTCGTTCTGGGCGATGGCCTTCGGCCTGCGGATGGAGATGGACAACGGCACGCTCGAGCCGTCCTGGCTCACGCCGACGCGGCGGGACACCCTGCTCCTCGGGCGCGCGATCTACGCGGTCGCGCTGTTCCTCCTGAGCCAGGCGGCGCTGTTCGTCGTAGGCATCGCCTTCTTCGGCCTGCGCATCGACTGGTCGATCGTGCTCGCGCTCCCCGCGCTCGGCATGGCGCTCGCCGCGATGGTCGGCGTCGCCTACATGGTCGCGGCCGTCGTGCTCCTCATGCGCGAGGCCAACTTCTTCGTCGACACCGCGAACTTCCTCTTCTCGGTCGCGTCCGGCGTCGCCTTCCCGATCACGCTCCTGCCTGGCGCGTTCCAGGCGGTGGCGATCCTGCTGCCCACGACCTACGCGGTGGACATCCTCCGCGCGTACACGATCGGGACGCGGCCGCTCCTCGACCTGACCCTCGAGCACGTCGTCCTCCTCGGGCTCACGCTCCTCCTGTTCCCGGTCGGCCGGGCGGCGTTCAACGCAGCGGACCGGCGACTTCGCGTCACGGGCGGTATCGGCCAGCATTAGGGCGAACGCGCCCGAGGACGCGGGCGCAGAGGGAGATGGGATGGCCGCGGGGACGACGGCGCTCGCGCGCCCGCTGCTCGCCGACCGTGAGCGCGCGTTCGCATGGGCGAACGCGGTCCTCGCGCTCGCGTTCACGTTCGGACTCATGGTCGACCTGTGGGCGCACAACAACGTCCGGCCGCTCTTCGAGACGTTCTTCACCGTCTGGCACGCGGTGCTCTACGGATCCTTCGGCATCGCGGCCGCGTTCCTCGCGATCGTCGCGGGACGCGCCGTCGCCGGCGGCGCTCCGCTCGCGCGGGCGCTCCCCGCGGGCTACGGCCTCTCGGGGATCGGCGCGGCCGTCTTCGCGGCGGGCGGCGTCCTCGACCTCACCTGGCACACGCTCGTCGGCATCGAGGCGGGCGTCGACGCGATCGTGAGCCCCTCGCACCTGGTCCTCGCGACCGGCGGCGTGCTGCTCGTGTCCGGGCCGCTGCGGTCGTCGCGTGACCCGTGGGCCGTGGCCGTCTCGATGCTCTCGACCGCGCTCTTCGCGCTCCCGTTCCTCACGCTCTTCGAGGCTCCGTACGCGCAGCTCGCCGGGAGCGGCCAGCGGCTCGACGTCCGCAAGGAGGCGGAGATCTTCGGCTCCCTCACGTTCGCTCTCACGGTCCTCGGCGTGACGCTCTACGCGCTCCGCTCGGTGCGCCTGCCGCGCGGCGCGCTCGGCCTCGTCGTCGCCGCGATCGGCGCGGTGTCGGCGACGATCGCGTGGACCGACCTCGGCGCCGCCCGCGGCGCGATGCTCGCGGCCGCGATCGCAGCGGGCGTCGCCGCTGAGACCGCGTACGCCGCGATCGCGCCCGACTTCGGCCGGCCCGCGCGGCTCATCGCGTTCGGCGCCGCGCTCCCGGTCGCGCTCCTCGCGCCCTACCTCGCGACGCTGCTCCTGGTCGCGCCGCCGTGGTGGAGCGCCCACGCCGTCGCGGGCTCGATCGCGCTGCCCTCCGCCGCGGGCGCCCTTCTCGCGAGCCTCAGCGCGCGCTCGTCGCGTAGTCTGTAGCCCGTGGCGCTCGTCTGGCGGGCACTCATCAACGCGGCCGCGATCTTCGTCGCGACGGCGCTCATCCCCGGCATCTCCTGCTGCGCGACGAGCTTCGGCTTCGGCGAGCTCGATCGCTGGATCGGCCTCCTGCTCGCGGGCCTCGTGCTCGGGCTCGTGAACGCGTTCGTGCGGCCGATCCTCGTGCTGCTCTCGGCGCCGATCACCTGCGCGACGCTCGGCCTCTTCATCCTCGTGATAAACGCGCTGATGCTGCTGCTCGTGTCCGCGATCCGGCCGCTCGGCCTCGTCGTGGACGGCTTCGTCCCGGCGCTCCTCGGCGCGATCGTCATCTCGATCGTCAGCACCGTCCTCTCCTGGATCCTGCCCGACTGACCGACGTGTCCCGGGCGCCCGTACCGCCGCCGCCGAGCGCGACCGCTCCGGAGCTCATCGTGATCACCGGGTTGTCGGGCTCGGGGAAGTCGCAGGCGGCGAAGATCGTCGAGGACCTCGGCTACTACACGCTCGACAACCTGCCGCCCGCGCTCATGCCGACGGCGCTCGAGGTCGCGCGAAAGGGCGGCCACCGCAAGGTCGCGTTCGTCGTGGACGCGCGGAGCGGGCCGCTCTTCGCCGAGGCGACCGCGGCGCTCGACTCGCTCGCGCGGGAGGGGCTCGAGCCGCACCTCCTGTTCTTCGACGCGTCGGACGAGGTGCTGCTCCGCCGCTACAGCGAGACCCGCCACCGGCACCCGCTCGAAGGCGGCGCGGGCGTGCAGCCCTCGATCGTCGAGGAGCGGCGCGTCCTGACCGACATGCGGGCGCGCGCCGACAAGGTCATCGACACGACATACCTCTCGGTGAAGGACCTCCGCGACACGCTGCACGCGCTCTACGGCGAGGGCCGCGTGGGGATGCTCGTGCGCGTGACGTCGTTCGGCTACAAGTACGGGCTGCCGCTCGGCGCCGACCTCGTGTTCGACTGCCGGTTCATGGAGAACCCGTTCTACATCGACGAGCTGCGGCCGCTCCCCGGGAGCGACCCCAAGGTCCGCTCGTTCGTGCTCGGCCATCCCGCGACCGGCGAGTTCCTCGACCGCGTGGAGGCGTTCCTGCGCTTCGCGGTCCCGCGCTACGACACCGAGCGCAAGGCGCACCTCGGCATCGCCTTCGGCTGCACGGGCGGGCGCCATCGCTCCGTCGTCGTCGCCGAGGAGGTCGCGCGCCGCGTGGCGTCGTTCTGGCCCGGACCGACCGACGTGCAGCATCGCGACGTCGAGCGCCCGGACCCGCGCACGTGAGCGCGAAGCTCGTCGTCGGCAACTGGAAGATGAACCCGGGCACCGTCGCCGAGGCGGTCGCGCTCGCGCGCGCGGTCGCGGCGATCGACGCGGGGCCGGTCGAGGTCGGGGTCGCGCCGCCGGCCGTCTGGCTCGCCGCGGTGGCCGAGGCGCTCCGCGGCCGGAGCACGCGCGTCCTCGCGCAGGACGTCCACTGGGAGGCGAAGGGCGCGTACACCGGACAGCTCGCGGCGCCGATGGCCGCAGCGCTCGCGTCCGGGACGATCGTCGGCCACTCCGAGGTGCGGCGCGATCAGGGCGACGACGACGCGCGCGTCGCGAGGAAGCTGCTCGCGGCGCTGGCCGCGGGCCTCGATGTCGTCGCGTGCGTGGGTGAGAGCGAGGCGGAGTTCGACGCCGGGCTGACCCTCGACGTGATCCGCCGCCAGGTGCTGGCGCTCGTCGCGCCGCTGCACGGATGGCGTGGCAGTGGCCGCCTCCGCGCCATCGCCTACGAGCCGATCTGGGCGATCGGCACCGGCCGGCCCGCGACCGGCGCCCACGCCAGCGCCGCCGCGCGCGCGGTGCGCGACGCGGCGCGGGGCCCGGCGGACCTGCTCGTGCTCTACGGCGGAAGCGTGAGCGCGTCCAGCGTGGCGGAGTTCGCGCGCGCGGAGGGGATCGACGGCGCGCTCGTCGGCGGCGCGTCGCTCAAGGGGGACGAGTTCGCGGCGATCGTGAAGGCCTTCCGCTGAGCCGCGCGCCCGTCGTCCTCTGCGTCCTCGACGGGTGGGGGATCGCGCCCGACGGTCCCGGCAACGCCGTGACCCGCGCGGACACGCCGCGCCTCGACGACCTCCTCGCGCGCTACCCGCGCGCGAGGCTCGAGGCGAGCGGCACCGAGGTCGGACTCCCCGCCGGCGTGATGGGCAACAGCGAGGTGGGCCACCTCACGATGGGCGCCGGGTACGCCGAGCCGCAGGCGTTCGAGACGATGAACCAGGAGATCGCGAGCGGCGCGTTCTTCGAGCGTCCGGTCCTGCTGGAGGCGATGGCCGCCGCGCGGGCGCCGGGCCGCACGCTCCACCTGCTCGGGCTCCTCTCGACGGGCGGCGTGCACGCGGACATGACGCACCTCCGCGCGCTCGCGGCGCTGGCGGAGCGCGAAGGCGTGCTCCGTGTCGCGCTGCACGCGTTCCTCGACGGCCGCGACATGCCGCCGCGGAGCGCGATCGAGCTCCTCCCGGACGTGCCGGTCCCGATCGCGACCATCCACGGCCGGTTCTACGCGATGGACCGCGACCAGCGGTGGGAGCGGACGCATCGCGCGTGGCGCGCGATCGTCGACGCGGAGGGCGGACGCGTGGCGCGCGCGGAGGACGCGATCCGCGCGTGCTACCAGGAGGAGGACTGCCGCGACGAGCTCCTCGAGCCCCACGTCGTGGGCGACGGCGCTCCGGTGGCCGACGGCGACGTGATCGTCTTCTTCAACTTCCGCCCGGACCGCGCGAGGCAGCTGACGCGGGCGTTCATGGATCCCGCCTTCGACGCCTTCCCGAGGGCGCGCGTACCGCGCGGGATCGTCTTCGTCACGATGACGGACTACAAGGTCGACCTGCCGGACGTTCGCGTCGCGTACGCCGCGCAGCCCGTGACGCCGATCGCGGAGCTCATCGCGTCCGCGGGCCTGCGGCAGTTCCACGTCGCCGAGACCGAGAAGTACGCGCACGTGACGTACTTCTTCAACGGCGGCAGGGAGGATCCCTTCCCCGGAGAGGACCGCGTGCTCGTGCCGTCGCCGAAGGCGCCGACGTACGACCTCGCGCCCGAGATGAGCGCCGCCGGTGTCGCGGAAGCGTGCGTGAAGGCGATCGGCTCGGGTCGCTACGCGTTCGTGATCGTGAACTTCGCGAACCCGGACATGGTCGGCCACACCGGCGTCATCGAAGCCGCGCTCGAGGCGATGCGTGCCACCGACGAGGCCGTGGGCCGCGTCGTCGATGCGTGCCTCGGCGCGGGCGGGCACCTCCTGCTCACCGCGGACCACGGCAACGCGGAGGAGATGCTCTTCCCGGACGGCGGCATGAACACGCAGCACTCGACGAACCCCGTGCCCGTCGTGCTCGTCGGACCGGACGTGAGAGGCCTGCGGCTGCGCGACGGCGGACTGCGCGACGTCGCGCCGACGCTGCTCGCGCTGCTCGGCATCGATCCGCCGGCGCGCATGACCGGCCGCGACCTCGTGGTGCGGTGAGCGCGCGCGCCGCCTGGACCGCCCTCGCGGCCGTCGCCGTCGTCCTCGCGGCGGTCGTGCTCGCGCGCTGGGCCTCGGCGGTCGCCCTCGGCGGGCCTGTCCTCTATGGCGAGGGCGCGGTCGCGAACGCGGCGATCCTGGCGCGGGACGGCGCCGAGTACGCGGAGCGCGAGGCGCCCGCCTTCGTCGCCGCGAACTACACGCCCCTGTTCTTCCACCTCGCCGGCCTCGGCGACCCCTTCGTCGCCGGCAGGCTCGTGTCGATCGCCGCCGCGCTCGGCATCGCCGGCGCGGTCGCGTGGCGCGCGCGGCGCGGCGGCGCCGCGGTCGCGGTGGCGCTCGGCGCGGGCTCCGTCGCGCTCGCGCCGCTCGCGATCTGGGGACCCGCGGTGAAGCCGGACATCCTCGCCGTCGGGCTCACGGTCGCCGGCGTGCTCGCGGTGGACGCGCGGCGTCCAGCGATCGGCGGCGCGCTCCTCGTGCTCGCGTGCGCGGCGAAGCCGACCGCCGTGATCCCCGCGCTCGCGATCGCTGGTGCGCTCGCGTGGCGGCGGTCGTGGAACGCGCTCGCGAGCTACGCCGCGGTGGGCGTCCTCGCCACCGCCGTCTTCGTCGCGGCGACGCCCGGCGGCATCCCGGCGCTGCGGCGGCACGCGATCGACCGCAACGCGCTGCCGTGGGACCCGCAGCAGGCGCTGCTGCTCGTCGTGCTCGCGGTCCTCCTCGTCGGTGCCGTGGCGATCGGCGGGGCGCTCTCCCGGCCGCGGCCGGTCATCGCGGCGTACCTCGCGGGCGCGTGGGGCGTCCTGCTCCTCGGCGGGCGCGAGGGCGCGACGATCAACTACGCCCTCGACGTGAGCGCGGCCGGCGCGCTCGCGCTCGCCGACGCCGCGCCGCTGCTCGCGGCGCGCTCGTTCCTTCCCGTGCTCGGCGCGCTGCAGCTCGCGGCGGGCGCGCTCGTCGTCGATCCGTACGGGCTCCGGAGCGGGGCGACCGCGACCGGCGCCTGGGGCGCGCCGCAGCGCGTCGCGGTCGCGCGGGCGCTGCCCCAGGGCCGCATCCTCGCCGAGGATGCCGGCCTGCTCGTCGCGACGGGCCGCGATCCCGTGGTCGACGACCTGTTCCTGTGGTCGCGCCTAGCCGAGCGGGGCGCGATCGATCCCGCGCCGCTCGAGCGGGCCGTGAGCGAGGGCGCGTTCGCGCGCGTCGTCGCGGAGACCGATCTCGAAGCGATCGACCGCGCGCCGAGCTACGAGCGCCAGCGGTGGCGCCGCTCGCTCGTCGACGCCGTTCTCGCGAGGTACGTCCTCGACCGTGCCGAGGGAGGACTGCACGTGTACCGGCCGCGCTGAGCGGCTACACTCGTGCTCTCCGATGGACATCCTCCAGGTCGCCCAGCTCGTCATCGCCGTGGCCGTCGCCGCGGCGATCCTCCTCCAGGCCCGGGGTACGGGCCTCTCCTCGACGTTCGGTGGCGAGTCCACCGCGTACCGGAGCCGCCGGGGGATCGAGCGGACCCTCTTCCGCCTCACGGTCGTCCTGATCGTCGTGTTCGTGCTCGTTTCGCTGGTGGGTGCCCGCAGCGTCTAGCCGCCGCTAGTGGACCGGCGCGACAAGTCGATCGTCCTCGCGCTCATCGGGCTGCTCGTCATCACGAGCGTCGCCGCCGTCCTCGCCGAGAGCGGTGAGCCGTCGGCCGCGCCCGCCTTCGGCGGCTCGTACGTGGAGGGGGTCGCGGGCGTCGCGCAGGACCTGAACCCGCTGCTCGCGACCACGAACGTGGACCAGGACGTCGCGCGCCTCGCGTTCGCCGGCCTCACGCGCTTCGACCGGAGCGGCGCCGTCGTGCCCGACCTCGCGGACCGCTTCGACGTGGACGCCGACGGCCTGCGCTGGACCTTCGTGCTGCGCGAGGCCTACTGGCACGACGGCCAGCGCGTCGTCGCGGACGACGTCGTGTACACGGTCGGTCTCGTGCAGGACCGCGCCTACGTCGGCCCCTACGCCGAAGCCTTCCGCGGGGTGACGGTGCAGCGCGTCGACGCGCGCACCGTCCGGTTCACGCTGCCCGACGCGTACGGCCCGTTCGCCGCGAGCACGACGCTCCCGCTGCTCCCGTCGCACATGCTCGGCGGCGTGGCGTACGCGGAGCTCGCGCGCACGACGTTCAGCCAGCGGCCGATCGGGACCGGTCCCTTCCGCGTCGCCGAGGTCGACGGCCGCCAGATCGTCCTCTCGCGGCACGAGCGCTTCCATCGCGCGCAGCCCGCGCGGTCCCGCCCCTACCTCGACCGCCTGATCCTCCGCTTCTACCGGGACACCGGCGAGGCACTCGTCGCGCTCGCGCGCGGCGAGATCGACGGCACCGCCGGCCTCGACGCGATCGACGCCGAGCGGGCGCGCGGCCTCAAGAACGTGAACCTGTACAGCCTGCCCACGAACGACTTCACGGCGCTGTTCCTCAACGTGCGCTCGGAGAAGGCGATCTTCCGCGACCGCGCGGTGCGGCAGGCGATGGCGCTCGCGATCGATCGCGGCCGCGTGCTGCAGATCGCCGCGGACGGCCGCGGCCGCGTCGCCGACGAATTCGTCCCGCCGACGTCGTGGGCCTACTCGCGCGACGTGCGCCGCTACCAGCACAACGCGTCCGAGGCGAAGGCGCTCCTCGACGAGGCCGACTGGAAGGACCACGACGGCGACGGAACGCGCGACAAGGGCGGGGCGGCGCTCGCGTTCACGCTCACCACGTCGGACGAGCCGACGCGGGTGCTCGCGGCGTCGCACATCGCGAGCGACCTTGTGGCGATCGGGATGAGGGTGGAGCTCCGCACGGTGGGCTTCGCCGAGCTCGTCGACCGGGTCGCGCGCGACCGCGCGTTCGACGTCATCCTCGTGGGGATCACCGCCGGCAACGAGCCCGACCCGTACGCGTTCTTCCACTCGAGCCAGGCGAAGGATCCCGGCTACAACTTCTCCGGGTACTCCACGCTGCCGCTCGACCGCGCGCTCGAGCAGGCGCGCCGCACGTACGACCAGGCGAAGCGGGCGGAGCTGTACGCGCAGGCCTTCCAGATCATCGCGAATGACGTGCCGGTGATCTACCTGTACTTCAGCGACTACCTGTACGCGCAGCACCGCTCGGTCAACGGGATCAAGATCGCGCCGATCACGGACCCGACGCAGCGGTTCTGGGACGTAGAGGACTGGTACATGCGGACGCAGCCCCGGCAGTAGCCGCGCCTTCCGCGCGTCACTGGACGTCGTCCGAAATGGCGACCGGGCGTCATCCGAAAGGGCGACAGCCGCGGACACGCTGCGCGTGCGTAGATACGCGTGTGGGCAAGGGCGAAGGCAAGGGCTGGGCGAAAGGCCGCACCGCCGCGACGGACGCGCGGATCGCGCGGAACGCCGAGCGGCGCCGTGGCGCTACGTACCGAAGGCACCGCGCGCCCGCGGACGACCGGCGCTACCGCCACGGTTCCGCCAGAACACTGCCGCTCGAGTGGTCGGACACGATGGCTTACGTCGTCGGGCTCCTGGCCACGGACGGGAACCTGAGCAGGGACGGTCGCCACATCGCGTTCGACTCTGGTGATCCCGACCTGATCGCGACGTTCCTGACGTGCCTCGGTCACCTCCGGGCACACGTGCGGGCGAAGCGCAGCGGGTTCGGGAGCGTGCACCACCAGGTCCAGTTCAGCGACGTCCGCTTCCATCGGTGGCTCGCCGGCATCGGCCTCTCGCCCCGGAAGAGCCTTGTCCTCGGGGCGATCGACGTACCGGACGAGCACATCGCGCCGCTAGCGCGCGGCCTCTTCGAGGGAGATGGCCACATCTCGAACTTCACGCACGCACCGACGCCGTCGACCTATCCAGGCTATCGATACGAGCGTCTGTGGGTGTACTTCAATTGTGCGAGCCGCGCGCATCTCGTGTGGCTGCAGGCGACCCTCGGACGCACCATGGGGCTCCGTGGCCATGTCGAGGACATCAGGCGCGAGGGAAGGCGCGACTTCTTTCGACTGAAGTTCGGCAAGCGTGACTCGATCGAGCTCCTGAGCGCGATGTATCCGGACCCGAGCGTCCCGAAGCTCGAGCGGAAGTGGAAGGTCTGGGCTGGATATCAGCAGAGGATGTCGCTCGACCGAGCGGTGCCGCGGGAGGGATTCGAACCCTCACGGCCTTGCGGCCATAGCGCCCTGAACGCTACGAGGCTGCCAGTTACTCCACCGCGGCGTGGGGGACCTTGATTGTAGTCGACGAGCCCCGACGTTCGCGGAGATAAGGACCGCGAAGAACGCGGGCGGGATCCGCCTGCAGTTCTCCTCCGAGATCAATTGGGCTACGTGCGGCGCGTCGCCTGCGTCCCGGCCGCGAGCTGCGTCGCGGCGTCCGCGAGGTCCTGGGGAAGGAGGACCGCGTTCATGCGACGCGCGCCCGCCGCGGTCGCTCCCGCACCGCCGATGAGGAGAGTGGTGCGCTTGCCGACCTCCGCGAGCGCGCTCGCCGCGCGCGCGAAGCGTCTGCGCTCGACGGACGCGACGACCAGCGCATCGGCGCGGGGTCGCCTGAGCGCGGTGGCGGCGGCGTCCACCGGCGTGTCCTGACCGAGGTAGACGACACGCCAGCCGTGTCGATGCAGCAGCAGACCGAAGCAGACGAGGCCGATGTCGTGCAGCTCGCCCGGAGCGCACGCGAGGACAGCGCGGCGGCCGCGCCCCTGGTCCCAGCCGCGCGCGAGGCTGAGCAGGCGCGAGCGGATCAGCGCCGACGCGAAGTGCTCCTGCGCGACGGTCAGCACGCCCGCCGCCCAGCGATCGCCGATGGACCGCAGCTCGGGAACGATCACGCGCGCGATCGACAGCTCGAGCGGAACGGCCGAGAAGAGCCGGTCCAGCGTCGCGTGCGCCCCGGGCTCGTCGAGGGCGACGAGGGACAGATCGAGCTCTTCCGCGATGCCTGGCGGGACGCTCGTGGAGGCGCCCGTCGCGTCCTCGCCGCGGAGCACGGCGTGGGCAGCCTCCGACGCGGAGAGGCCTGACCCGACCAGCCCGCGCATCCGCCGGACGCGGGACTCGTCCCGCTCGCCGTAGAGGCGGAACCCGCCCGGCGTGCGCCGGGGTCGCAGCAGTCCGTACCGCGCCTCCCACGCGCGGAGGAGCTCGACGCTCACGCCGGTGCGCCGGCTCAGCTCGCCGATGCGCACCAGCGCCGTGCCCGGGTTCCTCACGTCGTCAGTAGACACCTTATACAGACCCTTGACAACTCCGCCGTGCCTCGGCCAAACTCTCTACAGAGCCTAGACAGCGTGGCGAATGGGGGAGGCACGGAAGGATGCGGATCCGTCCCAGCGTGCGCGGCGTGAGGATGCCGTGAGCGGCATGGAGTGGCTCCCCGTCGCGCTCGCCGGCTTCGCCGCGATCCTCGCGCTGTTCACCCTGCTCTGGCTCGCGAGCCTGCGCCTGCGCGATGCCAGCATCGTGGATCCGTTCTGGGGCCCCGCGTTCCTCCTGGCGACGGCGGTGTACCTCGCGGGCGCCGGCTCCGCGACGCCGCGCGGCCTCATCGTGCTCGCGATCGTCGGCATCTGGGCCGTCCGGCTCGGCGTGCACATCTACACGCGGAACCGCGGCCATGGGGAGGACCCGCGCTATCAGGAGTTCCGCCGGCAGGGCGGTACCTCGTACTGGTGGGTTTCGTTCTTCCGCGTGTTCCTGCTCCAGGCGGTCCTCGCGTGGGCCATCTCCGCGCCGCTCCTCGCGGCGCAGCTCGCCGACGCGCCCCTCGGTCCGCTCGACCTCGCCGGCCTGGCCCTGTGGGCGGCCGGTCTCCTCTTCGAGGCGATCGGCGACATGCAGCTGCGCGCCTTCCGCGCTGACCCGGCATCGAAGGGCCGGGTGCTGCGCACCGGTCTCTGGGCCTGGACCCGGCACCCCAACTACTTCGGCGAGGCCGTCCTGTGGTGGGGCTACTTCGTGATCGCGCTCGGTGCGGGCGGCTGGTGGACGATCTTCGCGCCGGCGCTCATGACCTTCCTCCTCGTGCGCGTATCCGGCGTGGCGCTCCTCGAGCGCGGGCTCGCGGCGCGCCGTCCGGGCTACGCCGCGTACGTCCGTGAGGTCCCCGCGTTCATCCCACGTCCCCCGCGCGACCCCGGTATCCGGTAGCGAGCGGCCCCGAGCCGCGGAAGGAGCACATCGATGGACATCGCGGTCACCGATCTCGCCGGTCGACGCCGGTCGCCGGCCTCGCAGAGCGTCGCGCTCGACCCGGCCCGAGCCCAAGGGCTCGCCCGCTGGAACGCCGCCCTGGCCGTCCTTCACTTCGCGCAGTTCCTGCTCATGCTCGCGATCTCTCGCACCGAGGCGGCATTCACCGCGTCGATCACGTACGTCGTTCCCCGGCTCGAGGCCGGCCGCTTCGTCGGCCTCGACACGCGCGCGAGCCAGGTCGTCGAGGTGCCGCTCGCCTACGTCGTCGCGAGCTTCTTCCTCATGTCCGCGCTCGCGCACTTCCTCCTGCGCTGGCCGCTCCGCGCGCGCTACGAGGCCTGGCTCCGCCGCGGCATGAACCCCGCGCGCTGGGTCGAGTACGCCTTCTCGTCGACGGTGATGATCCTCGCCATCGCGCAGCTGTCCTTCATCAAGGAGTTCTCGGCCCTCGTCGCGATCGCCGGCTGCAACGTCTCGATGAACCTCTTCGGGTGGAGCATGGAGGCCGCCAACGAAGGCCGCGCGCGCACCGACTGGAAGCACTTCGTCTTCGGGTGCGTCGCCGGCATCATCCCGTGGGTCGCCATCGGGGCGAGCCTGGTCGCGTACGCGGTGCAGCCCGACGCCACGCCGATCCCGGCGTTCGTGTGGGCGATCTACGGCTCGCTCTTCGTCGCCTTCAACGTCTTCGCGATCACGATGGTCCTCCAGTACGCGAAGGTCGGCCGCTGGCGCGACTACCTCACCGGCGAGAAGACCTACATGGTCATGAGCCTCGTCGCGAAGTCGCTGCTGGCCTGGCAGGTGTGGTCGGGGACGCTGCGGCCGATGTGACCGCGGCCGACGGCGTGCGACGGTGATGTCCGTGAGCGGGCATCTCGCGCACGCCGTCGCGCTCCGCGCACGGACCCGCGCGCGCCGCGAAGAGCTCGTCATCGCTTGTCGATACCATCGCGCCGCATGACATCGGCCGACGCGGTCGTCATCGGCGGCGGCGTGATCGGCGCATCGGTCGCGTACCACCTCGCCGGCAAGGGCATGCGGCACGTCGTCGTCCTCGAGCGCGACCGGCTTGGCTCGGGATCGACCGCGAAGAATGCGGGCGGGATCCGCCTCCAGTTCTCCTCCGAGATCAACGTGCGGCTGTCGCTGCGCTCGCTCCCTCGCTTCGAGCGCTTCGAGGACGAATTCGGCGTCGACATCGCGTTCAGGCAGGCCGGCTACCTGTTCCTCATCACTGAGACCGGAGACGCCGCCGCGTTCGAGCGCTCGCTCGCGCTCTGGGAGCGCCTCGAGGTCCCCGCGCGGCGCGTCGAGCGGCCCGAGATCGCGGAGATCTTCCCCGAGCTCGTGACCGAGGACGTCCTCTTCGGCACGTTCTGCGCGAAGGACGGCCACGCGGACCCGCACTCGATCCTGCGCGGCTTCGTGGCGCGCGGGCGCGAGCGCGGCGTGGAGTTCCGCGAGGGCTCGCCAGCGCGCGGGATCGAGGTGAGCGGCGGCCGCGTCGTCGCGGTCCGCGGCGGCGACGAGCGGATCGAGACGGGCGTCGTGATCGACGCCGCCGGCCCGTGGGGCGCGGGCGTCGCGAAGCTCGCGGGCGTGGATCTGCCGATCGCGCCGCTGCGCCGGCACATCTTCGTGACGCAGCGCGTCCCCGGCTTCGACCGCGAGATCCCGCTCACGATCGAGTTCGCGACCGGGCTCTACATGCACCGCGAGTCCGGCGGCGTGCTCCTCGGCATGGGGGACCCGAAGGACGGCCCCGGGTTCGACGACTCCGTGAACTGGGACTTCCTGCCCGAGATCGTGGGCCGCGCGCTCGCGCGGCTCCCGATCCTCGAGCGGACATCCGTCCGCACGGGCTGGGCGGGCTTCTACGAGGACACGCCCGACAAGCACCCGGTCCTCGGGCCCGCCGGTCCCGACGGCTTCTACGCCGCCGCGGGCTTCTCCGGCCACGGCGTGATGCACGCGCCGGCGGCGGGAGAGCTCCTCGCCGAGCTGGTCTGCGACGGCCGCGCGAGCCTGGACCTGCGGCCGTTCCGCGCCTCGCGCTTCGCCGAAGGCGATGTCGTCCCGGAGCACAACGTCATATGAGCTTCGACCTCGCCTTCGTCGCGATCGCGCTCGCGCTCTCGGCGGTCGCCGCGCTGCTCCTGGTCGGCGTCGTGATCCGCCGTGGACGGCGCGGCCGCGACGTCGTCCTCGCCGCGTTCCTCATCGTGCTCGCGTTCGGCGTGTGGTGGGTCGGGATCCGCGAGCCCTTCCGTCCCTTCTAGCGACGTATCCTCGGCCACGTGTTCACGCGCGACGAGATCCGTCTCACGACGCTGTCGGCCTGCGCCGGCTGAGGAGCGAAGCTGGGCCCCGCCCAGCTGGCGCAGGTGCTGCGCCCCCTCGCCGAGCAGCCCGCACCGCGCGAGCTCCTGGTCGGGCTCGGCGCGGCGGACGACGCCGCCGTCTGGCTCGTCGCGCCGGACCTCGCGATCGTGAGCACGACGGACTTCTTCCCGCCGATCGTCGACGACGCGTACGCGTCCGGCGCGATCGCCGCCGCGAACGCGATGTCGGACGTGTACGCGATGGGCGGAAAGGTCCTCTTCGCGCTGAGCATCGTCGCCTGGCCCGAGACCGTGCCGCTCGACGTCCTCGAACGGCTCATCGCGGGCGCCACCGAGACGGTGCGTGACGCGGGCGCGACCATCGCCGGCGGGCACACCGTCATCGACCGCGAGCCGAAGTTCGGCCTGGCGGTGACCGGCTCCGTCCATCCCGAGCGGATGCTGCTCAAGGGGCGCCTCCGCGCGGGGGACGCGCTCTGGCTCACGAAGCCGCTCGGCACCGGGCTCCTCACGACCGAGCACAAGCTCGGCGCGCTCGGCGCGGCCGACCTCGCGTCCGCGGTCGCCTCGATGACGAGGTCCAACCGCCACGCCGCGGAGGCCGCCGTCGAGGCGGGGCTCCACGCGGGCACCGACGTCACCGGGTTCGGTCTCGTTGGCCACGCGCACGAGATGGCCGTCGCGTCGAGCGTGGGCGTACGGATCTCCGCGGGCTCGCTCCCGCTCCTTCCAGGCGCGCGCGCGGCCGCCGAGCGCGGCGTCGACTTCGGCGGCCAGCAGCGCAACCGCGCGTACTTCCTCGCGGAGGGGCGGGTGCGCCTCGAGGTCGCCGACGACGCGACCGAGCGCCTCGTCATCGACCCGCAGACCTCCGGCGGCCTCCTCCTCGGCGTGCCCGCCGAGCACGCGGCGGCGTGGGACCGCGCGCGCGCCGACCGTCGCGTCGAGGCGTGGCGCGTCGGCGAGGTCGTCGTCGGGTCCGGCGTCACCGTGACCGCGTGACCCTCGACACCGAGGAGCTGCCGGCCGAGCCGATCACCGCCGAGCCCGAACTCCTCCCGGCGCCGACCGCGCGCGTCGCGTACCTCGCCGCGATGTCGCCCGCGCGGGCCGCGCTCGAGCTGGCCTGGCCGGGGATCGTCGAGCAGCTCGTGCGCGCCGCGTCGCAGGCGGCGGTCATCGCCTTCATCGGCCACCTCGGCGCCGTCCAGCTCGCAGCGGCGGGCGCGGCGCTCCAGTTCACGTTCCTGCTCTTCCCGGTGTTCATGGCGCTCTCGATCGGCACCGTCGCGCTCGTCAGCCGGCGCCTCGGCGAGGGGCGTCCCGAGGACGCGGCCGACGTGGTCCGCCAGTCCCTGATGCTCGGCGCGCTGCTCGGGATCGCGACCGGGCTCGCGTTCGCCGTCTTCGCGCGCCCGCTGCTCCTCGCGCTCGGCGCGGCGCCGGACGTCGCCGACGCCGGAGCGCCGTACCTCGCGATCGTGGGCGGGCTCAACGCGTTCCAGACCGTGTGGACGATCGGCACCGCGGCGCTCCGTGCCGCCGGCGACACGCGGACGCCGATGCTGCTCTCGATCGGGAGCGCGGCCCTCGCGGTGCCGCTCGCGTACGTCGCGGTCGTGGTGCTCGACGGCGGGCTCGTGGGCGCGGGCCTCGCGTTCGTGCCGGTGAACGTCCTCTTCTGCGCGATCACGATCGCGATCCTCTGGCGCGGCCGCGCGGGCCTCAGTGTCGCGGGTGGACCGTGGCGGCTGCGGCCGGCCGTGGTCCGGCAGATCGCCGACATCAGCGTCCCCTCGGCGGCCGAGTCGTTCCTGTTCAGCCTCGGGCTCATGGCGCTCGCCGGTGTCGTGCTCCGCTTCGGCACCGAGGCATTCGCCGCTCACCAGCTCGTGCTCCAGCTCGAGTCGCTGTCGTTCCTGCCGTGCGTCGGCTTCGCCGCCGCCGCGTCCGCGCTCGTCGGCCAGTCGCTCGGCCTGCGCGACCCGGCGCGCGCGACGCGCGTGGGATGGGCGGCCGTCCGGATGGGCGCGCTGTGGACGAGCGCGGTCGGCCTCGTCCTCGCGCTCTTCCCGGCCGCGTCGCTGGGCCTCTTCACGTCCGATCCGGGCGTCGTCGCGGCCGGCATCGGATCGACCGTGATCATCGGCCTCGCGCAGCCGGCGCAGGCCGTGATCTTCACGCTCGGCGGGGCGCTGCGCGGAGCGGGCGATACGCGCTACACGCTGAAGGTGACCACGCTCAACTGGGTCGTGGTCCGGCTGCCGCTGGCCGTCCTTCTCTCGATGCCGTTCGGGCTCGGCCTCGCCGGCGTGTGGCTCGCGATCGCGGCCGACTATCACGTCCGCGGCGCCCTCTTCGCGCGCCGCTTCGCGTCGGGGGCGTGGCAGCGTCTCCGGGTCTAGAGACAAGAAAGCCGCTGCTCGTCGCAGCGGCCCGATCGGGTGCCCAGGGTGGGATTTGAACCCACACGGGGGGATAAGCCCCACAAGCCCCTCAAGCTTGCATGTCTGCCAATTTCATCACCTGGGCGGTGGTGAGACCCCATTCTATCGGCCGGGCCTGGCGCCGTCATCACTCCGTGCGGGCGGTGCGTAGGCTCGGCGCGTGCGCATCTTCCGCTGCCCGCGCTGCCGCGCCGAGGACATCAGCGCCGACGCCCATCCCGCGAGGATCCTGACCGACGGAGCCGCCCTGCCCGTCCTCGTGTGCCGGACCTGCTACCGGCCGGCCGAGCTCGAGTACCGCATCGCGTGCGAGGCCGCGGCCGTTCCGTACGCGCCGCTCGGCGCGCGTGAAGGCCTTCGCCTCCTGCGGGACTTCTACCTCGAGCGCTACGCGGAGCAGCGCGATCCGGACCGGCTCGTCGACGACGCGGAGCGGGACGCCGGGGTCGCGCGCGTGCGTACGGCGCTCGACGAGGTGGAGCGGCGGCTCCGCATCGCGCCTCTAGACTCGAACCGGTGACGCCGATCCGTCCGGACCTGCGGAGCCTGTGGCCGTCATACACGCTCTTCCCGCTCGTCGGCCTCGGCGTCCTCGCTATCGGCGTGACCGGCGGCGACGCCGTCATGATCCTCATCGGGATCGGGCTCATCGCCTTCAACGCCGCCGTCGTCGTCAACCAGCTCTACTTCACGACCCTCGCGATCGAGAACGAGTATGTCGTGCACCGCACGAACTTCGGTACCTCCGTGCAGCGGGTCCCGATCGGCTCGATCCAGCGCGTGGACGCGAAGCGCTACCCGGGCGCGCACTCGGGCGTTTCCGCGCCGCACTTCGTCGTGCGGGGCCGCGACTCGACGGTCAAGGTGAACACGAAGCCGTACCGGCTCGCCGACTTCCAGCCGCTCCTCGCCCTCATCCGCCGCACGAACTCGCGTGTGGAGCTCGATCCGTTCTGGGAGCGCGTCGCGCGCGGCGAGGACGTCTCGAAGGAGATCGCGCTCACGCCGAAGAGCCGGTGGTGACCCCCTAGCGCATCAGCCGGCGGTGCTCGATCGCCGTACAGCGGTCCCATACGACCTTCATCCCGGCGGCCTCCGCGCGCTTGGCGGCCGCGACGTTCCCGAGCGACAGCTGGAACCAGATCGCCGGGACGCGAGCCGCGATCGCGTCGTCCACGACCTCGTCGAGGAGCTCGCCGCGTCGAAAGACGTCGACGAGGTCGATCCGCGTGTCATGCGGCACGTCGACCAGGCGGTCGTACGAGCGTTCGCTCGCGACCACGGCCCCGCGCAGCTGGGGGTTCACGGGGACGATGCGATAGCCCTGCCCGCGGAGGTACCGCGAGACCGAGTTGCTCGGGCGGTCGGGCTTGATCGAGTAGCCGACGACGGCGATCGTGCGCGCGGTGCGGAGGAGGGTCTCGGCGAGGCCGGGCTCGTTCATTTTATCGCGTTCGCCGCGTGACGAACAGCCTTGTTGCGCACGATGCGTGCACGATACTGACCGAGGTCATGCCACCTCGTGCACCCGTCGTCTGGACCACGGTCGCGGTCGGGAGCGAGCGCTTCCGGCGGCGGCTCGATGACCGTCACCGCGAGCTCACCGCCCAGGCGAAGCTGCGCGGCCGCGACTATCGTCGCGCGCGCGAGACCGGCCGGGACTCGGACCTTCGCATGCGCGGCGACTTCCTCGCGGCGCTCGGGCGTCTCGCCGCGTTCGAGGACGCGGTCGTGCACCTGTCGCGGTGCCGCTACGACGTGCAGCTCAGCGCCACCGCCGACGACCTCTCGCGCGACTACTTCGAGCTGTGGCAGCTCGTCGCGCGCCGCGGCGCGGAGCAGCGCGTGCTCGAGGAGACCGGCAGCGAGCGGTTCGATCGCTTCGCGACACAGCTCGGCCGCCTCGAGGGGCTCGCCGACGCGCTCATCGTCGCCGGTCGCAACGTGCGGCTCTTCCCACTGCCGCCCACGCCCTGGATGTCCCTCTAGACTTCGTCGTAGAGCCGCGGGCAACTAGCTCAGCTGGTCAGAGCGCCTCGCTTACAACGAGGAGGTCGCTGGTTCGAGCCCAGCGTTGCCCACCGCACTCTTCTCCCGGGTGAGCGTGGCCGCCGCTAGGCGCCCCTGCGGTTCGCCGGATCCTTGTGGTCGTGATCGTGGGCGGCGTCGCCATGCTCGCGGCGCTCCGACCTCTCGTCGTCGCCCTTGTGCGCGTGCGTGACGGGCCCGTGGTCGTGCTCGTGGACGTGGTGCCGAGCGCGGTGCTCGAACGCGCCGAGCATGTCGGCCGTGCGGTGATGGGAGACGTGCCAGTGATCGTGCGCGTGCACGACCGCCGCATGCTCGTGCTCCTTGTCGACATCTCCCGCGACCCGCTGCTCTACCTCATGCTGCTCCGTCGCCATGCGCGTCACCTCCTTCCGGGCGAGGCTGCACGATGCGCGCCCGCGATACACTTGTCTTCTTCGCCGAGGTAGCTCAGCTGGTAGAGCACTTGACTGAAGATCAAGGTGTCGCCGGTTCAAGTCCGGCCCTCGGCACAGGTCGCGCTAGGGTGACGGCATGGTCCACGTGAGGGTGGGCGCGGGGCTTTCCTCCCATACGGACGGGCGTGAGGCCGTCCGGAGCGCGCTCGGGTCGGCGCTCGCTCCGCTTTCGGGGTCTTCTCCGGATATCACCTGCGTCTTCATCTCGCCGCAGTTCGAGGCCGAGCAGGCCGACATGCTCTCCTACGTCGCCGAGAACGTCGGCGGGAGCGCGGTCGTGGGGTGCAGCGCCGGCGGCGTCATCGGCGGAAGCGTCGAGATCGAGGACGCGCCGGGCGTCGCCATCTGGACGGCGGCCATCCCCGGCGGCGTCGTGCGGCCGTTCCGCCTCACGTACACGATCGAGGACGACCACGCCGTCATCGAGGGACTCGACGAGATGCCGCCGCCGGACGAGCATCCCGTGCTCGTCCTCCTCGCCGACGGCTATTCGTTCCCCGCGGACCTGCTCATCGAGCACCTCAACGAAGCCGCGCCGGGCGTGCCGGTGGTCGGCGGGATGGCGTCGACGGGGCTCGAGGCCGGGCGGAACTCGCTCTATCTCGACGACGAGGTCTTCCACGACGGCGCGGTGGGCGCGATCCTCACGGGCCTCGACGCGACCGCGTTCGTGTCGCAGGGCTGCCGGCCGGTGGGGGAGACGTACGCCGTCACGCGGAGCGAGCAGAACGTGATCGTCGAGCTCGGCGGGGTCCCCGCGATGCGGCGGATCGAGGAGATGTTCACCGGCGCCGGCGAGCGCGACCAGCTCCTGATGCGGCGAGGCCTCCACCTCGGGCAGGCGATCGACGAGCTCAAGACCGAGCACGGCCGCGGCGACTTCGTCGTGCGCAACGTCGTTGGGATCGACCAGGAGTCCGGCGCGATCGCGATCGGAGACGCCGTCGAGCCCGGGCAGACCGTGCAGTTCCAGGTGCGCGACGCCGAGTCCGCGCGCGAGGATCTCCGCGCGGTGCTCGAGCGAGACCGCGAGGCGCACGGCGACGGCGTCGCCGGCGTGCTCCTCTTCTCCTGCAACGGCCGGGGGCAGGCGCTCTTCGGCGAGCCGAGCCACGACATCGGCGCCGTGCGCCGCGCCTACGGGAACGTGCCGGTCGCCGGCTTCTTCGCGGCGGGCGAGTTCGGCCCGGTCGGCCCGCGGAACTTCCTCCACGGGTTCACGGCGTCGATGCTCGTGCTCAGGAAGCGGGCGAGGACGTAGCGGGCGGCGACCGCCCCCGCCGGCCGCGCTATCATTGAGCTCGTCCGAAGCGATCCGGATCACGCGGAAGTGGCTCAGTTGGTAGAGCATCACCTTGCCAAGGTGAGGGTCGCGGGTTCGAGTCCCGTCTTCCGCTCCGTTGCCAGCCTGACTGGGTTCGGTACCGCAGCCACGATCTTGGGGATGGCCGCTCTGGTTGTGCTCCACGCGCAGGGGAGCGTCGCTCGCGGGTTGCATTCGCCGACTAGTGTGGTGCATATTGAACCAAATGGTTCAGTATGCGGGGGGCCGACTCGATGCCTCGTTCTCCTCGCTCTCGGACGCCACCCGACGCGGTGTTCTGGAGCAGCTCGGGCGTGCAGACGCTTCGATCACGGACCTCGCCGACAAGTTCCACATGACCCTAACGGGCATGAAGAAACACGTCGGCGTCTTGGAGCAGGCGGGGCTCATCACCACGGAGAAGGTCGGGCGCGTGCGGACCTGCAGGCTCGGCCTGCGCCGACTCGATGAAGAGGCGGCATGGATCGAGAGGTACCGCCAGCTCTGGGATGCACGGTTCGACGAGCTGGACGAGGTTGTCGAGGAACTGAAACGGAAGGAGAAGGTCGATGCACGCAAGAAGAGATCGTGAGCCTACGCCCATGAAGAACCGCACGACGGTGGAGCGGAAGTCCGAGCGTGAGCTGGTCGTCACCCGAACCTTCGATGGTCCGGCCCGCATCGTGTTCGAGGCGTGGACCAAGCCCGAGCTGTTCAGGCGGTGGTGGGTGCCGAAGTCGATGGGCATGTCCCTGCGTTCCTGTGAGATGGATGTTCGTGTCGGGGGCAAGTACCGTCTCGAGTTCGAACCCGATGCGATGGCGTTCTTCGGCACGTACCTCGACGTGACACCGCACTCGCGCCTCGTGTGGACCAACGAGGAAGGTGGTGAGGGTGGGCCTGTCACCACCGTGACATTCGAGGAAGAGGGTGGCAAGACGCTGCTGGTCATGCACGAGCTCTATTCCTCGAAGGAAGCTCTCGACGCTGCCGGCACCGGGGCGGCGGATGCGATGGTCGAGACGTTCGCGCAACTGGACGAGCTTCTCCTCACCCTGGGCGCGAGCGTGGGACGGTCATGACGTCGTCGATCGCGGTTTCCGCTCACACGGAGGCAGACGATGCACCGGCAAGATGGCCGACAAGAAATCGACCGTCGCACTACGACAATGCCGTCATGGAGAGCTTCTTCTCTACCGTCCGCAAATCTGGCACAACTCGTTGATGCG
>DASSSF010000062.1:0-7513 GCA_035708565.1 Candidatus Limnocylindria bacterium
AAGGTGGACGGGATCCTCGCCTCGGAGCCCTCCGGCGACGACCGCTTCACCCGCGTGCTGCGCCGTATCCACGACGAGTACGGCTACCTGCCGTGGAGCGCGGCGGAGCGGATCACGGACGAGTTCGGGAAGGCGATGACCGACATCTACGCGACGGCGTCGCTCCTGCCGAACTTCCGGGGCGCGCCGGATGGCCGCGGCACGGCCGTCCCGCGCGGCGGCCGCCGGTTCACCGGCAACCTCGGCATCGCCGGCGTGTGGCCGCCGGCGTCGCCGCCGCCGGCGCACGACCGGCTCCACGAGGACGAGGTGCGCCACCCGCAGGAGCCCGCCTTTGCCCGCTAGCGCCGCGACGCGTCTCCTCGCCGGAGGCGCGCCGCGGGTCGACGCGTCCGCGGTCGCGCCGGAGGACGTCGTCGTGCGCGCGGACGCCGCCGGGATCCGCGGGCGGGGCGGCGCGGGCTTCCCGCTCGCGAAGAAGCTCTCGGCGACACGGTCGGCCGCGGCGCTCGCCGAGGAGGCGTACGTCGTCGCGAACGCGTACGACGCCGACCCGGACAGCCCCCTCTCGCGCACGCTCCTCGAGCGCAACGCCGACGCCGTGCTCGCGGGCATCGCGCTCGCGGCGCGCGCCGTCGGGGCGTCGCGCTCGTACCTCTACCTCCGGCCCGACGCGCCGGCGCCGCGCGTGGGCGACGGCGTCGAGGTCGTGCGCGGGACCGGCGGGTTCATGGGCGGCGAGGAGTCCGCGCTCCTTGCGGTGCTCGAGTCGCGCCGCGCGATGGCGCGCCAGCGCCCGCCGTATCCGGCCCTCCAGGGCCTCCGCCTGCGGCCGACGCTCATCGCGAGCGCGGAGTCCCTCGCGTGGCTCCCGTACGCGATGGACGGCGCGAAGGCGGACACGAAGCTCGTCTCGGTGACGGGCGCCGTGCGCCAGCCGGGCGTGTACGAGGTGGCGCTCGGGACGACGCTCGGGGACGTCCTCGCGCAGGCCGGCGGCGTCATCGGCACGCTCAAGGGGATCCACGTCGGCGGACCGACCGGCGGCATCCTCGCGGCCGCGAAGGCGAGCGTCCGGTTGGACTTCGACGCGCTCAAGGCCGCCGGCACGCACATGGGGAGCGCGCAGGTCCGCGCGGTCGCCGACGGCGTGTGCATGGTGAACGAGGCCGCCCGGCTGTTCGGCTACCTCGCGCAGGAGACCTGCGGGATCTGCGTCCCCTGCCGCGTCGGCACGAAGCGCGTCCAGGGGATCTACGAGGGCATCTACTCCGGCCTCGGCCGGGCCGACGACGTGAAGTGGCTCCTCGACCTCGCGGACCACCTCGAGAAGTTCTCGCTGTGCGGCTTCGGGATCACGAGCGCGTCGATCGTGCGGACGACGCTCTCCGAGTTCGACGGCGACGTGCGCGCGCACCTCGGCGGGCGGTGCCCCACCGGGACGTGCAGCCCCGCTCGGGCACGGCGCTACGAGACAATGGTCCAGCCGTGACGATCTCCGGGATGAGGCCGCGATGAGCCTCCTCGAGCGCTACACGCAGCCCACCGAGGCGCAGATCCCCACCGTGTCGCACGAGGGCGAGATCCCGCCGGGCCAGCCGACCACGACGATCGTGATCGACGGCCGGGAGGTGACCGCGGTCGTCGGCGAGACGATCCTCCGCGCGGCGCAGCGCGCCGGGATGAACGTGCCGACGCTCTGCGACGACGAGAAGCTCGCCCCGGCCGCGGCGTGCCGCATGTGCCTCGTGGAGATCGAGGGCTACGAGCGGCCGATGCCCTCGTGCCACCTCGCCGTCGAGCCGGGCATGAAGGTCACCGCGGCGAGCGACGGCCTCTTCAAGATGCGGCGGCAGAACCTCGAGTACATCCTCAGCGACCACAACGCGTACTGCATGCCGCCGTGCCAGGTCGGATGCCCGACGCACATCGACATCCCGGGCTTCCTCGAGCTTCAGGCGAAGGGCCAGCACGTCGAGGCCGGCCGGCTCCTCAAGGAGACGCTGCCGTTCCCGTACGCGCTCGGTCTCGTCTGCCCGGCGCCGTGCCAGGAGGTGTGCCGCCGCGGGCTCGTCGAGGAAGAGATCGCGATCCGCCAGTGCCACGGGTACTTCGGCGAGCTCTACCTCGAGATGGACGAGGCGCCGACGCCGTTCCCGAAGAAGCCCGCGACCGGCAAGCGCGTCGCCGTCATCGGTGCGGGCCCCGCGGGCATGACCTGCGCCTACTACCTGTCGCTCCAGGGCCACGCCGTCACCGTGTTCGACAAGCTCGAGAAGCAGGGCGGCATGCTCCGCTACGGCATCCCCGAGTACCGCCTGCCGAAGGTGAAGCTCGACAAGGAGCTCAACTCCGTCTGGCAGCTGGGCGCGGAGTTCAAGGGCGGGATGGAGCTCGGCAAGCACATGACCGTCGACAGCCTCCTCGCGGACGGCTATGACGCGGTGTTCCTCGGGGTCGGCGCGGACAAGAGCAACGAGCTGCGGATCCCGGGCGAGGACCTGCCGGGCGTGATCGAGGCGGTGCAGTTCCTCCGGAACAACGCGACCGGCAACCCCGTACCGGTCGGCAAGGGCACGCGCGTGGTCGTCATCGGCGGCGGGTTCACCGCGTTCGACTGCTCGCGGACCTCGCGCCGGCTCGGCGCCGACGTGAACACCTGCTACCGGCGCGGCCGCAAGGAGATGGGCGCGCACTACAGCGAGGTCGACGACGCCGAGCACGAGGGCATCAGGCTGCACTTCTTCGTCGCGCCCACGCGGATCGTCGAGAGGGACGGCCGCGTCGGCGGCGTCGAGTTCCAGCGGATGGAGCTCCGCGAGCCCGACGCCTCCGGCCGGCGCCGGCCCGTGCCGGTGAAGGGCAGCGAGTTCGTCATGGAGTGCGACGTCGTCATCCCGGCCATCGGCCAGGTGCCCGATCTCGACTTCTACGAGCGCGAGACCGGCCTCCGGAAGACGCGCCGCGAGACCGTCGTGACGAACAGCGCGTTCATGACCGACCGCGTGGGCGTGTTCGCCGGCGGCGACGCCGTCATCGGCGCGTCGACGGTCATCCAGTGCGTCGGCCAGGGGAAGCTCGCGGCGAAGGCGATCGATCGCTACCTCGCGGGCGCCGACATGGCGCGCATCGCCGAGGAGATCGCGGAGGAGGAGCGCGTCCCCGAGCTCATCGACATCGTGCCGTACAAGCCGGAGGAGCCGCAGGTGCGGATGCCCTTCCTGCCGTTCGACGACCGCGTCCAGTCGTTCGAGCTCATCGAGCTCGGCTACGACAAGGCGGCGGCGGAGAAGGAGGCCGCGCGCTGCCTCCAGTGCGTGTGCCCGGACGTCGGGAAGTGCCACCTCCAGCGGCTCTCGCTCGAGCACAAGCTCACCGACAACCGGTTCCACCGCGCCGACCCGGCCGACTACCACGACTACGAGTACGACTTCAGCCACGACTTCATCCTTCGCGACCTCAACAAGTGCATCAACTGCACGCAGTGCGTCCGGATCTGCCGTGACGTCATCGGCGCGAACTGCTACGGGCTCATGGGCTCGGGCTACGACTCGATCGTCACGACGCCGTGGAACGCGTCGCTCTCGTACACCGACTGCGTGTCGTGTGGCGCCTGCGCGGAGACCTGCCCGACGGGCGCGCTGATGATGCGCGAGCGCGACCTCCAGACCTACGAGCTCGACATCGTCCGCTGCATCTACTGCGGCGACTGCGTCGAGGTGTGCCCGCACGCGGCGCTCGGCGAGACGCCGAACTTCGAGCTCTCGACCTACGAGCGCTTCGGCGTGACCGTCCTCGCGAAGGAGGAGCTCGCCGCGGCGCGCACGTGGAAGCCGAGCGAGCACATCCCGACGAACGGCGAGTCGCACCGCTCGCCCGTGCGCCCGCCCGAGATCCGTCCGCCGGGGCCGCCGCGCTGGGGGGCGTAGCCCCGAGGTCTATCTTCGGCGGCGTGCCTGCGCTCGCGGAGAAGCTCGTCTCCCGCATCCGGGCGCGGGGTCCGCTCACGTTCGCGGAGTACATGGACGCCGCGCTCTACGACCCCGAGCACGGCTACTACACGACCCACGCGCGGATCGGCTTCGAGGGCGACTACCTCACGTCGCCCGAGCTCGGGCCCATGTTCGGGCGTTCGCTCGCGCGCGCGGCCGCGGATCTCTGGTCCGCGCTCGGCAAGCCGGCGCAGTGGGACCTCGTGGAGGCCGGCGCGGGGCGGGGGACCGCGATGCGCGATCTCCTCCGGTCGCTCGCGCACGACGCGCCGGCCGCGTCGCGCTCCGCGCGCCCCGGCATCGTCGAGGCGTCGCCGCTGCTCCGCGAGGAGCAGGCCCGCACGCTCGAGGGCCGCGAGATGCGCTGGGCGTCCTCGCCGGCCGCCCTCGCGCCGATCTCGGGCGTCGTGTACGCCAACGAGGTGCTCGACGCGTTCCCGGTGCACGTCCTCGTGCGCACCGACGACGGCGTGAAGGAATCGTTCGTCGACGAGAAGGACGGCCGCCTCGTCGAGGTGCTGCGCGCGCCGAGCCACAGCGACCTCCGCTGGCGCGTCCCGCAGGCGCTCCCCGCGGGCGGGCGGTGGGAGGTGAGCCCGGCGGCGGAGGGCTGGGTCGCCTCCCTCGCGAGCGCGGTGGCGTCCGGTTACGTGCTGTTCGTCGACTACGGCGACGACGAGGCCGGCCTCCTCGCGCGCCACGGCGCGGGGACCGTGCGCGGATTCGCGCGCCACAGGCTGCTCGAGGACCCGTTCGCCGCGCCCGGCGAGCATGACCTCACGGCGACCGTGAACTTCACGGCGATCGCGCGCGCGGCCGAAGGCGCGGGCCTGCGCCTCGTGGGCGCGACGACGCAGCGGGACGCGCTCCTGGCGCTCGGCGCGCGCGACGCGACGGCGCGCTCCGGCGACCCGCGGGAGCAGCTCCGGTCGGCGAGCCGGCGCGCCGCGACGGACCTGCTGCTCGACCCGAACGGCCTCGGCGGCTTCCGCGTGGTGCTCTACGCGAAGGAGGTTGGTGCCGCGGCGCCCGCGTGGATCACGGCCCGCCCGTGACCCGCGGACCGATCGGCATGTCGCCTGCCTAGACTCCACTCGTGCGGGTGAGGGTCGGCTGCGAGTTCGTCTGGGACACGGAAGGGCCGGTCCCGATCCTCATGCTGGTGCGCCCGCGCCCCGACGCCGACCACCGCGTCATCTACGAGTCGCGGTGGCTCGAGCCGGACGTGCCGCTCCACGAGTACGTGGACGGCTTCGGGAACCGCTGCTGGCGCTTCGTGACCACGCCGGGGAGCCACCGCGTGCGCTACGACGCGGTCGCCGAGATCCCGGCGACGCCCGACCCGGTCGAGCCGGACGCGCGCCTCCATCCGGTGGCGGAGCTCCCGGACGAGACGCTCGTGTTCACGCTCCCGAGCCGCTTCGTGGAGAGCGACCTCCTCCTCGAGCGCGCCTGGGACATGTTCGGCTCGACGCCGCCGACCTGGGCGCGCATCCAGGCGATCTGCGACTTCGTGCACTCGCACATCGCTTTCGGCTACGGGAACAGTGGGCCGCACAAGACGGCGCTCCAGACGCTCGAGGACGGGAAGGGCGTCTGCCGCGACTTCGCGCTCCTCGCCGTCGCCTTCTGCCGAGCCCTCAACATCCCCGCGCGGTACACGTTCGGCTACCTGCCCGACATCGCGATCGAGCCGCCCGACGTGCCGATGGACTTCCACACGTGGTTCGAGGCGTACCTCGGCGGGCGCTGGTACACGTTCGACGCGCGCCACAACACTCCGCGCATCGGCCGCGTCGTGATCGGGCGCGGCCGCGACGCGGTCGACGTCGCGCTCTCGACCGCGTACGGCAGCGCGCGGCTCGCGAAGTTCGAGGTGTGGTCCGACGAGATCACCGCCGAGCGGCCGGGTGGCGCGCCGCCGGAGGACGACGCGGACTCCCTCGAGGAGGCGGCCCGCCGCGAGCCATGAGGTCCGTGGCGTGATCGACTGGACGCGCGTCGGTCGCGCCGTGTATCGCGTCCGTCAGCACTACCGGTACACCTACACGGGACCCGTGTGGGACCTCACGCAGCGCCTGCTCATGGTGCCGCGCGACCGCCACCGCGACCAGCTCCTGCTCGCCTGGGACCTGGACGTCCGCGGCACGGAGGGCGACCACCGCGTGGCGTGGGAGCGCGACGGCTTCGGGAACAGGGTCGCGCGCGTGTTCGCGGGCCGGGTGCCGGTGGCGATCGACTTCGAGGCGACGTTCCGCGTCGAGCGCCGCCGCACGGACACGGCCGCGCCCGTCCCAGCGCCGTGGGCGGGTCGCGAGGAGATGGCGCGCTACCTCGAGCCCACCGCGCTCACCGCCCCGGACGCGCGCATCGAGCGCGCCGCGCGCGGCATCGCCGACGAGACGCGCGACCGGCGCGAGCGCGCGCTGCTCGCGTTCGAGTGGGCAACGCGCGCGATCAAGTACGAGTACGGCGTCACCGGATACACGACGCCCGCGGCCATGGCGCTGCACCTCGGCCGCGGCGTCTGCCAGGACTACGCGCACCTCCTCCTCGCCGCGCTCCGGCTCCTCGGCGTCCCGTGCCAGTACGTCTCGGGCCATCTCCTCGGCGAGGGCGCGCCGCACGCCTGGATCGAGGCCTTCCTGCCGCTCGCCGACGACCAGCGCCTCGTCGAGGTCATGGCGTACGACCCGACGCACGGCCGGCTCACGCGCCTCGACTACGTGACCGTCGCGGTCGGCCGCGACTTCGGCGACGTCTCGCCCACGTCCGGCGTGTACAGCGGCCGCGCCACCGGGCGCCTCGCCGCGTCGAAGAAGGCCGAGGTCGTGGAGCAGGAGCCCGTGGAGGCGGTCGCGTGACGGCGACGACGCAGCCGCTCGGCGCGTACGAGCTCGGCGGCTTCTGGGATGAGATGTTCGCGGAGGACGGCCGCGTCCGCGACCACTACGCGCCGCTCGCGGGCCTCATCGCGACGCTCTCCCCGCAGGACGTCGCCCGCCGGCAGCGCGCGGCGGACCTCTCGTTCCAGGCGCGCGGGATCACCTTCGCCGTGAACCAGGACCCGAGCGGGATCGAGAAGATCATCCCCTTCGACCTCATCCCGCGCCTCATCACGCCGGGTGAGTGGCACCTCATCGAGCGCGGGCTCGAGCAGCGCGTGCGCGCGCTCAACCTGTTCCTGCACGACATCTATCACGAGCAGCGGATCCTGCGGAGCGGGCTGATCCCCGCGGACCTCGTGCTGCGCTCCCGCGGCTATCGCCGCGAGTTCCGCGGCGTGGACGTGCCGCTCGGCGTGTACACGCACATCGTCGGGAGCGATCTCGTCCGCGACGAGACGGGCCGCTTCTTCGTGCTCGAGGACAACCTCCGCACGCCGTCCGGGGTCTCGTACCTGCTCGAGAACCGGCGCGTGCTGAAGCGGGTCTGGCCGCAGCTCTTCCACAACTACGACGTCCGGCCCGTCGAGGGCTATCCGCAGGACCTCCTCGAGCTGCTGCGCGCGGTGGCGCCGC
>DASSSF010000063.1:0-4781 GCA_035708565.1 Candidatus Limnocylindria bacterium
GACGCTATTTGTCATTGCGACGACGCTGAGTTGCGACGCGCAGCCGGTGCGGCCCGCGGACGTGGCGCCCGCTGCAGCACCTCAGCGCACGGCGCCGCAGGGTCGTTGCGATCCGTCCTATCCCACGGTCTGCATTCCGCCTCCTCCGCCTGACCTCGACTGCAACCAGATCACCTTCCGACGCTTCGAGGTTCGCCGGCCGGACCCCCACAACTTCGACGCGAATCGCGATGGCGTGGGCTGTGAAAGCAACTAGACCGGCCGTTGCAGTAGCGATCGCCTTCCTCGCGGCGTGTAGCCCGACCGCAGCAACACCCGTCGCGCCGACGCCTCACCCCAGCAGCGCGGTCGTTCCTCCAACCGGTCCCACCCGGGCGACGGCCACCGCGACAGCCCGATCGACCGTGACCGGTCGGCCGTCCGCGACGGCTCGGCCGAGCGGGACGGCGTCGGCTGCGTCCGCTGCGTCCGCTGGACGCGAGCAGGCGGTCGTCATCCGCGTGACGGACGGCGACACCATCCGCGTACGCCTGAACGGGCTGGACGTGGCGGTCAGGTACATCGGCATCGACACGCCAGAGACGGTCGATCCGCGGCGCGACGTCCAGTGTTTCGGCCGGGAGGCGGCGACCGCGAATGCCGCCCTCGTCGCGGACAAGACCGTGGACCTCGAGAAGGACGTCAGCGAGACCGACCGATTCGGCAGACTGCTCCGCTACGTCTACGTCGGCGACGCGATGGTGAACGCGGAGCTCGTGCGGCGTGGTTTCGCGAAGGCGACGACCTATCCGCCTGACGTGAAGTATCAGGAGCGCTTCGTCGCGCTCGAGGCCGAGGCGCGGCGAGCCGAGGCCGGACTGTGGGGCTCGGCGTGCGCCGCGAGACCGCCCGCAACGACCGCGCCGACGACGGCCGCTCCGCCGGCGACAACTCCGCGGGCCACACTTCCTCCGGCGGTGACGCGCACGCCCGCGCCTCCGACCGCACCACCGACCCCTGTCCCGACGGTCGCTCGGACGACGGCTCCCCTCCCCACGCTCGCACGAACGGCGACTCCCGCTCCGGCTCCGACCAGTCGCAGCAATTGCGACCCGTCGTACCCCACTGTCTGCATCCCTCCGGCACCGCCGGACCTGGACTGCCCACAGGTGCCATATCGGAACTTCCGTGTGCTGCCGCCGGATCCGCACCGCTTCGATCGCGATCGTGACGGCATCGGATGCGAGACATAGAAGGACGCCTGGCGATCGACCGGTCCTACCTCTACGTGACGACGAGCAACGGCGCCGGCGACCGGATCGTCCGCATCAGCGCGTCGCAATAGCGAGCCGCCCGTCGGGCAGCGCGACGACGTCTCCGCGGAGCAGCAGCTCCGCGATGCGCTCGGCGCCGACCCCGAGAGCGTCCGGCGAGAGCGGGCCGGCGGCGAGGCGGTCGAGCAGCGGGTCCGCGCGCGGGGACGTGGGCCAGAGGCCGAGCGTCTCCGGGCCTTCGACCGCGCGCGCGAGGCCGCTCGCGATGAGCGCGTTCGTGCCGGCGGACGCCGCGGAGCCGATCGGGCCCGGCACCGCGTAGACGCCGCGTCCGATGCGTCGCGCCTCGGCGGCGGTGATGAGCGCGCCGGACCCGTGCGGCGCCTCGACGACGACGACCGCGCGCGCGAGCGCCGCGATCGTCGCGTTGCGGCGGGCGAACGTCCACGTCTGGGCGCCGGCGAGCGGCGGGTACTCGCTCACGACGCAGCCGCGCCGCCGCAGCCGGGCCGCGAGGACGCGCCGCCTGCCGTGCGGGTCGAACGACCCGAGGCCCTCCCCGAGGACCGCGACGGAGGCGCCGCCCGCGTCGAGGGCCCCCGCGTGCGCCGCGCTGTCGATCCCCTGCGCGAGCCCCGAGACCACGACGAGGCCGGCCGCGGCGGCCGCCGACGCGAGCTCGCGGGCGACCCGCTCGCCGTACGGGGTCATCCGCCGCGTCCCGACGACCGCGAGAGCGTCGCGCGCGAGGACCGCCGGGTCGCCCTCGACCCACAGCGGGTCGGGCGGACGCGCGAGATCGCGCAGGCGCGCGGGGTAGCCGGGGTCGTCCGGGCGGAGCTCGATCACGCGCGGAGGACGAGCGCGCCCGCGAGGTGCTCCGCGGTGACCCGGTCCGACGCGTCGAGGTCCGCGATGGTACGCGCGACGCGCAGGGTGCGGTGGTACGCACGGGCCGAGAGGCGCCGCGCGGTCACGGCCTCGCGGAGCACGCGCTCGGCCGCGGCGTCGAGCGAGCAGTGCCGCTGCAGCTCGGGCACGGTGAGCTCGGCGTTCGTGCGCCGCCCTCGTGCCCGCACGCGGGCGCGGGCGCGGACGACGCGCTCGCGCACGGCGCACGACCGCTCGCGCCCGCCGGCGTCGGCGCGGAGCTCGTCGTACGGGACGCGCGGCACGTGGACGCGCAGGTCGATGCGGTCGAGCACCGGTCCCGAGAGCCGCGCGCGGTAGCGGTCGATCGCGTCGGGAAGGCACGTGCAGGCGCGCTCGGGGTCGCCGAGGGCACCGCACGGGCACGGGTTCATCGCGCCGACGAGCGTGAAGCGCGCCGGGTACGTCGCCGTCGCTCCGGCGCGCGAGATCGTCACCTCGCCCTCCTGGAGCGGCTCGCGCAGCGTGTCGAGCACGACGGGCGAGAACTCCGCGATCTCGTCGAGGAACAGGGCGCCCGTGTGCGCGAGGCTCACCTCACCCGGACGCGGCGGGTTGCCACCGCCGACGAGCGAGATCCGCGACGCCGTGTGGTGCGGCGCGCGGAAGGGGCGGGCGGCGAGGATCGGGCGGTCGGGATCCACGAGCCCGGCCACGCTGTGGACCGCGCTCGCCTCGATCGCCTCGTCGGGCTCGGGCGGCGGGAGGATCGACGGCAGCGCCCGCGCGAGCATCGTCTTCCCCGTCCCGGGCGGCCCGACGAGGAGGAGGTTGTGCCCGCCCGCGGCCGCCACCTCGAGCGCGCGCTTCGGCGTCGCCTGTCCGGCGATGTGCGCGAGGTCCGCACCGTGCGCGGGCGCGGCGGAGCGCTCGGGTGCGCTCGCCGGCGCGCCGCGCGCCGAGCCGTCGAGGTGCCCGACGGCGGCGCGGAGCGTGCGCACCGCGATCGCGTCGATCCCGCCCGCCGCCGCCTCGGCGGCGTTCTCCGGCGCGACGAGAAGGGCCGCCACGGCGCGCGCCGCGGCGTGTCGCGCTCGAGGCAGGATCCCGCGGACCGGACGCACCGATCCGTCGAGCGCGAGCTCGCCGACCGCGCAGAGCGCGGGCTCCGCCGCGAGCTGTCCGGAAGCGCGGAGGATGCCGAGCGCGATCGCCAGGTCGAACCCCGTGCCTTCCTTGCGGCGCTCGGCGGGCGCGAGGTTCACGGTCACGCGCCGCAGCGGGAAGTCGAACCCCGAGTTCCGGATCGCGGCGCGCACCCGCTCTCGCGACTCGCGGATCGCGGCGTCGGGCAGCCCGACGACGTCGAACGCGGGCAGGCCGTTCGCGACGTCGACCTCGACCGCCACGAGCTCGGTCTCGAGGCCCCAGAGCGCGCACGCGAGAGCGCGCGCGAATCCGGCCACGGCCGCCGAGCCTCGCCGCCGCGCGCGCGGCGGCGGATAGGACGTGCGGCCGGTACCGCGCGGCCAGGGAGAGGAGCGAGGGCGCCCCCACGGGGCGCCCTCGACCCGGTGCTTCTGGCCGGCCTAGAGGCCGAGCGCGGTCAGGATGCTCTGCACGATCCCCTGGAGCGCGGTGATCGCGCTGTTGAGCGCGTTGTCCGCCGCCTGCCGGGAGGCCGCCTCGTTCGCGACGGCCGTGCCGAGCGCGGCGTCCGCCGCTTGTCGCGCGGCCGCCTCGTTCCCGACCGCGGCATTGACCGCGGCGATCGCGTTCCCGAGCGCGGCGTCCCCCGCTTGTCGCAGGTTGGCCTCGGCGCCGATCGCGGTACCGAGGGCGCTGTCGGCGTTCGCGCGCGCGGCCGCCTCGTTGCCGAGCGCGGTGAAGAGCGCACCGTCGCCGGCGATCCGCGCGTTCACCTCGTTCTGAAGGCCCTGCGCGATCGCGTTCACGCCGCCGCCCGTGTTGTTGAGGGCTGCCTGTAGAGCCGCGTCCGCGGCCGCGCGCGCGGCCGCTTCGTTCTGGATGAGGCCGTTGAGCGCGGCGTCGCCGCTCTGGCGGGACTGCGCTTCGGCCGAGTCCGCCGCCTGCCGGGCCGCGGCCTCCGCGGCATCGCCTGCCTGGCGAGCCGCCGCCTCGGTCGCATCCGCGGATGCGCGCGCGGCCGCCTCGGCGGCGTCCGCCGCGATGCGGGCGGCGCTCTCCGCGGCGAGCTGCGCCTGGAGGCTCGCGATCTGCGCCGACTGCGACGCGGTGAGCTCTTCGAGCGCGTCGATGCGCGCGTACAGGACGTCCTTCCAGTTGCCTTCGTCGTTGCGCGCGTAGGTCTGCGTCCCGATGAGGACGAGTGCGAACGCGGCCGCGGCGACGAGCACGAACGTGCGCCAAACGGAAAGCGACTGCGCCTTCACCGTGGGTCCCTCCCCTTCGCCGTGTCCCCCCACCGCGGGTGGACCAGGCGGCCATCCTAGCGACCGGTCGCTCTAGCGGCTAGCGCGACGGGTACTCGTTGTTGCCGGGGGATCCCTTCATCAGCTCCGTAAGGCCCGACCCGTCAGGGCGCACGGTGAAGAGGCGCCAGCGCTCCCCGCCCGCCTCGAAGCGATGGAAGAAGATCGCGCCTCCGTCGCGCGACCACTCCGGCTTGCTGTTGAT
>DASSSF010000064.1:0-7878 GCA_035708565.1 Candidatus Limnocylindria bacterium
TCGGCCGTCGTCGCGAACGACAACGGCCCCGCGCAGGTCACGATCGCGGGCGACAGCGACAGCGTCGCGCGCGCGAGCGAGGCGCTCGCGAAGAGCGGGGCGCGCAAGGTCGTGCCGCTCCGGATCTCCGGGCCGTTCCACTTCCCGCCGATGGGCCGCATCGGAGAGGACCTGCGGCACGTGATGGCGGGGCTCACCTGGCGCGAGCCAGTGGTCCCTGTGGTCGCCAACGTGAGCGCCCGGCCGCACGGGCGCGCGGAGACGATCCCCGACACGCTCGTCCGGCACCTCTCGCAGCGCGTCGAGTGGCTCCGCTCGGTACGCTTCATGGCCGAGCGCGGCGCGTCCACCTTCGTGGAGATCGGCGCCGGCCAGGTGGTGAACGGTTTGATCAAGCGCATCGCGGACGCCGAGCTGCTGAACGTGTCGGACGCGACATCGATCAAGGCCGCGATCGCGCGGCTGGCGGCGCGCGCCCGCGCATGACGACACGCGTCGTCATCACCGGCCTCGGCGCGATCACGCCGCTCGGGCTCGACGTCCCGTCGACCTGGGACGCCATGGTCAAGGGACGCGGCGGCATCGGCCGGATCCGCCGGTTCGACCCGAGCGCCTACGAGTCGCAGGTCGCGGGCGAGGTGAAGGACTTCGACCCCGGGAAGTACATGGACCGCAAGGAGGTCCGCCGGACCGACCGGTTCACGCAGCTCGGCGTCGGCGCCGCGGCGCAGGCGCTCGAGGACGCGAAGATGACGACGTTCAAGGATCCGGAGCGGGTCGGGACAGCGATCGCGACGGGCGTCGGCGGGCTCGAGACGCTCGTGGAGCAGGTGCTCGTCATGGAGAAGCGCGGGCCCGGGCGCCTCTCGCCCTTCCTCGTGCCGATGCTCATGGCCAACGCGGCGTCCGCGCAGGTCTCGATGCAGTTCGGGCTGCAGGGCCCGAGCCTCACGCACGTCTCGGCCTGCGCGTCGAGCGCCCACGCGATCGGCGAGTCCGCGGAGATCATCCGGCGCGGGCAGGCCGACGCGATGGTCGTGGGCGGCGCCGAGGCCGCGGTCCTCCCGCTCGCGATCGGGGCGTTCTCGACGATGCACGCGATGAGCCGCCGCAACGACGATCCCGAGCACGCCTCGCGCCCGTTCGACAAGGAGCGGGACGGGTTCGTCCTCGCCGAGGGCTCCGCGGTGGTGATCCTCGAGTCCCTCGAGCACGCGACGGCCCGCGGCGCGAGGATCTACGCCGAGGTCGTGGGCTACGGCGCGACGGCGGACGCGTACCACATCACCGCGCCGTCGCCGGAGGGCGAGGGGAACGCCCGGGCGATGCGGATGGCCCTCGAGGAGTCCGGCATGCGTCCCGAGGAGGTCGAGTACGTGAACGCGCACGGGACCTCGACGCAGCCGAACGACCGCGAGGAGACCGCGGCCCTCAAGCAGGTCTTCGGCGAGCACGCGTACAAGCTGCTCGTGTCGTCCACGAAGTCGATGACGGGCCACCTCCTCGGGGCGGCCGGCGCGATCGAGGCCATCGCGTGCGTCCTCGCGATCCGCGACGGCTGCATCCCGCCGACGATCAACTACGAGGTGCCGGACCCGGGGCTCGACCTCGACTATGTGCCGAACACCGCGCGCGCGAAGAAGATCCGTACGGCGCTCTCGAACTCGATGGGATTCGGCGGGCACAACGCGAGCCTCGTCTTCCGCGCGGTCTGATGGCGGAGGGGCGTCTTTCCGGCCGGACCGCGCTCGTAACGGGCGCGAGCCGCGGCATCGGGCGCGCGACCGCGGTGCGCCTCGCGAAGGACGGCGCGAGCGTCGTCGTCAACTACAAGGGCAACCAGGCCGCGGCCGAGGAGACGAAGCGGCTCGTCGAGGAGGCCGGCGGCAGCGCGACGCTCGTCCAGGGCGACGTGTCGCGAGACGGCGAAGCCGAGCGCGTCGTGAAGGACGCGCTCGCGGCCGGCGGCGGGAGGCTCGACATCCTCGTGAACAACGCGGGCACGACCCGCGACAACCTGCTGCTCCGCATGAGCGCTGAGGAGTGGGACACCGTGCTCGACCTCAACCTGCGCGGCACGTTCCTCGTCACGAAGGCCGCGATGCGGCCGATGATGAAGCAGCGCGGCGGCCGGATCGTGAACGTCGCGTCGATCGCCGGCGTCGTGGGCAACGCCGGCCAGGCGAACTACAGCGCGGCGAAGGCCGGGATCATCGGCTTCACGAAGACGGTCGCGCGCGAGATGGCGAGCCGGAACATCACGGTGAACGCGGTCGCGCCGGGGTTCGTGCCGACCGACCTGACCGACCCGCTGCCGCAGGAGGTCAAGGACGCGCTCATGAAGCAGATCCCGCTCGGGCGCTTCGGGAGCGTCGAGGACATCGCGAACGCGATCGCGTTCCTCGCGAGCGACGAGGCCGCGTACATCACGGGGCAGGTGCTGGTGGTGGACGGCGGGATGGTGACCTAGCCCGAGAGGGCTCCGATCGCGAGCAAGAGGCCGTCCTTCTTGATCGCGGGGCTCGTGACGATGAACAGCACGACTCCGCCGGCGGGCGCCGTGACCTCCGCGAGCCGCTCGCCGAGGAGGTCGACCATCTCGCCGATCCGCTGGCCGCGCGTCACGCGGTCCCCGACGCGGACGTCCGGATGGAAGATCCCCTCGTGCGCCGAGCGCACCCAGTCGAAGCTCTCGACGACGGTCGGCGGCCGGACCCGCTCCGGCTCGCCCGAGAGCGCGCCGATCGTCCGCAGGATGTTCGTCACGCCGCGGACGTGGCGGGCGACGTCCTCCTCAAGGAGGAGCCCGCGGCCGCCCGACTCCGCGAGCATCGCCGCGACCCCGCGGAGCGCCGCGACGGCGTAGAGGGAGCCCGGGCGCTCGCCGGTCGGCGCGCTCTTCACCGCCCACGGCGCGCCGTACGCGAACGCCATCGCGCGGATCCGCTCGTCGAGCGCGGCGTCGCCCGTGTCGCGGTAGACGACGAACGGGACGAGGTCCTCGACCATGTCGCCGGCGTGGAGGTCGATGGCGTGGTCGCAGCCCGCGATCACGCCTTCGAGCAGGTGATGCGCGAAGCGCTCGCCCCACGTGCCGTCCGGCCGCCCGGGGAAGAGCCGGTTGAGGTTGTCGTTGTCCTCGGGGTTCACGTACACGCTCCGCTCGTAGAAGCCCGGGCGGTTGAGGAGCGGGATGACGACGACGCGCCCGCGCACGGCCGCGGGATCGAGCGTGCGCCCGAGGCGGATCGCGGCCTCGATGCCCGTGTACTCCGCGGCGTGGATGCCGGCGGTGACGAGAACGGTCGGGCCGTCGCTCCCGCCGGTCAGCGAGAAGTACGGCCACCGGTACTTCGCGAGGGCCGGGTCGGCCTCGAACGTGAACAGTCCGGCGAGCCGCGAGCCCCGCGGCGCGGTCGGGATCAGGATCGGAGCGCCTCCTCGAACGCGCGGACGGCGTCGTCGCCGCGGAGCGCGAACACGACCTCCTGGACCCCGCCGGCGTGCGAGCGCACCGCGCCGACCATGATGCGCGCGCACTCGTCGAGCGGGAAGCCGCCCACGCCCGTGCCGAAGGCGGGGAGGGCGACGGTCCGGGCGCCGAGCTCGTCCGCCACGCGCAGCGCGCTCCGGGTCGCGCCTTCGATCGCCTCGGCGGACGTGCGGAGGTCCTGTCCCATGACGGCCGCGTGGATGACGTGCCGCGCGGGAAGCCGCCCGGCGGACGTCGCGACGGCGTCGCCGACGGCGATCGGGCCCTTCGCCATCGCCTCGCGCTCGATCTCGTCGCCGCCCGCGCGCTTGAGCGCGCCGGCCACGCCCGCGCCCATCCAGAGGTGGTCGTTCGCGGCGTTCACCACGGCGTCGACCGCGAGCGTCGCGATGTCCTGCCGCGCGACGCGCACCCTGGGCACGGCCCGAACGTTACCTAGCATCGGCCGGTGCCGCGACGCGCGACCGGGCTCGACGAACTCGTCGCGTACCTCGTCCCCGAGGGGACGGCGCTGGCCGGCGTGCTGCGTCCGTGGCTGGCGGCGTCGCCTCGCTTCCGTGCGTTCGCGGAGGCCCATCGCGACAAGATCCGGAAGAAGGCGCGCGCGCTCGCCGACGACGACGGCCGGAGCGACCTCGCGTTCGAGCTCGACGCGGCGCGGCGCATCCTCGGAGACCGGCGCTTCAGCGTCGAGTACGAGCCGTACGGGATCGCGCGGCGCGCTCCCGACTTCCGCGTCACGTTCCGCGAGGGCGTGCGCTTCAACGTCGAGGCGAGGCGCCTGCGCCGCCCCGGGCGTGACGCGGGCGCCGCCGCCCCGCTCGCCCGCGCGATCTGCGACAAGCTCGGGCAGCTGCCGCCGTCGATCGCGAACGTCCTCATCGTGGGCGGGCCGGGGACGCCGCCGGAGGCGCTCCCGCTCGCGGTCGCGTGGCTCGACGAGCGCGCGGCCCGCCGGGACGACGCCGCGTTCGTCGCGCGGGGGCTCGCCGGCGCGCGCGACTACGCGCGCCGCGCGCAGCGGCTGAGCGCGGCGATCGCGGTCAGCGAAGGCGGCGCGCCGCAGGTGTGGCGGAACCCGCGCGCGCGCCATCCGCTGCCGGAGGATCTCGCGAGGGCGCTCGTCGCGACGCTTACCTAGCATGGTCGCGTGAGGCCCGGCCGCATCGCGTTCATCGCCGGCGTCGGCGCGCTCGTCTTCGCGCTCGACCGGCTGACGAAGCAGGCGGTCGTGGACGCCGTGCCGCTCGGCTCGGCGGTCGACGCGGCCGGGCCGTACGTGCGCTTCATCCACGTGCGGAACACCGGGATGGCCTTCGGCCTGTTCCAGGACCGCTCGACGATCCTCGCGGTGCTCTCGCTCTTCGCGGTGCTCGCGATCCTCTACTACTACCGGCAGATCGCGTCGCGCTCGCCGCTCGTCGCGGCGACGCTCGGCATGCAGCTCGGCGGCGCGTTCGGGAACCTCGTCGACCGCGTCGCGCAGGGCTACGTCGTCGACTGGATCGACGTCGGCGTGCCCGGCGGCCCGCGCTTCTGGGCGTTCAACGTCGCCGACGCCTCGATCACGACGGGCATCGTGCTCGTCACGGCGCTCCTGCTGCTCGAGGAGCGCCGCACGACGGCGCGCGCGTGACGGCGACCATCACCCTCGACGTCGACGCGGACGGACCTCGCGTCGATCGCTACCTCGCCGAGCACACGAAGCTCTCGCGGAGCGCCATCGCGCGGCTCGCGCGCGACGGCCGCGTCCTCGTCGACGGAGCGCCGGTCGAGCCCTCGCACAAGGTGCGCCGCGGCGAGCGGCTCGAGGTGGACGTCCCCGAGGACGCACCGCCGCTCTCGCTCGAGGCCGAGGACATCCCGCTCGAGATCCTCTACGAGGATCAGGACGCGCTCGTCGTGAACAAGCCGGCCGGCCTCGTCGTCCACCCCGCGTACGGGCACCGCAGCGGCACGCTCGTGAACGCGGTCGCGTCGCGTGTCGAGGCGAGCGAGGGGCGCGACCTCGCGCGCCCGGGGATCGTGCACCGCCTCGACAAGGACACGAGCGGCGTGCTCATCGTCGCGAAGACCGACGAGGCGCAGCTCGCGCTCGCCCGTCAGCTCCAGGCGAAGCGCTTCGGCAAGGAGTACCTCGCCCTCGTCTGGGGCGACCCGGGGCCGCAGCCGGTGGTCGTCGAGGCGCCGCTCCTGCGCGACGTCGCCGATCGGCGGCGGATGGCCGTGCGCCAGGGTGGGCGCGACGCCGTGACGCGCTTTTCGCGCATCGCGTCGTTCGGGGGCGGCGGGTCGCGGACGTCGCTCCTCCACGTGCGCCCCGAGACCGGCCGGACGCACCAGATCCGCGTCCACCTCGCGTACGCGCGACTCCCTATCGTTGGCGATCCGGTGTACGGGAGACGGGGCGACCCGAGCGGGCTCGGCCGCCAGTGGCTGCACGCGTGGCGGCTGACCGTGCGCCTGCCGCGTGCCGGCGAGCGCACGTTCACCGCGCCGCTGCCGGCGGACCTCCGCGGGCACCTCGCGACGCTCGGAGCGCCGGACGACGTCACCCCCCTCTACGCCGAGGCCGTCGCCTGAGCGGCCTCCTCGTGATCATCTCGGCGCCGTCCGGCGGCGGGAAGGACGCGGTCCTCGAGCGCCTCATCGACAGGCTCGACGACGCGGTCGTCTACGTGACCGCGACGAGCCGCAAGCCGCGTCCCGGCGAGGTCCCCGGCAAGCACTACTACTTCTACTCGCCGGAGAAGTTCCGCGAGGAGATCGAGGCGGGGCACTTCCTCGAATGGTCGATGGTCCACGGCGACTTCAAGGGCGTCCGCCGCGACGCGCTCGCGGACACGCTGCGCGACCACAGGATCGTGATCGTGAAGCCCGAGCCGCAGGGGATGCGCAAGATCAAGGCGCTCCTGCCCGAGGCGCTGACGATCTTCATCATGCCGCCGTCGGTCGAGGCGCTCCGCAAGCGGCTCGTGCAGCGCGGCACCGAGTCGGCGGAGCAGCTCGAGGTGCGGATGCGGAACGCGGCGATCGAGATGGCCGCGGCCCCCGAGTACGACCACGTCGTCGTGAACGAGGACGGCAGGCTCGACGACACGGTCGAGAAGGTCGCGCAGATCATCCGCCAGGAGGCCAAGCGCCCGCGCACCTACGCGCTCTGACCGAACGGTGAGCCGAACCGCGGAGGTCGCGGTCTTCGCCGGGCTCCGCGGCCCGGCGCGCACGTTCACGTACGAGGTCCCCGACGGCATCGACGTCGTGCCCGGACATCTCGTCCGCCTTCCCCTCGGCACGACGAGCGCGCGCGGCGTCGTGCTCGCGCTCGACGTCGACCGTCCGGGGGCGGCGCTGCGCGCGGTCGAGGGCCTCGTCCATCCGCTGCCGCTCCTCTCGCGGCACCAGCTCGCGCTCGCGGCGTGGATCGCGGCGTACTACCGGGCGGGGATCGCCGACGCGGTGCGCGCGATGCTGCCGCCCGCCCTCGCGGGCCGCTCGCGGGGCGCGGCGCTCGCGGCGCCGAAGGGGGAGCGCACGGAGGCCGTGTACGCGATCACGCGCGAGGGACGCGCCGCGCTCGAGGCGCCGGCCCGGCTCGGCGCGCGCCAGCTCGCGACGCTCCGGGCGCTCGCGGCGGGCGCGGCCACGGCGGACGACCTTTTGACCGCGGGCGGCGCCGCCGACGCGGCCGCGCGCCTCGCCGCGCGGGGTCTCGCGACGAGCGCGCGCCGCGCGGTCCGGCGGGTTCCGGCGGAGTTCGCCGTGGCGGAGGAGGATCCCGTCCGCGACCTCGACCTCACGCCCGCGCAGCGCGCCGCGCTCGACGCGGTCGTCGGCTCGCTCGGCGCCGGCGCGGCGTTCCTCCTCCACGGCGTGACGGGCAGCGGCAAGACGGAGGTGTACCTCCGCGCGGCCGCCGCGACGGTCGCCCGCGGGCGCGGCGTCATCGTCCTCGTCCCGGAGATCGCGCTGACGACCCAGGTCGTGGCCCGCTTCATCGCGCGGTTCGGCGCCCGCGTGGCGCTGCTGCACAGCGCGCTGTCGGCCGGCGAGCGCTACGACGAGTGGCGCCGCGTGCTCGACGGCGTCGCCGACATCGTGGTCGGCTCGCGCTCCGCGCTGTTCGCGCCGCTCGCGGACCCGGGGCTGATCGTCGTGGACGAGGAGCAGGAGCCGTCGTACAAGCAGGACAGCGCGCCGCGCTACCACGCGGTCGACGCCGCGCTCGAGCTCGGTCGGATCGCCGGCGCGTGCGTCGTGCTCGGCAGCGCGACGCCCCGCGTCACGACGTACCACGCCTCGCGCGAGGGAGCGCTGCGCTACCTCGAGCTCGCGGAGCGCGTCGGCGGCCTGCCGCTCCCGCCGACCACCGTCGTCGACCTGCG
>DASSSF010000065.1:0-42904 GCA_035708565.1 Candidatus Limnocylindria bacterium
GCCAGAACCCGGCGGGGCTGCGGCTCGACGTCGAGGCCGACGGCGACCGCATCACCGCGCGGCACACCGTCACGCGCGCGCACCAGAGCTACGACGGCACGGTGCACGGAGGGATCATCACGGCGCTCCTCGACGAGGTCATGGGGTGGGCGGTCTTCATCAAGGGCGACTGGGGCGTGACGGCGCGCATGAGCGTGACGTTCCGCGCGCCGGTGCCGCTCGGCGAGGAGCTCGTCGCGACCGGCTGGATCGAGCGTGACCGCGGGCGCGGCCTCGAGACGAAGGGCGAGCTCGTCCGCGCGGCGGACGGGACCGTGCTCGCCGAGGCGGACGCGCTCTTCCTGCGGATGCCGGAGGGACAGCGCGCCGCGCTCGAGCGCCGCTACGGCGCGGAGCCGGCGGTCCTCGCGGCGGTGCGCGCGGCCATCGACGAGGAGGAGAGGCAGAGAGCGTGATCGAACAGCCCGGAGGCGAGCGCATCCAGGCGCAGGACCTCGAGAAGGAGATGCGCCAGGCGTACCTCGACTACGCGATGAGCGTCATCGTCTCGCGCGCCCTCCCGGACGTCCGCGACGGCCTCAAGCCCGTGCAGCGACGGATCCTCCACGCGATGAACGAGATGGGGCTCCGGAGCGACCGCGGCTTCCGGAAGTCGGCCGCGATCGTCGGCGAGGTGATGGGGAAGTACCACCCGCACGGCGAGGCGCCGATCTACGACGCGCTCGTGCGGCTCGCGCAGGACTTCAGCGTCCGCTACCCGCTCATCCAGGGCCAGGGGAACTTCGGCTGCCTCGCCGGCGACACGCTCGTCGAGCTGCACTCCGGAGAGCAGCGGACGATGCTCGAGATCGTCTCCCTCATCACGACCGGCAACCGCCTCGACACGTTCACGGTCGACGCGCACCGGAACGTGCGCATCAAGCCGATCCGCGCGCCGCGCCTCGTGCGCCGGAACGATCCCGTCGTGACGGTCACCCTCTCCAACGGACGAACGGTGACCGCGACGCCGGACCACCGCTTCATGCTCCGCGACGGCTCGTACCGCCAGGCGCAGGACCTCCGGCCGCGGGACAAGCTGATGCCGTTCGCGCGGACGGCGATCCCCGAGCGCCTCCACCGGACCGGAGCCTTCCCGATCCCGGCGAGCCTCAACGTCGAGGTCAAGGCCGTCGAGCCGGCAGGCCGGATGGACGTCTACGACCTCACGATGGACGTGACGCAGAACTTCGCGGTCGCGGCCGGCGTCTTCGTGCACAACTCGATCGACGACGACCCCCCCGCCGCGCAGCGCTACACGGAAGCGCGCCCGTCCGCGATCGCCGCCGAGCTCCTCGCCGACATCGACAGGGACACGGTGGACTTCGAGCCCAACTACGACGGCCGCGAGCGCCAGCCGGTCGTCCTGCCGGCGCGCCTGCCGAACCTCATCGTGAACGGCAGCGCCGGCATCGCGGTCGGCATGGCGACGAACATCCCGCCGCACAACTTGCGCGAGATCGTCGAGGCGACGAAGCGGCTCATCGACGACCCCGAGCTCACCATCGACGACCTCGCGAACACCGTCCTCGGTCCCGATCTCCCCGGCGGCGCGACCGTCTACCGCTTCGAGGAGCAGCGGAACGTCGAGACCGGCGCGACCGAGCGCGTGGACGCGATCCGCCGCGCCTACGCGACGGGCCGCGGCCGCATCCTCATGCGCGCCCGCGCGCACAAGGAGGACCAGAAGGGGAACCGCCAGGCGATCGTCGTGAGCGAGCTGCCCTACGCCGTGAACAAGGCCGCGCTCATCGAGAAGATCGCCGACCTCGTCCAGAACAAGCGCATCGCGGGCATCTCGGACCTGCGGGACGAGAGCGACCGCGAGGGCATGCGCATCGTCATCGAGGTCAAGCGCGACGACAACGCCGACCGGGTGCTCAACCAGCTCTACAAGCACACCGCGATGCAGTCGGCCTTCAACATGAACATGCTCGCCCTCGTCAACGGCCAGCCGCGGACGCTCTCGCTCAAGGAGGTCCTCCAGCACCACGTCGAACACCGGCGCGAGATCATCCGCCGGCGCACCGAGTTCGACCTCGGGAAGGCACGCGACCGCGCGCACATCCTCGAGGGCCTCAAGATCGCGTACGACCACCTCGACGCCCTCATCAAGATGATCCGCGCGCACCGCGGCGTGGAGTCCGCCCTCATCGACAAGATGGAGGAGGCGTTCGGGCTCAGCGAGCGGCAGGCGAAGGCGATCCTGGACATGCAGCTCCGCCGCCTCTCCGCGCTCGAGAAGCAGAAGATCGAGGACGAGTACCAGGAGACGATCAAGACGATCGCCGAGCTGGAGTCGATCCTCGCGAACCCGAAGAAGGTGCTCTTCCTCATCAAGCAGGACCTCGACGAGCTCGCCGCGAAGTACGGCGACGAGCGCCGGACGCGGGTCGTCGACGACGTGGTCCGCGAGATGAGCGACGAGGACCTCGTGGCCGACCAGGACGTCGTCGTGACGGTGTCGAGCCGGAACTACGTGAAGCGGATCCCGCTGTCGACCTACCGCGCACAGCACCGCGGCGGCCGCGGCGTCATCGGCATGCAGACGCGCGAGGAGGACGACGTCCAGCACCTGCTCGTCGCGCGCAACCACGACCGGCTCTACGTCTTCACCGACCGCGGCCGGGTCTTCGCGCTGAAGGTGCACGAGCTGCCGGACGCGAGCCGGACCGCGAAGGGCACGCCGATCCAGAACATCCTCGAGGCGATGCAATCCGGCGAGCGCGTGTCCGCGCTCGTCGCGCTGCGGGACACGACCTCGTCGGCGCACCTCGTCATGGCCACGCGCCAGGGCTTCATCAAGAAGACGCCGCTCTCCGACTACCAGAACGTGCGGCGCGCGGGCCTCATCGCGATCGCGCTCCGTCCCAAGGACGAGCTCGCGTGGGTCGCGGCCGCCGGGGACAAGGACCGCATCGTCCTCGCGACGCGGAAGGGCAAGGCGATCGCCTTCAAGGCGTCGGACGCGCGGCCGATGGGCCGGCAGACGCAGGGCGTCACGGGCATCCGGCTCGCGAAGGGCGACGCGGTCATCGGCATGGGCATCGCGCGTCCCCGCACGCAGGTGCTGTCCGTCACCGAGAACGGCTTCGGCAAGCGCACGGACATCGCGGACTTCCCGGTGCACAACCGCGGCGGCCAGGGCGTCCTCCTCGCGGCTCTCTCCGCCAAGACCGGGAACGTGGCGGCGATCCAGATGGTCGACGAGTCGACCGAGGAGATCCTCCTCATCTCGACGAACGGCGTCGTCATCCGCACGCCGCTCGACCAGGTGCGGGTCCTCGGCCGCGCCACGCAGGGCGTGAAGGTCATGAGCGTGGGCGAGTCGAAGATCGCCTCGATCGCGACCATCGCACCTACCACGAAGGCCTCGCAGCCCGGGCTCGACATCCGCTAGCGCCCGCCGTCCGCTCGCGCGGCCGGCGCGTCTCCTCATGAGCGCCTGCGCGCCTGCCCGTGCATGTACGCATGCCGTACGTCACAGGCCCGATCGGTACCGAATGGGCACGGTTTCCCGTTGCAAGCGAGCGCTCTGTCTCGTTACGGTCCATGGAGCGTCTGGGCGGACACCGTGCACCGAGGAAAGGGACAGTCGTTTGATCAGGCTCGAGGGCGTCTCGAAGCGCTACCCGAACGGCACCGAAGCGCTCCGCGATCTCGACCTGCACATCGGCCCCGCCGAGTTCGTGTTCGTCGTCGGCTCGAGCGGCGCCGGGAAGTCGACGCTGAACCGCCTTCTCATCCGCGAGGAGCTCCCGAGCTCCGGGCGCGTCGTCGTCGATGGCGAGGACATCGTCCGCATGCGCCGCTCGCGCGTCCCGTACCTCCGGCGCAAGGTCGGCGTCGTCTTCCAGGACTTCAAGCTCCTGAAGACGAAGACCGTCGCCGAGAACGTCGCGTTCGCGCTCCTCGTCACGGGCCACTCGGGTCGCGAGGTGCGCGGGGAGACGGAGCGCGTGCTCTCGCTCGTGGGCCTCTCGCAGCGCCGCGACCACTTCCCGCGCGAGCTCTCCGGCGGCGAGCAGCAGCGCACCGCGATCGCGCGGGCGCTCGTCAACAGGCCGAAGGTGCTCATCGCCGACGAGCCCACGGGCAACCTCGACCCGGTGACGACGTGGGAGATCATCAAGCTCCTCGTCCGAGTCCAGGAGATGGGGACGACGCTCCTCGTCGCGACGCACAACGCGGAGATCGTGAATGCGCTCCGCCGGCGCGTCGTCCACCTCGACCACGGGCAGCTCATCCGCGACGAGCGCGAAGGGCTCTACGCCGCATGAGGCGGCTCGCCTACGTCGTCGGCGCGGCATGGCAGGGCTTCTGGCGCAACCCCGTGATGAGCGTGGCCTCGACGCTGACCGTCTCCCTCATGCTCCTGCTCTTCGCCTTCTTCACCATGACCGACCGCGGCCTGCAGGCGGCCGTCGCCGTCCTCGAGTCGAAGGTCGAGATCGCGGTGTACCTCGCCGACGATGCCCGGCCATCCGACGTGCTGGAGCTCCGGGAGCGGATCTCGAACGATCCGGCCGTCGCCGAGGTCAGCTACGTGAGCAGGGAGCAGGCGATGGAGCGGCTGCGGGAGATCGCGAGCCGCCGCCCGGACCTCCAGCTCGAGGAGATCGGGCAGAACCCGCTGCCCGCGTCGCTCGAGGTGAAGCTCGCGAAGGCGCAGGAGGCGCGCCGCGTGTCGGGGATGCTGCGCGACGAGATGGGCCGCGGGCTCATCACCGACGTCGACGACAACCCGAGCGTCGTGGACAAGCTCCTCACGATCACGCGCGTCCTCTCGATCGGCGGCCTCGCCGTGCTCGCGATGATGCTGTTCGTCGCGCTCTTCGTGATCGTGAACACGATCCGCATCGCGGTGCATGCCCGGCGCGACGAGATCGAGATCATGAAGCTCGTCGGCGCGACCGACTGGTTCGTCCGCTGGCCGTTCGTGCTCGAGGGCATGCTCGTCGGCGCGCTCGGTGCGATCGTGGCGCTCGGCGCGATCCTCGCCGTCGCCGGGCCGGTCTCGAGCGCTCTCGTGGGCTTCCTCGACGTCGTCCCGGTCTCGTTCGGGCCCGAGTTCATCGGCCAGCTCGTCGCGGGGATCTTCGGCTTCGCCCTCCTCGTGGGCGCCGGCGGGGCGACGCTCTCCGTCAGGAACCACCTCGCCAAGTGAGCGCGACGAGGACGGCGCCCGGCGAGCGGAGCCCTCGGGCCGGAGCGACGGAGCGTCCCGCGAACGGCGATCGCTTGACCAGAGGCATGCCGGGCGCGCACGATGCGCACGAGATGGTGGCTCCCCGGCTCGTCCGGGGAGGTGGGGTGGCGCGCCGCTGGCGCGCCGCGGCGGCCGTACTGGTCGCCGCGTTCTTCGTGTTCTCCCAGCAGGTACCCGCGCGCGCCGACGACCTCGACGACGCGCTGCGCCGCAAGCAGGAGCTCGAGCGGGCGGTCCAGGTCTCCCGCGCGAACGCGGAACGCTACCGGCAGGCCGCGTCCCAGTTCGAGGCGCAGGTCGGCGCGGCGAACGCGCGGATCGCGGATCTCGCGGCGAAGCAGCGGAACGCCCAGACCGAGGCGGACATGCTCGCCTACGAGATCGAGATCGCGCAGGAGCAGCTCCAGCTCGTCGCGTTCCAGCTCGAGGAGACGCGCGTCTTCATCTCGTCGCTCAAGGCGCAGGCCGCGGCGCAGGCCCGGCAGCTCGCCGAGTCGGAGCAGATCTACGCGAAGCACCTCAAGATCACCTACAAGCAGGCGCGGATCAGCCCGCTCGAGATGCTCCTGTCGAGCGGCTCGCTCTCGGAGTTCGCCTCCCGCGTCCAGGCCATGATCCTCATCAATCGGCAGGACGCGCGACTCGCCGGCGAGATCCGGGTCCTCCGGGAACGGACCGCGGAGCAGCAGGTCATCGCAAAGGAGAAGGAGCTCGAGATCAACGGGCTCCAGGACCAGATCGCGACGCAGCGCAAGGCGCTCGAGACGAAGAAGGCCGAGTACGACGCGGTCGTCGCGCAGATGAAGGCGAACATCGCGTCTCAGGCCGCGCTCCGCGCGGACGCCGCGAACAACGCGGCCGCGCAGCGCTCGAACCAGCGCGCCGCGAACCTCGAGACGGCGAACCTCAACAAGCAGCTCGAGATCGCGGAGGCGAACTACGCGTTCCTCGCGGCGCAGCTCGCGGCTCGCTCCGGCCTCGGAGCCTTCAACGGCTCGAAGCTCAACCTGTGGCCCGTCTCCGGGCCGGTGACCTCGGGCTTCGGCCCGCGGTGGGGCGGGTTCCACAACGGGCTCGACATCGCCGCGCCGATGTACCGCCCCGTGCTCGCCGCGTCCGCGGGGCAGGTCGTCACCGTCGGGCGGCCGTACGCGGCGTCCGGCGACTACGCGGTCGTCGTCATCATCGCGCACGGCAACAACTTCTCGACGCTCTACGGCCACCTCGACGACTCGCGCTGGCCACCCGTACGCGTGGGGCAGTGGGTCAACGCCGGCCAGCCGATCGGGTTCATCGGCATGACGGGCTGGACGACCGGCCCGCACGTCCACTTCATGACGATCCGCGACGGGCGGGCGCAGGACCCGCGCATCTACCTCCCCTAGCGCGGAGCGGCCGCGGGCCGTGACGGCCGTCTCACCCGGGCGCGCGTTGACGCCTCCCGAGGCGCATGGGACGATGTCCGGCGTAAGAAAGGAGGTGATGTGGAGTGAGCGAAAGTTCCGGGTCCTCTAGGACCTCTCGATGCTCACTTCGTGCTTCCCTGATGCATAAGACCGAGGTGATCGCGAGCTAAGGGGTCCAGCGAGGACTCTGACAGGAGCGGCGGCCGAAGGGCCGCCGCTCTTGCTTTTCCGTGAGACTTGCGTCCGTGGAGCAGAAGGAGAGGCCGCTGCGGACGGTCGCCGACAACCGGCGGGCGAGATTCGACTACCACATCGACAGCACGATCGAGGCGGGCATCGCGCTGACCGGGCCTGAGATCAAGTCGGTCCGCGCGGGGCGCATCGACATCAGGGACGGCTACGCCCGCATCGACCGCGGCGAGGCGTGGCTCCGCAACGTGCGCATCACGCCGTGGGAGAGCGCCCACGGCTTCGAGGAGCAGGACCCTACGCGGCCACGCAAGCTCCTCCTCCACCGCGAGGAGATCGGCACCCTCGCCGGATCGGTGTCGCAGAAGGGCTACACGATCGTGCCGCTGCGCGTGTACCTGCGCCGCGGCGTCGCGAAGGTCGAGCTCGGCCTCGCGCGGGGCAAGAAGAAGTACGACAAGCGCGAGGCGATCAAGGCGCGCGAGCACGCGCGGGAGATCCAGGCCGCCGCGAGCCGCGCGCGGAGGGGCTGATCAGCGCGATCGTGTCGACGGGCACATTCGCACGTGCCACATGCGGGCACCGCGGGACGTTCCACGTACTGTGCGCGACGTGGCCTACGCGGCGTTCTTCCTCTGCTCGCTCATCTGGGGCAGCACGTTCCTCTTCATCCGCATCGGCAACGAGAGCGTTCCGCCCCTGTGGGCGGCGACGATCCGGCTCGTGCTCGCCGCAGCCGCCCTCGCGGCGCTCGCGTTCGCCACGCGGCGGCGCTGGCCGCGGGGCGAGGCGCTCCGTGGCGCGGCGCTCTTCGGCCTCCTCAACTTCGGCCTGAACCTCTCGCTCCTCTACTGGGGCGAGCTCACGGTGCCGAGCGGCATCGCGGCCGTGTTCTACGCGACGGTGCCGCTCTGGACGGCGCTCCTCGCGGCCCTCTTCGGCCTCGAGCGCCTCGCGCCGCGCAAGCTCGCGGCGGCGCTCGTCGCGCTCGCGGGCGTGGCGACGATCTTCGCCGGCGAGCTCTCGCTCGACGTGCCGCTCGCGGGCCTCCTCGCGATCCTCGGCGCGGCGATGAGCGCGTCGCTGTCGTCGGTGATCCTCAAGGCGTCGCCGAAGCAGGACACGCTGCCGCTCAACGCGGTCGGCGCCGTCGTCGGGGCGCCTGTGTGCCTGGCCCTCAGCGTCGTGCTCGGCGAGCCGCGCGCGATCCCGACGGCGGCGGCGGCGTGGATCCCCATCGCGTACCTCGTGATCGCGGGGTCGCTCGGGGCGTACGTGCTCTTCACCTGGCTCCTCAAGGTCTGGCCGGCGACGAACGCGAGCTACGTCGGCGTCGTCGTCCCGGTGATCGCCGTGATCCTCGGCGCGCTCGTCCGCGCGGAGCGCCCCGCTCCGCTGACGTTCGTCGGGGCCGCCATCGTCATCGGCGCCGTCGTGTACGCGCTCGCGTCGAGCGAGGCGGCGGCGCGAAGGCGTGAGGCCCAGCCGCCCCGCGCGGCCGGCTAGCCCGGCGCCGGCCGCGTCTCCGCGGCGATCCACGCGAGGTACGCGGCGCTGCCGTCCGAGACGTCGACGGCGACGAGCTCGAACGTCTCGTAGGGATGGACCTCCCGCAGGATCCGCTCGACCTCGGGCAGCGCGTCGCGGACGGTCTTGAGGACGACGAGCGACTCGTCCGCGCGCTCGAGCGCGCCGCGCCACCAGTAGACCGACCGCAGGCCCGGGACGACGCTCGCGCAGGCGGCCGCGCGCGCGCCCACGATCGCCTCCGCGACCCGCTCGGCCGCGCCTGCGGGGCACGTCACGAGCGCGACGACCGCGGCCACGTCCCCATCATGGGTGACGGACGCGCGGCTAACATCCGCGCGAGTGATCGAGGACTACCAGGCGAAACGGCGCCGCTCACGCCAGATCGCCCGCGCCCTTCAGATCGGCGGCGTCGTCCTCGCTTTCGCCGCGGCCGTCGCGACGTACGCGGCGGTCGCCGGGCGGCCGGCCACGGTCGAGCCCGTCGACACGGCGCCGGTCGTCGTCGCGGTGCGCGACATCCCGGCGAGGTCGCTCCTCTCGGCGCAGGACGTCAAGGTCGCGCGCCTGCCGGCCGACACCGTGCCCACCGGTGCGCTCACGGACGTGAGCGCCGCGATCGGCGGGTTCACCGCCGTGGCCATCGCGAGGAACGAGCCGATCCTCCAGGGGAAGCTCGGCTCGACCGCCTCCGCGGTCCTGGTCTTCCCCGCGGGGACCGAGCCGACCGGGTCGGCTCCCGACTTCCGCGGCATGTCGCTCGAGATCCCGGACGCGGACGCCGTGGGCGGCGAGGTCCAGCCCGGCGATGTCGTCGACATCGTGCTCTCGCTCGGCTTCGAATCCGCGAGGCTCGGCCTGGGCACGCTCGACAGCGACGCGGCCGCCCGGATCGTCGCGGAGCGCGTGCCGGTGCTGGCACGCTCGAAGAGCATCTACACGTTCCGCGTCGACGCGGCGCAGGCCGAGCGGATCGTCGCGCTTCAGGCCGCGGGCGGGAAGGTGCACCTGCTGCTGCGCAGCGCGCAGGACACGCGGTCGCCGCGCGCGTCGGGAGCGATCTACTCGAACGAGGCGCGCAACCTCATCCGCGCGATCCCGACGGGCGCGCGCTAGCTCACTCCACGAGCGCGGGGACGCGCGAGCCGCCCACGTTCGAGCCGGCGTACGCGATCGTGATCGACGCGGCGCCCGAGAGGGCCACCACGTTCGCGATGACCTGGATGTTCTGCGCGACGCCCGAGGATCCGCCGAGGCTGAACGTCGCGCTCGGCAGGTAGATCGTCCCGTTCAGCGTCCAGGCGCCCCCGCCGCGGAACTGCATCGTCCCCGTGCACGCGCGGTCCTGGAACACCGACACGCCCGCGTACGAGCCGAGACCCTGGGGCCGCAGCGTGACCTGCCCGTTCGTGTTCAGGTCGACGGGGCCGCAGGTCGGGCTGCCTCCGGGGGCGGCGGGGTAGGCGCTGTGCGTGTTGTAGATGAGCACCCCGCCCGTGGCCCCCTGCATCTGGATCTGGCCGCTGTTCGCGAGCGTGAGCCCGTAGCTCGTGCCGCCGCCGCGGAGGACGTAGACGCCCGGCGCGAGGACCGCGACCGCGGAGTTGCGGACGCGGATCCCGCCGTTGTAGATGCCGGGCTGGAGCGTGGTGGTGCCCGAGTCGAGGCTGAGGTTCGTCGCCCGAAGCACGAGCGACGACGTGTCCGGCCCGGGAAGCGTGCCGTAGGGATCCGCGACGAGGCCCGCGCCCGTCGTCGCCGCGGGGGCGATCTTGCCGGCGTCGCCCGGAGCGACGCCGCCGCGCACGCGTGTGTACGGCGAGACGATCCCGCCCGACCCGATGTTGATCGCGGATCCGTGGTTCGAGTTGACGTGGATGCCGCTGTTGCCGGTCACGGTGAGCGTGCCGCTGCCGACCGTCAGCGCGTCCGAGCCGGTCGACCTGAGCGCGAGGACCGCGTGGCCCGCGCCCGAGCGCGTGGCGCCCGCGACGCCCCGCACCGACACGGTCCTCGTTCCCGCGAAGAACCAGCCGCCGACCGAACGCGTGATCCCGACCTCGACGAAGGACCCGTCGCCGGCGTAGCTCCCGCTCGCCGGCGGGACCGACACGGTGACGGTGGTGCCGCCGCCGGACGTGAAGCCGTTCCGCCCCGCGTCGGTCGTCGCCGCGGCCGACGCCGCCGCAGCGGTGCCCCCGTTGTTCAGCACCACCGCGCCGCCCCAGGCCGCCGCGTCGGCCGCGAGCTGCGCGCCGCGGCGCGTGACGTAGAGCTCGCCGGTGTCGACCGCGAGCCCGACACCCAGGAGGAGCGCGCTCATCACGATCGCGATGAGGACGATGGCCTGCCCGCGCTCGCCTCGCATCAATTCGAGATCGTCAGCGACGAGCTCGCCGACAGCGGCAGACGCAGCCGGTCGCCGATGAACACCGCGCTGAGGACCGGAACGTAGTCGGTCGTGGCCGTGACGACGACGCGCGAGCCTTTGGCGTTGTTCCCGTCTGGCCACGTCGCGCGGACGGTGACCGCGCGCGGGATCCCCGCGGTGCGCTCGAGGACCGAGGCCTCGACGGCGGAGTCGCGGTCCGGAGCCGTGTAGGTCCCGGTCCCTGGGCCGACCGGCGTCGCCGAGAACTGGCCGCGCACGACGGCGAAGCGGGTCCCCTCGCGCACCGCGGCGTTGAGGCTGGAGGAGATCTGCACGGCGCGGACGGCGTCGAACATGCCGGCGAGCACGATCACCAGGATCGGCAGGACGAGCGCGAGCTCGATGAGGCTCTGCCCATGCTCGTCGCGGTTCACGGGTACTCACGGAAGATCGCCGACCGGTCGAGCGCGAGCGCGTTCGGCAGGAGCGGCCAGGGCACGACCGTGCGGAACGGGTACTCGACGCGCACGGTGAGCAGCCGCTCCCCGCCGCCGCCCGTCGTGTGCGTCACCGTGATGGTCGCGAGGGCCGGATCGACGCCGATGGTCCGGCCCAGCTCCTCGGTCGCGTAGGACGCGATCGCGGGGTCCGTCGTCGCCGCCTGCGACGCGCCCGCGAACGCCCCCGCGCGCGCGGCGTTGAGCACGCCGACCTGCGCGACGTACGCGCGGCCGAGGTCGACCCCGCCGAGGATCAGGAAGACGAGGACCGACAGCGAGAGCGCGGTCTCGACGAGCGACTGCGCGCCTTCGTCGCGCGCGAACCTGGGCGGCATGGCCCGAGGATACGAAGGGCGCGCTGCTCCTTTCGGGGGAGCGCGCGCCCTCGCGGGGGGGATGCGGCTAGTGCGGCGCCGGCGTCCCCGGGAGGTGCAGCAGGTTCCGGACGTCATAGACGCCTTCGATCGCGCGCACGCGGCGCTCGATGGCGTCGATGTCGCCCGGGTGCTCGACCTGGCGGCGCAGGACCACGCAGCCGTGCTCGACGTTCACGTTCATGCCGCCCTTGTCGACCGACGGGTCGCGGAAGAGCTCCGTCTCGACCTTGCGCGCGAGCGTCACGTCGTCGTAGTCGACGCGCTCGCGGGTGAGGTGGCGAAGCCTCTCGGCCGTTCCGGCGGCGTCGGAGGCGACGTGCCGCGCCTGCTTCGCGGTGGCGGCGCCCGCGCGGCGCAGGAGCCCCGCGGTGCGGTCGCGGAGGACGCTGCGCCGCCGCTTCCCCTGATCCGGATCGAGGAAGTACGAGAGCAGCGCCGCGAGCGCCGCCCCCGCGAGCACGCCGATCCCGCCGGCGCCCGCGCGCGGGTCCACGGCCTTCACCTGCCGCGTGCCTACGTTCATGTCCGTCCTCCCTATCGCTATCTCGCGCGCACCTTCGATGCGCGCTTCGGTGCCGGACGCGCGGCCCGCGTCGCGGCGGCGCGGGCCCGCCGGCGAGCGTTGCTCGCCGTCCGCGCGTCCTTCGACGCACGTGCCCGCTTGGTCGTCTCGCGCCGCGCGCTCTCGCTCGGCGCGCGCCGGCTGACGCGTGCGCCGCCCGCGCGGCCCGCCGGGCGCGCTCGCGACCGGCGTTCGCCCGCGGCGCGCGTCGCGCTCTTCTCCGTGTCCTTCGCCGCGCGCGTCGGCTCCGCCGCCGTCCGGCGGCGCGCCCCGCCGCGGAGCGCCTTCCGTTTCGCCGACGACGATCGCCGCGCGTTCGGCCGCGCCGGCCTCGCCGCGGGAACACGCGCGGCGGCAGCGTCGCGCGCCCGCTCGTAGCCGCTCGGGGTCCCGCGCCGCTCGGCGTGGCCGGCCGGCACGCGCGTCTCGAGGAGCGGGTTCCGGTCGTCCTGGCCGACGGTCACGTCGCCCTTGGGCGCGCTGCGGTCGTCCTGATCCCTCGGCAGGTCGCGCGGTCCGCGGTCCGCCGGCGTCTCCTCCCGCATGCCGAGGTGCGGCTCCGGGGTCGGGAAGTTCTTCTTCCCGCGGCTGTGCTCGCGCCGCGCGGCGAGGAGGGCGCGCGCCTCGTCGGCGTTCGTCCTGGCCATGACGCAGGGTGCCGCACGCTCGGTGCCATCCGGCGCGGGTCGGACGCCCGGCGGGCGCGCGGACGCGCGCTAGGTCCGCCGCGCCTCGCGCGCGAGCTGCGGCGCGGCGCACACGACGGACGTGACCCAGAGCGCCTCCCGGAACGCGCGCGTGAGGCCGATGCGGTCGAGCACCGCGCGCGGGCCGACGCCGTAGTACGCCCGGCGCAGGCCGAGCAGCGCGAGCCGGAGCAGGCCGCGCGTCAGGGGGAGGCGCAGGGCAAGGCGCAGCGGCCGCGCGAGCGGCCGGGGCAGCAGCGCCCGGAGCTCGCGCTCCCCGGCGCGCCCCCACCACACCTGGCGCACGACGGACTCGGCACGCTCGTGCAGCTCGGCGTCGGGGTCGGGCGTGCCCGGCCGGGGCTCCACGATCGTCATCACGGGCACGTCGTGCCGGAGCGCGACGTGCGCCGCGACGTGCAGGTACAGGTACACGCGCTCCGCGTGCGAGGACGCGCGGTCCACGACGAGCCCCTTGGGATCGTCGGGGCGGGCCCCGCTCACGAGGAAGGCACGCGCGCCGCGGAGATCGGCCGCGCGCGTGCGAACGCCGACGCGGTCCTCGAGGTACTCGCGCAGGCGCTCCTCGAGCAGGTGCAGCGTCGCGCTGTCCGGCCGCGCCGCGAGCGTCACTTCGGTAGCCATACCCGCAGTCCCTCCTCGAGGTATTCGCGCAGCGTGCGCACGTCGCCGAGCTTCGGGAGCGTCCGCTCGAGGTCGGCGAAGATCAGCGTCGCGAGCGGCTCGCCGATGAACCCCGCGAGCACCGCGCGGCCCTCCTCGACGACCGTCGCGATGTCGAGATCCTGGTCGCAGCCGAGGATCATGAGCGCGAAGTACAGCCGCACGCAGTCCTCCGGCGTGTCGATCGCGCGCGCGACGCGCGTCCGCCCGCGCGCGATCCGGTGGAGCGTCGCGCGGTCGAGCGAGACGGCCCCCTCGGTCAGGTCGTAGAGGCGGTCGACGAGCGCGTCGAGCGAGCGCCCGCGTCCGAGGGACCGGATCGCCGCGGAGACGCGTTCTGGATCGCGGATGCGCACCGACGGTCACGGTACGCGTGCGGGCCCGCCGTGTCGTCTCGCGTGTGCGACACGCCACAGGCCCCAGGGACGCCGCCCACGGCGTTCGCGCAGCGCGTTCACGATCGCTCCACACCGCGGTGCGAGCGTGCTTCCGTGACGGATCGGCACGATCCGGAAGGAGGCACCAGAAGTGGCGGCAGGCATCGTCATCGCGCTCCTCGCGGTCGTCTTCCTCGTCGTCGCGGCGGGGGTGGGGTTCCAGGTCGGGGCGGCGGTGGTCGCGGGTGGCGCCGCCGGGGCTGGGCTCGCGGCGTACCCCTACGTCATGTCCCTCGCCTTCCCGTTCCTCATCTTCCCGTTCCTCTTCGTCCTCACGATCGCCGCGCTCGCCCGCGGCATGGGCCGCGGCTCCCGGCGCTGGGAAGGCCTCTCGGACCGGCAGAGAATGTTCGATGAGTGGCACCGCCAGGCGCACGACCACGGCGCCGGGAAGGCTGAGAGCTGAGGACCGTCCTCGTCGTCGACGACGAGCCGAAGATCGTCGGCATCCTCCGCGACTACCTCGACCGAGCGGGGTTCCGCTCGGTCGCCGCGTTCGACGGGAGGTCGGCGGTGCGGATCGCCCAGCGCGACCGTCCGGATCTCGTCGTCCTCGACCTCGGCCTTCCGGACATGGACGGCCTCGACGTCATCCGCGCCCTGCGCGAGCGCTCGCGGATCCCCGTGGTCGTGCTCACCGCCCGCGGCGACGAGTCGGACCGCCTCATCGGGCTCGAGCTCGGCGCCGACGACTACGTGGTGAAGCCGTTCAGCCCGAAGGAGGTCGTGGCGCGCGTGCGCGCCGTGCTCCGGCGCACGGAGCAGGCCGCGGAGCCGGGCCCCGTCATCCGCGCGTCGGACGTGACGATCGACCTCGAGCGGATGCGCGTGACGGCCGGCTCGCGCGACGTCGAGCTGACGCGCACCGAGACGCTCCTGCTCGCGACGCTCGCGCGCCAGGCGGGACGCGTCTTCACGCGCTCGCAGCTGCTCGACGCGATCCACGGCGTGGCGGTCGAGTCGTACGAGCGCGCGATCGACGCCCACGTGAAGAACATCCGCCGGAAGCTCGAGCCGGACCCGCGGAGTCCGCGCTACGTGCTCACCGTGCACGCCGTCGGGTACAAGTTCGCGGAGGCGGAGTGACCGGCCAGGGATCGCGGCCGGCCTGGTGGCCCGAGGGGGAGCCGCCTCCGTCCCACGAGCGATGGCGGCCGACGACCGCGATGTTCGTGCGCTTCGCGGTCGCGGCCGGGGTCTTCTTCCTGATCGTCGGGCTGATGATCGTCGGCGCGATCTGGCTCGTCGCGCGCGCCGTCGGCCTCGTCGGCGGTCCCTTCGACGTCGCGGGATCGATCGGGGCCGCGATCATCCTGCTGATCCTCGCGATGTGGGCCATCGGGACCGCGGTGCGCGGCTTCAGCCGCGCGACGAGCCCGGTGGCCGACCTCGTCGAGGCCGCGGACCGCGTCGCGGCCGGCGACTACGCGGTGCGCGTGCGGGTCCGCGGGAGCAGCCGCCGCGTGCGCCGGCTGGTCCAGACGTTCAACGCGATGGCCGAGCGCCTCGAGCGCGCGGAGTCGCAGCGCCGGCAGCTGCTCGCGGACGTGACGCACGAGCTGCGGACGCCGCTCAGCGTCATCCAGGGGAAGCTCGAGGGCGCGCTCGACGGCGTGTACCTGCGCGACGACGCGCACCTCGCCGCGACGCTCGACGAGGTCCACCACATGTCGCGCATCGTCGAGGATCTGCGCCTCCTGTCGCTCGCGGAGAGCGGCGGCCTGCGGCTCGACCGGCGGCCGACGGCGCTCGGCGAGATCGTCGACGACGCGATCGGCGCGCGGACGTCGGAAGCCTCCGCGGCCGGCGTGGCGGTGACGTCGGAGGTCGGCGACGACCTGCCCGCGGTCGACGTCGACGCGACGCGCCTTCGCGAGGTCCTCGACAACCTCCTCTCGAACGCCGTCCGCTACACGCCCGCGGGCGGACGCGTGGTCGTGGAGGCGAGACCGGACGGCGACCTGCGCGTGACCGTCAGCGTGCGCGACACGGGCCGGGGCCTCGGCGAGGACGAGCGGGAGGCCATCTTCGAGCGGTTCCACCGCGAGCCGGGCTCGCGCGGCAGCGGCCTCGGGCTCGCCATCGCGCGCGACCTCGTGCGCGCGCACGGCGGCGAGATCGCCGCGGAGAGCGAGGGTCCCGGGCGCGGCACCACCGTCCGCTTCACGCTGCCGCGCGCGGAGGAGTAACGGTGCGCACGGTCGCTGCGGTGGCGGCCGGCGCCGCGCTCGTCGTCGTCGTCGTCGTCGTCGTCCTGTCGACGCTCGCGCGCCGCGACGACATCGCCGCGTCGCCGTTCCCGGCCGCCGCCGCGCCGACGCCGGCCGCGACCACGGCGCCCGCCCTCCGGACGGTGCGCCTCTACTACTACGACCCGGCGCGCGACCGCGACCAGACCGGCAACGTGCTGTGCTCCGACAAGGGCCTCGTCGCGGTCGAGCGGCGGGTCCCACCGAGCGACACGGTCATCGAGGACACCGTCCGCCTGCTCCTCAGGGGAGAGCTGACGCCGGACGAGCGCGCGCGGGGGATCACGACGGAGTTCCCGCTGCCGGGCCTCGAGCTGCGGAGCGCGACCCTCGTGAGCGGGCTCCTCACGCTCACGTTCGACGACCGGCTCGGGCGCACCGTCGGCGGCGCCTGCCGGACGGGCGTGCTCTGGTCCCAGATCCGGAGGACGGCGGAGGAGCTCCCCGGTGTGCAGCGCGTGCGGTTCCTGCCGCAGGACATCTTCCAGCCGTAGAGGTGGTGGTGCCTCGGTGAGCACATGTTCGCGACCACCCGATCCTGCCGCACCGCGCTGACCGCAACGGTTGACGAGCCGCGTCTTCGCTGATATATCGACGTTCGATATATGGGGAAGGGTTCGAGCGGAGCGTCGACAACGGATGGTCGGACGAACGCGCGGGTGCTCATCCTGACGAGCCTCGCCGCCGGTCCGAAGCATGGGTACGCGATGGTCACGGACATCAAGGAGTTCTCGGGCACGCAGCTCGGTCCGGGCACGCTCTACACCGCGCTGCAGCGGCTCGAGGAAGACGGCCTCATCGCGGCGGTCAGCTCGGACGACCGCAGGCGACCCTACCGGATCACGCCGGCGGGGCTTACGGCGCTCCGCGCGCATGCCGCAGACCTCACGCGGGTCACGACGACCGTTGGGAAGCGGCTCGCGGCGAGATGAAGCACCGGTCGTGGCTGCTGCGGCTGTTCCCCGGGGCGTGGCGCGAGCGCTACGGAGATGAGTTCGAGGCTCTCCTCGAGGACCTCGGCCCGCACTCCCCTGTTGCCGCTGATGTGCTTCTCGCCGCGTTGCGCGCGTGGCTCGCCCGCCGCCGATCGCTCGGCAGCGGGTCGCGCACCGGTGTGTCGATCGCTCGGGTCGTCCTCTCGCTGATCCTCGCGGTCGCACCGGTCGCGACCGGCGCGGTCGGCTACTACCTGGGAAGCCGCGAGCGCGAGGCGGACGTGCCTACGTCGTACGAGTCGGCCTTCCGGAACATGCCCGGTGTGGGGACGCTCTCGACCGGCAAGGTCACGGTCTTCTGCCTGGATGGCGCGACGGGGACGTGGGTCGTGCTCCCGACCGGATCGGGGAGGTGCCCGGCCGCGCCGTAGTGCGTCCCGCGCGATGCCTTCGCATCCGCTGGGCCTCGACGAGACGCGGATCCACTACCCGGCTCGAGTAGACGCCGCGGCCGTGGCCTGCCATCGGCGAGGAGGATCGAGACCGAGGCGCAGGTGGCGGCACCCTACGCCGCCACATCTGTGGAGATGGGGGAGGGTCGAACTCCCCGTCCAAAGCGATCGGGCGATCCGCGTCTACGAGCGTGGCCGGCGTACTTGATGATCTCGCGATCCCCGACGCGCACCGACGCGCCCCGGGGCCGCCAGGTCCGCTGATCTTTGGTCTCCTCACGGACCGCTCGGGAGACCGCACCTCCGCTGTTGACGCCCTTCCCGGCCCGCGGAGGGGGGACCGGGAGAGCGCTCACTGACTAGGCAGCGAGAGCGTAAGAAGTGTTGCCAGTTGTCTGGCCGCCGTTCGGATTAACGAGGGGGAACGGCGTTCCTCGGCTCGCGACGGATCGTCCTTTCACCCTGTCGAAACCACGCATCCCCGTGGTCCTCGAGGAAGAGGACACGTGAATTGTACCGGTACCGTCGGTGCGTGAGAAGGATCGTGATCGCGGTGACGCTCGCGCTCGCGTGCGGGCCGCAGACTGCGGTCGTGCGTACGCCGGCTCCCGCGACGGCGACACCGCGGCCGACCGAGACGCCCGGCGTCGTGCGGTACGTGGCCGTCGGCGCGTCCGACACGGTCGGCGTCGGCGCCAGCGACCCGCCCCGAGGATCCTGGCCCGCGCGGATCGCGGCGCGCCTGCCGTCCGGGTCCGCGTACGTGAACCTGGGCGTCTCCGGATCGCTCGCGCGCGACGCGCGGACGGCGCAGCTGCCGCGCGCGATCCTCGAGCGGCCGACCGTGGTCACGGTCTGGCTCGCGGTGAACGACATCATGGGACAGCTCGCCCCGCAGGAGTACGCGCGGGACCTCGCGCAGGTCGTCGATCCGCTCGTCGAGCGCACGTCGGCGCGTGTCTTCGTCGGGACCGTGCCGGACCTGCGCGCGGTGCCCGCGTTCGGCGGCGTCGACCGCGCCCGCCTCGGTGAGGTCGTGCGCGCGTACAACGCGGTGATCGAGCAGGTCGCCGCGCGGCATGCCGGGCGGGTCGTCGCGGTGGACCTGTTCACGGGCTCGGCGGAGCTCACGACGTCGCTGACGGTCACGGAGGACGGGCTCCACCCGACGGACCGGGGCTACGAGCTCATCGCCGAGCGGTTCGCCGCGGCGCTCCGCGCGGCCGGCGTGCCGCTCCGCTAGGAGGCGGCCGCGGGCTCCGGCTCGGGCTCGAGGATGAGCGCCGGCGGGCGCTCGTGCACCGCGCGGCTCATCACCGCGAGGCCGACGCCCATGAACGAGAGGCCGACGAGGATCACCGCGGACGCCGGCAGCACGCCGAGCAGCATGGCCGCGAGGAACGGCGCGATCGTGCCCCGGACCCCGAGGAGGAACGAGTTCACCGTGGCGTAGTCGCCGACGCGTCCCCTCGGTGCGAGCTGCATCGCGTTCATGTGGAACGTGAGCTCGCCTCCCGCGGCGGTGATCCCCGCGACGATCGCGGCCGGCAGGAGCCACCACACGTCGGGCGCGGTGACGAACGCGATCGGGATCAGGGCGACGAGGAGCGAGTTGTAGAGCGTGAGGCGCAGCGAGCCGCGCCGGTCGAGCAGCCGGCCCCAGCCGTAGTACGCGACGATCGCGGCGACGGACTGGAGCGCCGCGTAGATGCCGATGAACGTCGACGGCGCCTGATAGCGGTCGATGAGGAGGATCGGCAGCACGGCGAAGTTCGAGAGGTTGCCCGTCCCGTAGATCACGAACGAAGCGAGGAGGGTCCGGTACTGGCGGTCCGCCCAGACGGTCGCGACGATCGCGCTCGCCGGGCGCCGCGGCTCGATCGGGCCCGGATCGTGTCGGATACGCCAGAAGGCGACGACGCCCGGGAGCGAGAGCACTGCGGCCACGGCGAACACCCATCCCGCGGGCACGACGTCGATGAACACGCCCGCGAGGGCCGCGGACGCGATGCCCGCGATCGACACGCCGATGCGGACCTTGCCCATCGCCGTCGCGCGCTCGCGGTCCGGGTAGATCCCGACCATGACGCCCGTGTAGGCGGCGATGTTCCCGAGGACGATCACGAACGAGACGACGGTCGTCGCGGCGAGGAAGAGCGGTGTGGTCGCGACGAGCACGCCGACGATGAACACGAGCCGCGACGCGAGGACCGTCGCGGACACGACGCGCACCGGCGGCATGCCCTGGAAGAGGTACACGAGGAAAGGCGACACGAGATGCCCGATGAAGGGCGCCGCGACCACGAGCGCGACCTCCGAGGTCGAGCCGCCGGCGCGGCGGACCTCGACCGCCATGAACGCGTTGAGGACGGCGATGAAGACGCCCGCGCAGATCCCGGCGAAGAGGTCGAGCCTGAAGTTGCTCCGGACGCGCTCGGGCGCCCAGTTCGGGTTCAGCGGGAGCGATCCCACGAGCCGCCTCCCGGGGGACGTGGACGGTACCCGCCGGGACGCGGCCCGAAGCCGCGGCGCGGGCCGTACGACGGGGCCCCGGAGGGACGGCGCATGCCCGGTCCGGGCGGCGGCCGGCGGAGCGGCGCGGCGGGGCCGCGCGCGCCGGGCGCGGTCGACGAGATGACGACGCGCCGGTTCGGCTCGACGCCGACGGACTCGGTCCTGATGCCGGCCTCGCCCTGCACCGCGAGGTGCACGATGCGGCGCTCGTACGCGAGCATCGGCTCGAGCGTCATCGCCTGGCCCGAGGTGCGCACGCGCGCGGCGACGCGGCGCGCGATCTCGCGCAGCTGCTCCTCGCGGCGGCGCCGGTAGCCCTCGACATCGACCGGCACGTGAACGGTGCGCCCGACGCGCCGTGACGTGACCGCGCTCACGATCTGCTGGAGCGCGACGAGATTCTCACCGCCGCGTCCGATGACCGCGCCGAGCTCGGGCCCGAGCACCTCGAGCCCTTCGTGGCCGGGCTCCTCTCCGACCTCGACCTCGGCCTGGATGCCCATCTTGTCGAGCAGCTCGCGGAGCACGGTCGCGCCCGTCTCGAGCTCCTCGCCGAGCGCCGGCGCCGGCTCCTCGAACGTCCGCTGGTCCTCGCGGCGCGCGTCGGGACGCGACGGGACCTCGTCGTCGTCGAGGGCCGGCTCCGGCTCGCGCTCCTGCTCGTCGAACGTGAGCAGCACGCGCGCGTCCTCGCCGCCGATCCCGAGCATGTTCGCGGGCTTCCCCTTCTCGAGGATCTCGATGTCGACCTGGTCGCGGCGCCGGCCGAGCTGATGGAGCCCGCGCTCGATCGCCTCCTCCACGGTCCTGCCGGTGAACTCCTCCCCGCGGAGCGGGCTCATCTGCGCCTCCCCCTGCGGCGTCCGCGACCGCTCGGACGGTGCTGGCGCGCCGCGTCTCCACCCTCGACCGCCGCCCTGTCGTCGCCCGGATGCGCGCGCTCGGGCCGCACGCCCTGGCGCCGCATGTCGCGCTCGGCTTCTTCGATCGCCTCCTGCTGCCGCGCCTTGAGCGTGCGGTCGGCCGGCGTCGGCACGCCACGGAGGAACGGCAGCCACCGCGCGAGCTGGCCCCATCCCGTGACGACGTACTGCTGCGCGATCTGGAAGACCGTCGTCGCGACCCAGTAGAGCGAGAGCCCGGCGGGCAGGCCCCACGCGATGACGACGGTGATGATGGGGAAGTAGTACGTCATCGTCTGCATCATCCGGGCCTGCGGATCCGTAGGCGCCTTCTGCTGCGCGGGCATCGCCATGAGCGACGACACGAGCTGCGTCACGCCCGCGAGGATCGGCAGCACGAAGAACGGGTCGGGCCGGCCGAGGCCGCCGCTGATCCACGGCAGCCAGTGCGCGGCGAGGTCGATGCGCTCGGGGATGAGGTTCCCCGGGAGGAACGGCCAGCGGATGGTCTCGAACTGCTCGCGCGTGATGCCGGGGCAGTCGGCGCCGGCGAGGCCCGTGCCGAGCCCGCACATCTGGAGCATCGCCGCGTAGAACCCGAACAGGATCGGCATCTGGAGGAGGAGCGGCAGACAGCCCGCGGCGGGGTTGTAGCCGCGCTCGCGGTAGAGCTTCATCTGCTCCTCGGTGAGCTTCTGGCGGTCCTTCCCGTACTTCTGCTTGAGCTCGTTCATCGCGGGCGCGAGCTCCTGGAGCGCGCGCTGCGAGCGGATCTGCGTCACGAACAGCGGGTAGAGCAAGAGGCGGATCGAGACGGTCACGATCACGATCGCGAGGCCGAAGTCGCCGAACACGCTGTACGTGAAGACGAGCAGGTTGATGAGCGGGTGGACGAGGAGGGTGTTCCAGAGGTCCGTCACTTGGAGGGCGCTCGCTCCGCTCCGGCCGAGCCTCCGCCGACCGCGCGCTCCGGGACCGGGTCGTAGCCGCCGCGGCTGAACGGGTTGCACGACAGGACCCGCTTCACGGCGAGCGCGCCGCCCCGGAGGACGCCGTAGCGCTCGACCGCCTCCATCGCGTACTCCGAGCACGTCGGGGTGTAGCGGCACGCCGGCGGCAGGAGCGGGCTCAGGTTCCGCTTGTAGCCGCGGAGGGCCGCGAGCACGAAGCGCTTCACGGCCTCGCTCCGAGCGCGGTGTCGAGCGCCTGGCGGGCCGCGGCGCGCAGCTCCGCGAACGGCGCGCGCGCCGCCGCGGCCCGCGCCGACACGAGGAGGTCCGCGGAGGGAGCGCCCGGGATGCCGGCGAGCTCGGCCCGCAGCGCGGCGCTGACGCGCCGTCGCGCGCGGTTGCGCGCGACGGCGGACCCGGCCTCGCGCATGCCCGACACCGCGAGACGCACCGCGCCGGTGGATGTCACGAGCGCGCGGACCGTCATGAGCCTGCTCGAGCGGGCACGGCCCTTCGCGCGTACCGCGGCGATATCGCTCGTTCGCCGCAATCGCGCGGCGTCGACCATCGGATCAGGCGACGGTGAGACGCTTGCGACCGCGTGCGCGACGACGCGCCAGCACCTTGCGACCGGACGTGGTCTTCATGCGCGCGCGGAACCCGTGAGTGCGCGCGCGGCGGCGCGTCTTCGGCTGATACGTGCGCTTCATGGCGTTCCCTTCTCCCCTGAGGACGGACGGATGACGCGATCAAGACGGAATGGCAGTCGCCTGCCTGTGCGGACGATGATATCAGCGTTGCCCGTCGATCCCGCGCGGGCGTATAGTTCGCGGGCTTCCGTACGAGCGTCGCTTCGCAGGTGGCTCTCGATCGATCAACGCGTCGCGTCGGTGTGGTCATCGCGCAGGTAAGGGGAGTCGCGTTCCGGTGGAACGAGGGGTCGAGAGCCGCGCGTCCGATACGAAGGGCCTCTGGCACGCCGTCCTCGGCGAGCTTCAGCTCGGGATGTCGCGCGCGAACTACGACACGTGGTTCAAGGACACGTCGATCGTGTCCGAAGAGGACGACGTCTTCCTCATCGGTGTGCCGAACGCGTTCGCTCGCGAGTGGCTCGAGAGCAAGTACCGCGCGCAGGTGAAGCAGACCCTCGGGCGCCTGGTCGGGCGGACGGTGGACGTGCGGTTCGTCACGGCCCCCGCGCCCGCCGCGGGGCGGCCGATGGCCCCGAGCGTGAAGCCGGCGACCCAGGCGACGGTGGCCGTCCGCGAGCCCGCCGGCGGGGGCGCCACGCCCGCGCCTGCCCTCAATCCCAGGTACACGTTCTCGACCTTCGTCGTCGGCTCGAACAACCGGCTGGCGCATGCCGCGGCCCTGTCGGTCGCCGAGCGCCCCGGCCACTCGTACAACCCGCTCTTCGTCTACGGGGGCTCCGGCCTCGGCAAGACGCACCTCATGCACGGCATCGGGCACGCGGTGCTGTCGCGCCACCCGAAGAAGCGGGTCGCGTACGCGACGAGCGAGAAGTTCACGAATGAGTTCATCAACGCGATCCGCACGCAGAAGACGGAGGAGTTCCGCGAGCGCTACCGGCGGATCGACGTCCTCCTCATCGACGACATCCAGTTCCTCACCGGCAAGGAGGGGACGCAGGAGGAGTTCTTCCACACGTTCAACGCGATCCACGAGGAGGGGAAGCAGATCGTCCTCTCGAGCGACCGGCCGCCGAAGGCGATCGAGCGGCTCGAGGACCGGCTCCGCTCCCGCTTCGAGTGGGGCCTCATCGCGGACATCTCCGCGCCGGACCTCGAGACGAGGATCGCGATCCTCCGCGCGAAGGCGGAAGCGCAGAGCGTCGCGGTGCCGCCGCCCGTCATCGACTTCCTCGCGCAGCGCATCGTGTCGAACATCCGTGAGCTCGAGGGTGCCCTCACGCGCATCGTGGCCTACGCGACGCTCAACGCCGTGCCCGTCACCACGGAGCTCGCGCAGTCGATGCTCCAGAACATCCTCTACAACCCGCGCCGGCAGAGCCTCTCGCCGGACAAGATCGTCGAGACCGTCGCGAAGTACTACAACGTGCCCGTCGAGCAGCTCCGGGGGAAGGCTCGCGACAAGCAGATCGTCATGCCGCGCCAGATCGCGATGTACCTCATGCGTGAGGAGACCGAGGCGCCGCTCCTGCGGATCGGCGAGGCGCTCGGAGGCCGGGACCACTCGACCGTGCTCCACGGCTGCGACAAGATCGAGCGCGAGCTCGCCGAGAACGACGACCTGCGGCGCGAGATCAGCGCCGTGCGCGAGCTCCTCTACGCCGACTAGCCCGGTAACGGGCTCCGGCGCTCGCGACCTATTAAGGGTGCGGCAAATGTGGACAAGGCCCGTCTAGGTGTGGATAAGCGGGTGGGATCGTGGACATCGGCATGGCTAGAGTGTCGTTGTCCGTGCGGCACGTAAGGGAGAGGAACGATCCCCGCGCCGTCCTCCAGATCGTGTCCACGCCTCATCGAGGCCCCATCCACAGTGGCCGCGGACCAGCGGATACGGCACGGCAGCGTCGGGAGCGGCGAGGCCGTATGGTCCACAGCGCTACTACGGCTACTACTGGATATAGAGATCCAAGAGGCATGGGGACGGGAGGGGACCGATGAAGGTCGGTTGTCTACAAGAGAACCTCGCGCGAGGCCTCCAGGTCGTGGGGCGCGCGGTCTCGACGAGGGGAACGCTCCCGATCCTGAGCAACGTCCTCCTCCGCACGGACGCGGGCCGCCTCAAGCTCACGGCGACGAACCTCGAGATCGGGATCAACTGCTGGGTGCCGGCGAAGGTCGAGGACGAAGGGCAGATCACGGTGCCCGCGAAGCTCTTCACCGACTTCGTGAACAACCTGCCGCCCGGGCCGATCGAGCTCACGCTCAACGTGCGCACGAAGACGCTGCACCTCCGGAGCGGTCCGCACGAGGCGAACATGAAGGGGATCGACGCGGAGGAGTTCCCGATCATCCCGCAGGTCCCCGAGAAGCCGACGACGCGCATCACGCAGGGCACGCTCAAGCGGATGATCGGCGAGGTCGCCTTCGTCGCCGCGACGGACGACAGCCGGCCGGTGCTCACGGGCGTGCTCACGACGTTCGGCGGCGACATGGTCACGATGGCCGCGGCCGACCCCTACCGTCTCTCCGTACGCCACGGCCGCGTGCTCGACCGCGTGGATCCGCCGATCGAGGTGATCATCCCCGCGAAGAGCCTCTTCGAGGTCGCGCGCGTGCTCGAGGACACCGACACGCCCGTCGACGTGTTCGTCACCGCCAACCGGAGCCAGGTGATCTTCCACACCGACGAGGCGGACATCGTCTCGCGCGTGATTGAGGGGCAGTTCCCGAACTACCGGCAGGTCATCCCGCAGAGCCATGCGACACGCGTCGTCGTGCAGCGCGACCAGCTACTGAACGCGACCCGGCTCGCCTCCTTCTTCGCCCGCGACGCCGCGAACATCGTCCGCTTCCAGGTGGAGCCGTCGAACGACCATCCGCTCACGGTGAGCGCCACCGCGGCCGAGATCGGCGACCAGACGGGCCGCGTCGACGCGACCGTCGAGGGCCAGCCGACGACGATCGCCTTCAACTCGCGCTTCGTCGCGGAGGCGCTGTCGAGCCTCACGGCGCCGGAGATCGCGCTCGAGCTCGGCGGGCCGCTCGCGCCGGGCGTGGTGAAGGTCGTCGGCGACGAGAGCTACCTGCACGTGGTGATGCCGCTCCGCATCCCGACCTAGCCGCGCGCCCGTCGTGCCCGGGGCATCCCGCTCGCCGTACGTTAGGAGCGTGCGCGTCAGGAGCCTCGCCCTCGAGCACTTCCGGAGCTACGAGCGGGTCACGCTCGCGCTGAGTCCGGCCATCACCGCCTTCGTGGGCGCGAACGGCGCGGGGAAGACGAACCTCCTCGAGGCGATCGCGCTCGTCGCGACGGGCTCGTCGGCGCGGGCGAGGGACGACAGTGAGGTCATCCGCTGGGACGCGCCGTTCGCCCGGATCACCGCGCTGATCGAGCGTGCGGAGGACGAACGCAAGGTCGAGCTCCTCGTGTTCGCGCCGCAGGATGGGGAGCGCCGGCGCGCGCGGCGCTGGCTCGTGAACGGCGCGGGACGGAGGCCGGAGGACGCCGTGGGGTCGGCCACGGTCGTGTCGTTCTTCCCCGAGGACGTCGCGCTCTTCAGCGACGGCCCGTCGGGCCGCCGCAGGCACCTCGACACGACGCTCTCGCAGGTCGACCGCGCCCACCGCGCGGACGTGCGGGAGCTCGCGCGGGTGCTGGAGCAGCGCAACGCGCTCCTGCGCACCCTTCGCGACGGCACCGGGACGGCCGCCGAGCTCGCGTTCTGGGACACCGAGCTCTGCCGGCTCTCCGCGGCCGTGTCGCTCCGCCGGATCGCGCTCGTGCGCGACCTCGCCCCGGCCTACGAGCGAGCGATCGGCCGCTTCGCGGGGCCTCGCACGATGCTCCGCTACGTGTCACAGACCGAGGGCGACACCGTCGACGAGCGCGCTGAGGGCTACCTGCGCCTCGTGCTCGAGAAGCGCGAGCGCGAGCTCTGGCAGGGCGCGACGCTCGTGGGGCCGCACCGCGAGGACCTCGCGGTGAGCGCCGATGGGCACGCGATCGCGACGTTCGCCTCGCGCGGCGAGCAGCGCGCGGCGGTCCTCGCGCTGCGCCTGGCGGAGGCCGAGTGGCTCACCTCGCGGACGTCGGAGCCGCCGATCTTCCTCCTCGACGACGTCCTCTCCGAGCTCGACCCCGCGCGCCGCGACGCGCTCGTGGCCGCCCTGCCCGAGGGCGCGCAGGCGCTCCTCACCGCGTCCGTGCCGTCGGGCCTCCCCGCCTCGCTCACCGCGCGCGGCAGCATCGTGCCGGTGCCGTTCGCGTAGATGTATCGCACTTCCAGGCATCGCTCGCCCGCCGCCCGGAGCGTGCTCCGGCCGGACGAGCCCGCTCGCCTGTGAGGCCCCTCGGCGGCGCGGTCGCCCGCGCGCTCCGAGCGCTCGGCATCGACCGCGATGTCGCGCGCGCCTCGGCGCTCGAGGCGTGGACCGCCGCGGCCTCCGCGGAGATCGGCGCGGACGCCGCGCGCACGCGGGCCGTGCGCGTGGAGGGCGAGACGCTCGTCGTCGCGGTTCCGACCGCGCAGTGGGCGGTCGAGATCCGCCTACGCGAGCGGCAACTCGTCGCGAGGCTGCGTCAGGCGGCGCCCGCGAGCGGCGTGAAGCGGATCCGCTCGGTGCCGGATCACGTCGCGGAGCGGGACGCTCAATAGACTTCCCTCGGTGAAGCGCACGAGCTTCGCGACGACGGTCGGTTCGACCGGCGACCCGGGCCGTGGCGCCGACGTCATCCTCACCCACGAGCCGGAGATCGGCGCGACCCTGCGCACCAAGGGCCGCTTCTACGCGCTGTGCGAGGTGTCCCCGCCCGCCGACGAGGGGCGCGACCTCGCCCGTGAGGTCGCCGACGAAGCGCGTCAGGAGTACTACTACGACCTCTCCGCGGGGATCGAGGTCTCTCTCCGCAAGGCGATCCGCAACGCGAACCGCCGCGCCGCGCAGCGCCTGCGCGAGATGCGGCGCCGCCCGACGATCCACATCGCGGTCGCCGTCGTCGTGAACAACGAGGTCCACGCGACCCACGTCGGCGCGGCGGAGGTGTTCCTCGTGCGGCACGCGCGCCTGTTCCTCCCCGGCGACGCGCCGGGTGAGCTCGCGGACTTCGTGCACCGCACGACCACGCGCGAGGCCGCGTCGCTCGGGAGCGAGCCGGACCTCCTCCCCGCGGTGTGGCGGCAGCCGATCGAGGCCGGCGACACGCTCATCCTCGCCTCGAGCGCGCTCGTGTACGCGCTCGGCGCCGAGACCCTGAAGAACGCCGCCGTCACGCTGCACCCCCGCGCGGCCGCGGCGCACGTGCACAACCGGTTCGTCGCGGAGGGCCACACGGGCAGCGACGCCGTGCTGTTCATCGAGATCGCGCCGTCGCCCGGTGCCGCGCAGCGCGTCGCGGTCGCGCCGCCGCCGGTGCTCACGCCGCCGGAGGTGGAGGTCGCCGACAAGGTCCGCTCGCGGCTCGGCTGGTTCTGGCGACGCAGGCCGCGCTTCGGCGATGCGGCGAAGGCCGTCGCGGCCCCGGCGGCGACGGCGGTCGGCCGCGGCATCGCGATCGGGCTCGAGCTCATGCCGCGCGCGCGCACGGCCCTCCCCCGCCAGCCCGACGTCGCGCGGCAGCGCGCGCGGCGGCGCCAGCGCTTCACCACCGCGCTCGCGTTCGCGCTGCTGCTCGTGGCCGCGGGCATCGGCGCGGTCGTGGTGCGCGACTACCAGGCGAACCAGGTCGTCGCGGACTACCGCGTGCTCGTGCAGCGGATCGAGGACGACATCGCCGGGGCGCGCCGGGTCCTCGAGCAGCAGCGGCCGGACCCCGACCGCGCGAGGGAGCGCGTGGCCGCGGCGAAGGACAAGATCGCGCGCGCCGAACGCTCGCCAGCGGCGGACGGGACGCGGCTCGCGGCGTTCCGCGACGAGCTGTCCCTCATCGAGGACCGGCTCGCGAACGTCGCGATAGACCTCGCGCGGATCGCCCCTGGGTCCAGGCCGACGCAGCTCGTCGGGAACGTGAACGGGCTCTACGTCGCGGACCCCGGGTCCGGCCGGCTGTGGCGCGTCTTCGGCGACCCGCTCGAGACCGGCGTCGTGCTCGAGCGAGGACAGCGGAACGTCGGCTCGCCGGTCGCGGTCGTGCTCGAGGAGGCGGTCGTGTTCGCGATCGACGACGCGCGGCGCGTGTTCCGCGCCGAGGGCAACACGATCGCGCAGGTCACGCCGCCGGGGAACGAGCGGTGGACCGCGGTGACGAGCGTGGCGATGTTCTTCGGGAACCTCTACGTCCTCGACGCGAAGAGCGGGCAGGTGTGGCGCCACGAGGGAGAGCCCGGAGGATTCGGAAGGTCGGCGCCGTTCCTCGCTCAGGCGCTCGCGCCGGACGCCGCGCGGAGCCTCGCGGTGGACGGCGACATCTGGGTCGTGACGACGGCCGGCGAGGTGCTCCGCTTCCGCCGGCAGGGTCTCTCGACGAGCGCCGAGCGAATCGCGTTCACACCGCGCTGGGAGGGCACGCCCGTGCGCCCCGTGCAGATCCAGGCGCTCGAGTCGCAGCGGAGCATCTACTTCCTCGACGCGGCCGGGCGGCGCGTCGTGCGCATGGCGCGTGACGGACGGGAGACGGCCCGCTTCGCGCTGCCCGGGGAACTGCCGGAGCCGAGCGCCTTCTACGTGTCCGAGGTCTCGAGCCTCGCGTACACGCTGCACGGCTCGAAGCTCGTCGTCACGGAAATGTCGCGGTGATCCCGCTCTCCGACATGAACCCGACGCGGCGCCTCCCGCTCGTGAACCGCGTGCTCCTGCTCGTGAACATCGCGGCATGGCTGTACGTGCTGACGCTGCCGGGGGCCGAGGTCGGCGCGCTCTACGATCGCTACGCGTTCGACCCCGCGGCGCTGCGCGTCGCGATCGACGCGGGCCGCGTGGACGCGGGCACGCTCGTGCCGCTCGTCACGCACATGTTCCTGCACGGCGGGTGGCTCCACCTCATCGGGAACATGCTCTACCTCTGGATCTTCGGCGATAACGTCGAGGACCGGCTCGGGAGCGGGCGCTACCTCGTGTTCTACCTGCTCGCCGGGCTCGTCGCCGCGCTGGTCCAGGCGGTCATCGCTCCCGCCGCGATGGTCGGAGCCTCCGGCGCGGTCGCCGCGGTGCTCGGCGCGTACCTCGTGCTCTTTCCGGGCGCGCGCGTGCGCACGCTCGTCTTCCTCGGGATCTTCATCACCATCGTCAGCCTGCCCGCCATCGTCGTCATCGGCCTGTGGGTCGTCGTGCAGGTCCTCTCGAGCCTCGCGGGGCTGCGCATGGACGTGCACGAGGCGGAGAACGTCGCGTACTTCGCGCACGTCGGCGGATTCTTCGCCGGGATCGGCCTCCTGCTCGTCCTCCGGCCACAGAGGCGCAGCCTCAGGGTCCGCTAGCCGCGCCCGCGGCCGGGGGGCGTCGCCGCTCGGGGTAGCCTCTTCTCGTGCTCGTCCAGTGCACGGTCGAGTCCGTCCGCGTCCACGTGCTCACGGGGCAGCACGTCGTGCTCCTCCAGCCGCGCGACTCGGACCGCCTGCTGCCGATCTGGATCGGGTCCGACCAGGCGTACTCCATCGCGCAGCGGCTCGCGGGGATCACGAGCGAGCGTCCGCTGACACACGACCTCGTCACCGACATGCTCGCGAAGGTGGGCGCCGAGATCACGCGCGTCGTCGTGAAGGACCTCGTCGAGAGCGGGGACGGCAACGGCGTGTTCCACGGGTCGATCTTCCTCCAGGTCGGCGAGCGCGAGATCGAGATCGACTCGCGCGCCTCCGACGCGATCGCGCTCGCCCTCCGCTGCGACGCGCGCATCCTCGTGTCCGATCAGGTGCTCGACCGTTCGTCGATCAAGGCCGAGAGCGGCGGCGATGACGACGAGATCTCGGTGTTCCGCCAGTTCATCGAGACGCTTCCGGACGAGCCCATCCGACGCCCTGACGAGCCCGGCGGCAGCTAGGCCCGGCGCGCTCGACCCTTCCATCTGGCCGCTCGGGACGGAGGCGGACCGCCGCGGCCGCCTCCGCGTCGGCGGCGTCGACGCCGTGGCGCTCGCGCGCCGCTACGGCACACCGCTCTACGTGTACGACGCGGCGACGATCCGCGAGGCGTACCGCGCGTACCGGCGGGCCTTCGCGGCGCACGGGCCGGCGCGCGTCTCGTACGCGGTGAAGGCCGCGCCGCTCCTCGCCGTGGCCGGGATCCTCGCGCGCGCGGGCGCCGACGCGAGCGCGGCGTCGCTCGGCGAGGTCCTCGCGGCGCGGCGCGCGGGCTTCGCCGGAGCGCGCATCCAGCTCCACGGCAACGCGAAGACGGAGGACGAGCTCCGCGGCGCGCTCCGCGCCGGGGTCGGGCGGGTCGTCATCGACGGCGCGGAGGAGATCGCGCGGCTCGCGCGGCTCGTGCGCCGCCGTCCGTCGCCGCTCGACGTGTGGCTGCGCGTGTCGCCGGGCATCAGCGCGGACACGCACGCGTACCTTCGGACCGGCACGCTCGATTCGAAGTTCGGCGCGCCGATCGCCACGGGGGACGCGCTCGCGCAGGCTCGCGCGATCGCCGCCACGAGGGGCCTCCGCCTCGTGGGCATCCACGCGCACCTCGGCACCGAGCTGCACGAGGCCGAGCGCTACGCCGAGCTCGGCGCGGCCCTCGCCGCGCTCGCGCGCGACGTGCGCGCCGAGACGCGCGCGCGGATCGCCGAGATCGGCATCGGCGGCGGCCTCAAGATCCCCCTGCGTCCCGGCGACCACGTGCTGGACCTCGACGCCTACGCCGCGGCGGTCACCGCGCCGATCCGCGCGGATGCCGCGCTCGCCCGCGCGGTCGTGTACGCGGAGCCCGGGCGCTCGCTCGTCGGCCGCTCGGGGGTCGCACTCTACTCCGTCGTCGGGACGAAGCGGGTACCCGGCGTGCGCACCTTCGTCGCGGTCGACGGCGGCATGGGCGACAACATCCGCCCGGCGCTCTACGGCGCCGAGTACACCGCGGTCGTCGCCGACCGTGCGCGCGCCGCGGCGGAGGAGCGCGTCGCGGTCGCGGGCAGGTACTGCGAGAGCGGCGACGTGCTCATCCGCGAAGTGGACCTCCCCGCGGCGCGCGCGGGCGAGGTGCTCGCGGTCCCGGGCGCGGGCGCGTACGCGCTCGCGATGGCCTCGAACTACAACCACTACCCGCGGCCGGCGGTCGTCCTCCTCGACGGCGGCCGCGCGCGGCTCGTGCGCGCGCGCGAGCGGCACGCGGACCTCTGGCGGCTCGAGCGGCGCTAGCGTCCGGGCGGCCGCATCTCTTCAGGCTCGACACGGTCCGAGACCGAGACGGCGCGGAAGCGGACCTCACCGTCGCCGCTGACGAGGCGCACGACGAGGGGGATGTCGTCCGCGCCGTAGCAGAGGTCCGCGTCCACGAACTCCGCGCGCACGCCGGGCTTGGGGACGATGCGGTAGCAGAACGCGGTCCGCGCGGCCGCCTGCTGGTCCTCGGCGCGCGACACCTCGAAGTCGTACGGGCGCTCGCGGATGACGGCGTCGAGCTGCGCGCCCGCGCCCACCGCCTCGGCGCTCGCTCGCGCCGTCGAGCGGCAGTCGGCCGGCGAGGCGCACACCGTGACCGTGTCGCCGACGGCCCAGGTGCGCGTCTCCGACGTCGCGTTCCCGACGGCCTGCGCCATGTCGACGCGCAGGTCCGGCGGGCGCTGGTAGATCACCCAGCGGCCGCGGAGGACCTGGTTCCCGCCCACGCCCGTGACGTCGTACGTCACCTTGTAGGTGACCTTCGTCGACCGCTCGATGAGCGCGAGCAGGGTCTCCGTCGGGACGAGCTGCGCCCGCGTCGCGATCGGCCCCACCTTGGCCGGCGGCGGCGCGCAGGCGACGAGCGCGAGCACGAGGAGCGCGAGGGCCTTCACCGACGCCGCCACAGGCGCACCCGGAGCGCGAGCAGGTCGCGGATCGTCCGGAGCACGACGCGCGGAGCCGCTCCGGCGGCGCGGCCCGCGGTCCGCGGGTAGTGCGGCACCGGCACCTGCGCGATGCGGACCCCCGCGGCGCGAAGGCTCAGCAGGAGCTCCGCGGAGAAGAACGCGCCGTTCGAGAGGATCTTCGAGAGCGGCACGCGCTCGAACGCCTCGCGCCGGAACAGCTTGTACGCGCAGTCGACGTCGCGGAAGTACGTGCCGAAGAGGACGCGGATCACCTGCTTGTAGACCCACGCGATCGCGAGGCGCCGGAACGGATCCCGCCGCACCCTGCGGTAGCCGACGACGGCGTCGACCCCCTCGATCGCGTCCACGAGGAGCCCCAGGTCCTCGAGCCTGAACTGGCGGTCGCCGTCGGTGAAGAAGACGAACGGCTTGCGCGCGGAGACGAGGCCGGAGCGCACGGCCCCGCCGTACCCGCGGTTGGGGCGGTGGTGCACGACCCGGACGCGTCCGTGGTGCCGCGCGGCCATCCCGTCCGCGAGCTCGCCCGTCCGGTCGCGGCTTCCGTCGTCGATGACGATGACCTCGAAGTCGTCGGCGAACCGCGGCAGCGTCGCGAGCGCCTCCTCGACGAGCGGTATGACGCTCTCCTCCTCGTTGTAGGCCGGAAAGAAGAACGAGAGCGCCGGCAGCCGGTCCACGGCCCGATCGTATGCGGAGCGGCCGCGCCTGCCTGCTACGATCGCGGCAACTGAATACCGCGGGGGAGCGCCCCGGACCCGGGCGCTGAGAGTGCGGCGGCCGCCGCAGACCCCAGAACCTGATCTGAGTCATATCAGCGTAGGGAGTCGGAGAGCGATGCAGCGCATCCGACGCCGCGCCGAGAGCGCGGCGTCTTCGCGTCCATGAAGGCGGTCGTCGTCGCGCACGGCGAGGCGGAGGACGCCGACCGCCGGCACCTCGCCGGCGCCGACCTCGTGATCGCCGCCGACGGCGGCGCGCTCCTCCTCGAGCGGTGGGGGATCCGGCCGAGCGTCGTCATCGGGGACCTCGACGGCCTCGGCTCCGCGCGCGCGGCGGCGCTCGAGCGGATCGGCGTGACCGTGGTCCGCGCGCCGACCACGAAGGACGAGACCGACACCGAGCTCGCGATGGCGCACGCGCTCGCGCGCGGCGCGAGCGAGATCGTCCTCATCGCGGGGTTCGGCGGCCCGCGCGACGACCACGCGCTCGCGAACGCGCTGCTGCTCGCGGATGCGCGGCTGCGCGGCATCGTCGTCTGCGCGGTCCGAGGCGCGACCACCGTGCGCGCGGTCTTCGGTGGCGACCGCCTCGTCCTCCGCGGCGGCCCGGGGGACGTCGTGTCGCTCCTTCCCGTCGGCGGCGACGCGACGGGCGTGACGACCGAGGGGCTTCGCTACCCGCTCAAGGGCGACACGCTGCGGATCGGGGCTGCGCGCGGCGTGAGCAACCTGGTCGAACGCGTGCCGGCGTCCGTGACGCTCGGCCGCGGCACGCTGCTCGTCTTCGAGATACCGGATGGAGGTGCGGCATGACAAGGTCCTGGCGGACGGTGGACATCGTGGTGGCGGCGACGATCGGCGTCGCCTTCGGCGTGGTCTTCTGGGCGTGGAACCAGGTCTGGGCGGCGGCGACACCCGCCTTCGCGGCCGCGCCACCCGCGCAGAACCTCATCTACGGCGTGTGGCTCGTCCCGGCGGTGCTCGGCGCGCTCGTCGTGCGCAAGCCCGGCGCGGCCCTCTTCACCGAGCTCGTCGCCGCGACGGTGTCCGCGCTCATCGGCTCGCAGTGGGGGCTCGACACCCTCGTGTCCGGCGCCCTCCAGGGGGGCGCGGCCGAGCTCGTGTTCCTCCTCTTCGGCTACCGGCGCTGGAGCGCCGCGACGGCCGTGATCGCGGGCGCCGCCGCGGCGGTCGGCGCGTGGATCCACGACATGCCGCTCTACTACCCGGAGCTCGCGCTCACGGACCAGCTGATCATCGGCGCGTTCATGCTCCTGAGCGCGGTCGTCATCGCCGGCGTCGGGTCGTGGCTCCTGTTCCGCTCGCTCGTCGCGACCGGCGCGCTCGCCGCGTTCCCCGCGGGCCGCTCGCAGACGCGGGTCTGACGCTCGCGATCGAGGCGCGCGGCTGGGGGTGGCGGCACCCCGGCCGGCGCGCCTGGGCGCTCCGCGGCGTCGACCTCGCCGTGCGCGAGGGCGAGCACGTGCTCCTGCTCGGAGCGTCGGGATCCGGCAAGAGCACGCTCCTCCTCGCCCTCGCCGGCCTGCTCGAGGGCGGGGCGGGCGACGCCGAGGGATCGCTCGAGGTGCGCGGCGTCGCGCCGGCGGAGACGCGCGACGAGACCGGCATGGTGTTCCAGGACCCGGCGGCGCAGCTCGTCATGCCGCGGATCCGCGACGAGATCGCGTTCGGCCTCGAGGAGCGCTGCCTCGAGCGTGGCGAGATCGCGCGCCGCGTCGCGGCCGCGTTCGCGGCGAGCGGCCTGCCCGATCGCGAGCGCCCGACCGACGAGCTGTCCGGCGGCGAGCAGCAGCGCCTCGCCCTCGCGTCGGTGCTCGCGCTCGAGCCGCGGCTCCTGCTCCTCGACGAGCCGACCGCGCACCTCGATCCCGCCGGCGCGGGCGCGTTCCGCGAGCGGCTCGGCGCCGCGTCCGCGGGCCGCACGCTCGTCCTCGTCGAGCACCGCGTGGAGGAGAGCCTCGGCCTCGTCGACCGCGTCGTGGTCGTCGCGGGCGACCGCGGCGTGATCGCCGACGGCCGGCCGGCGGAGGTGTTCGCGCGCGAGGGCGCGCGCCTCGCGCGCGAGGGCGTGTGGGTGCCCGGGACGGCCGCGGCCGCGCGCCGCGCCGCGCGCCCGCCGGGCGGCACCGTGATCGGGGCGGCCGGCTGCGGCTTCACCTACCCGGGCGCGCCGCGCGCCGCGCTCGAGCGCGCCGACGTCGCGCTCCGCGAGGGCGAGGGCGTCGCGCTCGTCGGCCCGAACGGCGCGGGCAAGTCGACGCTCGCGCTCCTCCTCGGCGGGCTCATCGCCCCGACGGCCGGCGACGTGGCCGTCTCGTCCGCGCTCGCCGCGGGCGGCGAGCGGCGACCGTGGCGCATGGCCGCGCGCGACCTCGTGCGCCGGGTCGGCAGCGTCTTCCAGGAGCCGGAGCGCGGCTTCGTGACCCGCTCGGCCATGGACGAGCTGTCGCTCGGCCCGCGCCGCTCGGGCGCGAGCGACGCGGAAGCGCGGGCGCGGGCGGGCGCGCTCCTCGAGCGGCTCCGCCTCGCGCACCTCGCGGCCGCGGATCCGTTCACGCTCTCCGGCGGCGAGAAGCGGCGGCTCTCGGTCGCCGCGGCGCTCGCGACCGACCCGCGCGCGCTCGTGCTCGACGAGCCGACCTTCGGACAGGACCGCCGCGGCCACGAGGAGCTGGTCGCCCTCCTCGCCTCGTACCGCGACGAAGGCGGCGCGGTGATCGCCGCCACGCACGACCTGCCGTTCGCGGACGCGTTCGCCGACCGCGTCGTCGCGATGCGCGACGGGCGCACCGTCGCATGAGGATGCTCGAGCCGCTCCGTCACGACGCTCGCGCGCCGCTCGCGCGCCGCCATCCGCTCGCGAAGCTCGCGGCGGGCGCGATCCTCATGCTCGTGGTGTTCCTCACGGTCGATCCGGTCACGCCGGCCGTCGTGCTCGCCGCTCTCCTCGCGGCCGTGCCCGCGTCCGGGCTCGCGTTCGGCCCCCTCGCGCGGCGCGCGGCACCGCTCGCGCTCGCCGCGGCCGGCGTCGGCCTCTTCAACGGGCTCGTGTCCGGCGACCTCGCGGCCGGCGCGGCGGTCGCGCTGCGCGTGGTCGCGGTCGCGCTGTCCGGGATCCTCGCGGTCGCGACCATCGACCCCACCGATCTCGCCGACGCCCTCATCGAGCACCTGCGCGTCTCGCCGCGCTTCGCCGTCGGGGCGCTCGCGGCGTTCCGCCTCGCACCGCTCTTCGCCCGGGAGTGGGAGCGCATCGCGCTCGCTCGCCGCGCGCGCGGCATCGAGGCGGACCGCTCGTTCGCCGGACGCCTCGTCACGTTCCCCGAGCGCACGCACGCGCTCCTCGTCGGCGCGATCCGGCGCGCGACCGACCTCGCGCTCGCGATGGACGCCCGCGGCTTCGGCGCCCGAGGCTGCCGCACCGTCTCACGCCCCCGGCCCCTGCGCTCCGCCGACCTGGGCCTCGCGCTCCTCGCCGCGGGCGTCGGGATCGCGGCGACGGCGGCGAGCCTGGCCGCCGGGACCTGGCGGCCGCTCTTCTCCGGGTAGCGGCGACAGGCCGCTCACGTTCCAATGTGCGGGTGAACGATCGCGCGATCGCGCTCGCCCTCGGGATCGTCGCGTCGCTCGCGGTCGCCGCGCTGAGCCTCGGCGTCACGACCGACTACGACTACTACGGCCGGCTCGCGGCGGCGATCCTCGACGGGCGACCGTACCTCGACGACGCGCCGTCGTGGCTGAACGAGCTCATCCCCTGCGGCGAGGCGCGCTGGTGCGTCGTCTACCCGCCGCTCCCGGCGCTCCTCGCGGTGCCCCTCGCCGCGTTCGTCACGCCGGCGATGGCGCAGGAGCTCGTCTCGCATCTCGCCGCCGGCGCCTCGTGCGGCGTCCTCTACCTCGCGCTCCGCGCCTATGGCGCGCCGCGCTGGGTCGCGGTCACGGGCGCGGTGCTCTCGGCCTTCGGGACGACGCTGCTCTTCTCCGCGGCCGACGCGCGCGTGTGGTACGCGGCGCACAGCGTCGCCGTCCTCTTCGCGAGCGCCGCGCTCCTCGTCGCCGCGCGCGGCGGCCCGGCGTGGCAGGTCGGCGCCCTCGTGGGCCTGGCCGCGCTCGCGCGGCTCCCCGTCGCGGGCGCCGCCCTCGGCCTCGCGCTCCTCGCGGCGCGGCGCGCGAACGCGCCCTTCGGCCGCACGCTCGGGCTCGTCGTCCTCGGCGGCCTTCCGTTCGCCCTCGCGTACGTCGCGTGGAACCTCATCCGCTGGGGCACCGTCATCGACCAGGGCTACGCGCTCCTCACGGTCGACGACCACTTCTTCCGGTCCGGGCTCTTCTCGCCCGTGTACCTCCCCCGCCACCTCTACGCGATCTTCATGGAGGCACCGGACCTCGTCGAAGGCGAGTGGGCGTTCCTCCGCCCGAGGATCGTCGGCATGAGCCTGTTCCTCACGACGCCCGCGTTCCTGTGGGTCTTCGGCGGCCTGCGCCACGTGCGCCGCGACGCCGCCCTCGGCGCCGTCGCCGTCGCCGCGGCCGTCGCGCTCGTTCCCGACGTGCTGCACGGCACGGTCGGCTTCGCGCAGTTCGGCTACCGCTTCAGCCTCGACGCGCAGCCCTTCCTCGTCACGCTCGCGCTCGCGGGGGACGCGCTCCGTGGCGGCGTGTGGCGCGAGCGCCCGAGCGTGCTCTTCGTCGTCGCGACGCTCGCCGCGATCGTGGTGAACGTGTACGCCGCCGTCGCGATCATCCACTTCGGGTACTGGCAGTGACGGATCGCTGGGCGCGCGTGCTCATCGCCGCGCTCGCGGTCGCCGGCGTCGCCCTGCGGCTCCGCTCCGTCGGCTCGCCGGGCTTCCCGACCGACGTGAGCACGTTCATGGCGTGGGCCGAGCGCCTGGCCGAGCTCGGCCCGCGCGGCTTCTACGCGCCGGGCTACTTCAGCGACTACCCGCCCGGCTTCCTCTACGTGCTCTGGGGGCTCGGCAGCGCGCTCGACGGCGAGGCGCTGCGCCTGGCGGTGAAGGCGATCTCGATCCCGTTCGACGTCGCGATCGCGCTCATCGCGGCCGGCCTCGCCTGGCGCGCCGCCGGCCCGGCGCACGCCGCGCTCGCGGCCGCGCTCTGGCTCCTCGCGCCCGGCGTCATCTTCGCGGGGCCGCACTGGGGCCAGGTGGACGCCGTGGGCACGGTGCCGCTCCTGCTCGCGCTCCTCGCGGCGGGCCGCGGCCGCTGGGCGGCCGCGGGAGCGCTCGCCGGCCTCGCGGCGATGGTGAAGCCGCAGTTCGGCATCGGCCTCGTCGCGCTCGCCGCCACCACCGCCTTCGTCTTCATCCGTATCGCCGACTGGCGCCCCGCGGTCCGGCTCCTCGCCGCGGCGTTCGCGGCGGTCCTCGCCCTCGGCCTGCCATTCGGCGCCGGCCCGGCCGAGCTCGTCGCGCTCGTGCGCTCCGCGGCCGAGGCCTACCCATACACCTCCCTCTACGCGTTCAACCCCTGGTCCGTCCTCCTCGACTTCTGGAAGGCCGACGAGGGCTGGGTCGCGGTCGGCGGGATCCTCCTCGCCGCCGGCATCGTCGCGTCGTGCGCTCCGCTGTGGTGGCGGCGCGACACCGCCGCGCTCCTCGCGTGCGCGGCCTGCGCCGTCATGGCGTTCTACTTCCTCCCGACGCGCGCCCACGAGCGCTACCTGTTCCCCGCGCTCGCGCTGCTCGTGCCGTTCGCCGCCGTGCGCGCGCGGATCCTGCGCCCGTACCTCGTGCTCCAGGTCCTGTTCTTCGCGACGCTCGCGATCGTCTTCACCGTCTACGACCTGCTCGATCCGTCCGACCTCGTGCGCTCCACGCTCTTCGGGCGGACGGGCGAGATCGTCATCGCCGTCGTGATGACGGGTACGGCCGCGCTCGTCGCGTGGCGCCTCGTGCGGGGCGACGCGCGCCTCGAGCCGACGCTCGCGCTCGCGGCCCCGCCGGTGGACGCGGCGCGCCGCTGGTCGCTGCCGGCGGGCCTCGCGCCGGGAGGACGGCCCACGCGCCGCGACGTGCTCGTCGCCCTCGTCGTCGCGCTCGTCGTGCTCGGTACGCGCGGCTACCGGCTCGACCACCCGCGCGACATGTACTTCGACGAGATCTACCACGCGCGCACGGCGTTCGAGCTCCTCGCGGAGCGCGAGGTCTACGAGTGGACGCACCCGCACCTCGCGAAGGAGCTCATGGCGCTCGGGATCCTCGCCTTCGGAGGCGAACGCGTGATCGGCGCCGAGCCCGTGCCGGACGGCGCGACCGCGCTCGCCGTCACCGAGGGGGTCCGCGCGTACGCGCTCGTCGACGGCCGCGTCGTGCTGCGCGGCGCGGGGGGACAGGAGTCCGGCTCCCTCGCGGTCGGCGCGCCGGTGCGCGCGATCGCCGTCGACGGCGGCCGGCTCTACGCGGCGACCGACACCGAGCTCGTCACCGCGTCGCTCGAGCCGCCGTCGCTCGTCGACCGGAGCCCGCTCGAGGGTGCCGGCCGCACCACCTCGCTCGCGGCGGCGTCGGGGCGCGTCCTCATCGGCACGGACCGCGGGCTCGAGATCCGCGGTCCCGGAGGGACGCGCGTCGTTCCGGGCGGCGTGGTCGCGGTGACGGCGCGCCCGGACGGGACCGCGGCGTACGTACTCGACCGAGAGGGCACCGTGCGGGCCATCGACACGGCGGCGGCGAGCGAGACGCGCGCGTTCGCCGGGCGGCCCGGGCGGTCGATCGCGTACGCCCTCTCGCCCGACAGCGTGTTCGTCGGGGACGCGTCGAGCGCGGCGGTCGAGGTCATCTCGCTCCAGGAAGGGACGCGCGAGCGCGTCGCGCTCGCGAACGCGCGGACGGGAGCCGTGCCGGGTCCCGTGAGCGCGCTCGCGGTCGTGCCGCGCACGCAGTTCGTCTACGCGGTCGCCGGCGACCGCCTCGTCGTCGTCGAGCCGCACGGCGTCTCGCCGTTCGCCTCGCTGCCCGCGCGCGGCCCGCTCCTCGGCGTCGCGGGGGAGGAGGACTCGCTCGTGGTCGCCGGCGCCGCGGGCGCCGACGTGATCGAGACCGGGCGCCACGCGCTCGCGTGGCGGCTGCCCGGCGTGCTCGCCGCGGCCGTGCTCGCGTTCTTCCTCGTGCTCTTCGCGCGCCGCCTCTTCGCGAGCGCGCTCGCGCCGGCGCTCGTCGGCGCGATGGTCGTGCTCGACGGCTCGATGTTCGCGCAGGCGCGCATCGGCATGAACGACATCTACGTGGCGACGTTCATCGTCGCGGGCTGGTACTTCGTCGTCGCGGCGCACGCGCCGCGCCTGTCGGCGCGCCTCGACCTGCTCATCGCGGGCGTCTCTTTCGGCCTCGCGCTCGCGTCCAAGTGGGTCGCAGCGTACGCGCTCGCCGCGCTCGCGCTCGCAACGCTCGGCGTCACCGCGCGCGCCTGGGCGCAGCGGCGGGCCGGGCAGGGCGGCCCGCTCGACCTCCTCGGCGGGCGCGGCACGAGCGCCGCGTTCCTCGCCGTCTCGTTCGCGCTCGTGCCGCTCGCGATCTACGTCGCGTCATACCTGCCCTGGTTCGGAGGAAAGACGATCCCGTACGGGTGGTCGCTCGTCGAGGTCACGCAGCAGATGTACTGGTACCACTCGAGCCTCACCGCCCCACACCCCGCGGGCTCGCCCTGGTGGTCATGGCCCATCGTCCTCAAGCCCGTGTACTGGTACTACTCCGCGAGCGACGGCGGCAGCGCGGTGATCTACGACGCGGGGAACGTCGTCCTCTTCTGGAGCGCGCTCGCCGCCACCGTGTGGTGCGCCGTGGCCGCCGTCCGCGCGCGCTCGGTCGTGCTCGGGTTCATCGTCTTCGCGCTCCTCGCGCAGCTCGTCGCGTGGATCCCGATCACGCGGGTCCTCTTCTTCTACCACTTCTTCACGGCGCTGCCGTTCTACTTCCTCGCGCTCGTGGCGGCGTGCGTCGCCCTGTGGGAGACGGAGCGGCGAACGCTGGTCGCGGCCCTCGGCGCGCTCGCCGCGGCGTCGTTCGCGTTCTTCTATCCGTTCGTGTCGGGAGCGCCGGTGCCCGCGGACCAGACCGGCGTCTTCTTCATCCTCCCGACGTGGCAGCACGAGTGCCAGTTCTACCCGTCGTTCGTCTGCGAGGTGCCGCTCGGCGTGCGGGTCGGGACGGCCGCCGCGATCGCCCGCTTCACCATCCCGGTCGCCCTTTTCCTGCTCGCGTCCGGCCTGTGGCTCGTGCTCTCGAACGAGCGCGTTAGGGAAGCGGCGGCGGGATGGTGGCGGAGAGGACCGTCCCCGTCGCCATAGCCGCGAGCACGACGACGAGCGAGACGAGGATCGCGCGGACCCACGCGCCGCCCGCGCGGTAGACGACGACCGTGACGTTGTCCTCGCCGCCGCGCTCGTTCGCGAGCGCGACGAGCGCGTCGGCCGCCGAGGCGGGGTCGCGGCGCGCGAGGCGCGCGATCTCCGGCTCCAGAACGTGTCTCGTGAGCCCGTCGCTGCAGAGCACGAGACGGTCGCCGGAGCGGAGCGTCTCGACGAACACGTCGGGCTGCACGCCGCGCGCGTCGCCCAGGTAGCGCGTGATCTCGTGTGTGCGCGCGCCGGCGTGGTCGGTGGTGAGCTGCCGCGCGGTCGCGCCGCGGACCAGGTACGCCCGGCTGTCGCCGAGGTTCGCGACGGTCGCCTCCCGCCCGCGCACCGCGGCGGCGACGAGCGTCGTCGCCGCGCCCCGCGCCTTCTCGTCGGTCGCGCGCACGACGGCGTCGTTCGCGTCGCGGACCGCCGCCGTGAGCGAGGTCCGCACCCCGTTCCCGAGCGTGGAGTAGAAGCGCTCCGCGAGGGCGTCCACCGCCACCGCGCTCGCGATCTCGCCGCCCGCGGCGCCGCCGACACCGTCGGCGACGGCCAGGAGCGTGACCCCGCCCCGGCGACGGATCGTCCAGCGGTCCTCGTTCCCGTCGCGGACCTTCCCCGGGTCGCTGCGCGCGGCCGCCCTCGTCATTCGCGCGAGGTGCAGTTCCTGCCGGGTATGTAGAAGACCTTCGCGCGCTGGCCGCGCTGGAGCGTCGCGCCGGCCGCGGGATCCTGCCGCGTGACGTCGCACGCCTTCCCGGTCGCGCCCTGCGCGACGTCCCACTCCACTGTGCCGAAGCCCGCGCGCTGCAGCGCGTCGATCGCCGACGACAGCCGCGTGCCGACGACGTTCGGCGTGACGAGCGCCGCCGGCGCCTGCGTCCGCGCCGGCTCTGTCGTCGCCGGCGCGATCGCGGCCCCCGAGAAGTTCAGGAAGAACGCGACCAGGCCGAGGAGCACGAGGATGACGACGAGCGTCGCGAGCGTGCTGTCCCAGCGGGGGAGCCGCACGCCGGGGCGCGCGAGCGGCCGCGGCGGCGCCGCCGCGAGGATCGAGGTCTGGTCGCCGCGCCCCGCGACCGTGCCGAACGCGCGGGCGAACTCGCCGGCGCTCGCGAACCGCTCCGACGGGTGGCGCGAGAGCGCGCGCCGAACGACCGCGTCCATCTCCTGCGACACGCCGATGCGCGCGCTGCGCAGCGACGGCGCCGGTC